>NZ_WWJT01000704.1 GCF_009865385.1 Streptomyces sp. SID486 | reverse complement strand
CTGCTGCCGCGCACCCTGCACGTGGACGAGCCGTCTTCCCACGTCGACTGGTCTGCGGGCGCCGTGGAACTGCTGACCGAGGCAACCCCTTGGCCGAACACCGAGGAACCCCGCCGGGCGGGCGTCTCCTCCTTCGGTATCAGCGGTACCAACGCGCACATCATCCTCGAACAGGCTCCTGACCAGGATGCGGAGGAGGAGCCGGTCGCGCT
>NZ_WWJT01000703.1 GCF_009865385.1 Streptomyces sp. SID486 | reverse complement strand
ACCGTCCGCGAGGACCGGCCCGGCGACAAGCGCCTCGTCGCCTACCTCGTGGCCGCGGACTCCGCCCTCGATCTCAAGGACCTGCGCCGGCACGCCGGTTCGGCGCTGCCGGAGTACATGGTCCCGTCGGTCTTCGTGCCGATGGACGCGATCCCGCTGACCGGCAACGGCAAGGTGGACCGCAAGGCCCTGCCCGCGCCC
>NZ_WWJT01000702.1 GCF_009865385.1 Streptomyces sp. SID486 | reverse complement strand
CTGGGAGCCGCTGCCGGTCCAGTACGCCGACTACGCGCTGTGGCAGCAGCGGCTCATCGACGAGGACGAGGACCGCCAACTCGGCTACTGGACGAAGGCGCTGGCCGGGCTGCCGGAGGAGGCCACCCTCCCCACCGACCGGGCCCGCCCGGCGACACCCTCCAACCGGGGCACCACGCACACCGTGCACGGCGACGCCCGGCTGCACCGGGCGCTCACCACCCTGGCCCAGGACACCGGCGCCACCCTGTTCATGGTCGCGCAGGCCGCCGTGTCCACCCTGCTCTCGCGCTCCGGCGCCGGGCCCGACATCCCGCTCGGCTCCCCCGTCGCCGGCCGCACCGACCAGAAGCTGGACGATGTCGTCGGGTTCTTCGTCAACACCCTGGTCCTGCGCACCGACCTGACCGGCGATCCCAGCTTCCGGGACCTGCTGCACCGGGTCCGGGAGACCGACCTGGGTGCCTGGGCCCACCAGGACCTGCCCTTCGACCGGCTCGTGGAGGTCCTCAACCCCGAGCGCACCACGGCCCGGCACTCCCTCTTCCAGGTCATGCTCACCGTCGGCGACGCCGCCGCCGAGGCACCCCGGCTCGGCGGTCTGGACGGGCAGTTCCTGTTCCCGTCGGCCTCGGTCGCGAAGTTCGACCTGACCTTCGCGTTCGCCGAGCACCGGGACGCGGCGGGCGAGCCGGGCGGCCTGGACATCACCGTCGAGTACGCCACCGACCTGTACGACGCGCGGACGATCGAGGCGACCGCGGACCGGCTCGTCCGCCTGCTGGAAGCCGCCGTCGCCGCCCCCGAACTGCCGGTGACCGCCCTGGAGCTGCTGTCCGGGGACGAGCGGGAGCGGGTGCGGGAGTGGAGCGGCCGGCCCACGACGGCCCCGGCCCTGGGCCTCGACGGGCTGTTCACCGGGCAGGCGGCCCGTACCCCGGACTCCCTCGCGCTGGTGTACGAGGAGCAGCGGCTGACCTACGCCGAACTGGACGTGTGGTCCAACCGGCTGGCCCGGCACCTGACCGCGCGCGGCGTCGTCCCGGGCAGCCTGGTCGCCCTGCACCTGGAACGCTCCCCGCACCTGATCGCCACCATCCTCGCGGTGCTGAAGGCCGGCGCCGGGTACACCGTGCTGGACCCGCAGTTCCCGGCCGACCGGCTCACCACCGTGCTGGCCCAGACCCGGCCGTCCGCCCTGGTCACCCAGAGCCACCTGGTGGCGCTGCCCACCGCGGCGCCGCTGATCGACCTGACCGAGGACGCGCCGGCGGTCAGCGCCCTGCCGGGCACGGCCGTGGAGACCGGCGGGCACCCGGAGGCCACCGCGTGCGTCATGTTCACCTCGGGTTCGACCGGGGTGCCCAAGGGAGTCGCGGCCTCGCACCGGGCGCTGGCGGCCACCTTCATCGGACCGGACTACCTCAACTTCGGTCCCGAGCAGACCTATCTGCAGAGCAGCCCGGTGTCGTGGGACGCGTTCGCGCTGGAGGTGTTCGGGCCCTTGCTGCACGGCGGGGTGTGCGTGCTGCAACCCGGCCAGCACACCGACCCGCACCGCATCGCGGAGCTGGTGGAGCAGCACCGGATCACCACGCTGCAGATGTCGGCGAGCCTGTTCAACCACATGCTCGACGAGCACCCGGCGGTCTTCTCCCAGGTGCGGGAGGCGATGACGGCCGGCGAGGCGGCCTCGCCCGCGCACACCGCCAAGGCCCTGGCCGACCACCCCCACCTGCACCTGGTCAACGGCTACGGCCCGGCGGAGAGCATGGGCTTCACCACCGCCCACACCATCACCGCGCCCGCCCCCGCCATCCCCATCGGCCGGCCCCTCACCGGCAAGCACGCCTACGTCCTCGACGGGGACCTGCGGCTGCTGCCGCCGGGCGTGCCCGGGGAGCTGTACGTCGCGGGGCACGGCCTGGCCCACGGCTACATCGGCCAGCCGGGCCTGAGCGCCGAACGGTTCGTGGCCGACCCGCACGGGGCGCCCGGCTCCCGGATGTACCGCACCGGCGACCTGGCCCGCTGGAGCCAGGACGGCGCGCTGGAGTACCTGGGACGGGCCGACCAGCAGATCAAGCTGCGCGGTTTCCGTATCGAGCCCGGTGAGATCGAGTCGGCGCTGCTGCGGCACCCCTCGGTCGCGCAGGCCGCGGTGCTGATCCGCGAGGACCGGCCGGGCGACAAGCGGCTGGTGGCCTACGTGGTGGCCGCCGACGCCGAGGCGGACCCGCTGGACCCGGCCGAGCTGCGCCGGCACGCGGCCGGCGCGCTGCCCGAGTACATGGTGCCCGCCGCCCTGGTCACCCTCGACGCCCTGCCGCTCACCGTGAACGGCAAGCTGGACCGGCGCGCACTGCCGGAACCGCCGCGGACCGCGACCACCGGCGGGCGGGCACCGCGCACCCCGGCCGAGGAGATCCTGTGCGGCCTGTACACGGCCGTGCTCGGCGTCCCCTCGGTCACCATCGACGACCACTTCTTCCACCTCGGCGGGCACTCCCTGCTCGCCACCCGGCTCATCGGGCGGATCCGCGCGGTCTGGGACACCCCGGTGACCATCCGGGACCTGTTCCAGCACCCGACGCCCGCCCTGCTCGCCGAGCACATCGCCGAGAACGCGGGCGGGGACCCGCTGGAGACGCTGCTGCCGATCCGGGCCGCCTCGGCGTCGGACGAGCCGCCGCTGTTCTGCGTCCATCCGGTCTCCGGGATGAGCTGGTGCTACGCCGGACTCCTCAAGCACCTCGACCGGCCGCTGATCGGCCTGCAGGCCCGGGAGCTGACCGACCCGGCGCTGCGGCCGGCGACCATGGCGGAGATGGCCGACACCTACGTGGCCGAGATCCGCTCCGTCCAGCCGCACGGGCCGTACCACCTGCTCGGCTGGTCCTTCGGCGGACTCGTGGCGCACGCGATCGCCGCCCGCCTGGAGGCGCTCGGCGAGGAGGTGGCCCTGCTCGGACTGCTGGACGCCTATCCGCTGCCCGACGGCTTCACCGCCCCGGCCGTCGACGGACGCGAGGTCCTCACCGCCTTCCTCGGCACCCGCGGCGCCGAACTCGACGTCCGGTGCGCCGACTCGGCGCCCGACCCCGCCGAACTCGCCGACGTGCTGCGGCGTGCGGACCCGATCCTGGGCGCCCTGGACCCGGTGCAGGCCGCCGCGGTCGTCGAGGCCACGGCCGCGCATCTGCACATGCGCTACCGGTACGTGCCCGAACTGCGCTTCGGCGGCGACGTGGTGTTCTTCAACGCCCGGCGTACGCCGGCCGCGGCCACCGGCGCCGAGTCCTGGGCACCCTACGTTTCCGGCCACGTCGAGGAGCACGACATCGACTGCGAACACTGGGAGCTGACCGGCGCCGAGCCGCTGCGGGAGATCGGCAAGGTGCTGGGCGAGCAGCTGCGGGGGGTGCGTAGCTGAGGGAGCCGAGGGGAGGGGCGCGACCGGCCGTCGGTCTTCCGCCGGCCCGTCGCGGCCGGTCGCGCGGCCCCCGCGCCCCCGGGGGCGCGCCCGTCCCGCCTGTCCGGTGAACGCCCGGTCCTGCCGTCTCGGCGGGGCCGGGCGCTTTCGTGCGCCCGGAGTGCGGACCGCGGCTCGCCGCCAACCGCCCACAAGCTGCCGCCCTTGCCGCCGGAAGGCGGGTTCCGGCCTCCGTAGCGTAAGGGTGTCCGCAGGTCACGGCTTCACCGGCAACAGAAGGTCAAGGACATGGTGGATCATTCCGACTGGCGTGTCGGGGCAGCTTCGGCCCCCGTCCATCACGGCGAGATTCTGCAAGGTGTCTTCGCCGGCCCCGGCGGGCTCGTGCGCGGACTCGTGACGCTGCCCTGCACCATTCACACCACCCGGGCGACCTTCACGCCGGCACCCGGCACCGGGGTCACCGTGTCACCGGACTGGAAGGGCAAGGCGCGGCGGGCGGCCGAGCTGGCCGTGCGGACGGTGGTCCCGGCGGGCGCCGGACCGGTCGGCGGCCATCTGGAGCTGACCGGGGACGTGCCGCTGTGCCGGGGCTTCGGCTCCTCCACCAGCGATGTGCTGTCGGCCATCTGGGCGGTGAAGGACGCGTTCGCCGATCCGCTGCCGCCGCGCGAGGTGGCCCGGCTCGCGGTGCGCGCCGAGACCGCCTCCGACTCGCTGATGTTCGAGGACTCCACCGTGCTGTTCGCGCAGCGCGAGGGCACCGTCATCGAGGACTTCGGCTACCGGATGCCACCCCTGCGCGTCCTGGGCTTCGGCTCGCGCCCCTCCAACCGCGGCAAGGGCGTCGACACGCTGGCCCTCCCGCCGGCCCGCTACGACGAGGCCGAGATCGAGCGGTTCGCCGCACTGCGGGACACGCTGCGGGACGCCATCCACATGAAGGACGTCGCGCTGCTCGGCTCGGTGGCCACGGCGAGCGCGGAGATCAACCAGCGGCACCTGCCGGTCCCCGGCTTCGACCGGATCCGGGACATCGCGGGCACCTCGGGCGCCGTGGGCGTGCAGGTGGCCCACAGCGGGGACATCGCGGGGCTCCTCTTCGACCGGGACGATCCCGACGTCGAGACGCGCACCGCACTGGCGCAGGACCTCCTGCGGAGCACCGGTATCGACGAGCAGTGGAACTACACAACGGGTGACTGACATGACGACGACCCTTCCCAAGGCGCACTCCTCGATCGTGGAGGCCACCGAGCTGCCACGGATCATCAAGGTGGCCGACAACCTGTACGCGGCCGCCTTCAGCCTGATGAAGCTGCTGCCCGCCCGCTTCATCATCGACCGGGCCGAGGCCGCCGGGGTGCTCACCCCGGGCACCCCGGTCATCGAGACCTCCTCCGGCACCTTCGCACTGGGCCTGGCCATGGTGTGCGGGCTGCGCGGCTACCCGCTGACCATCGTCGGCGACTCCGCCATCGACCAGGAACTGCGCACCCGGCTGGAGATGCTCGGCACGACGGTGGAGATCGTCGAGCACACCGGCCAGCCCGGCGGCATCCAGGGCGCCCGGCTGGCCCGGGTGGCCGAACTGTGCCGGCAGCACCCGGACGCGTTCGTCCCCGGCCAGTACGACAACCCCGACAACCCGGGGGCCTACGGTGTCGTCGCCGACCTGATCGACGGCACCGTCGGCGCCGTCGACTGCGTGGTGGGGCCGGTCGGCTCGGGCGGCTCCACGGGCGGTCTCGCCGCCGCACTGCGGCCCCGCAATCCGCAGCTGCACCTCGTCGGCGTCGACACCCACGGCAGCATCATCTTCGGCACCCCGGACGGCCCGCGCACCCTGCGCGGCCTGGGCAGCAGCATCCACCCGGGCAACGTGCGGCACGCGGCGTACGACGAGGCCCACTGGGTGACCGCGCCCGAGGCCTTCCACGCCACCCACGAGCTGTACCGCAGGCACGGGCTGTTCATGGGCCCGACCAGCGGCGCGTCCTTCCAGGTGGCGTCCTGGTGGGCGGCCCGCAACCCCGCCAGCACCGTCGTGATGGTGCTGCCCGACGAGGGCTACCGCTACCAGTCGACCGTCTACAACGACGCCTGGCTGCGTGAGCAGGGCATCGTCCCCGCGCCCGCGCCCGGCGGCGAACCCGTCACCGTCGGCCACCCCCTGGACGCCCCGCCGGTCTGGTCCCGGCTGCTGTGGGGGCGCCGCGGCTTCGACGACGTGATGATGCCGGAGATCGCGTCATGAGCGGCCGGCTGCTGCTCCTGGTCGAGTCCAACACCACCGGTACCGGGCGGCTGTTCGCCCGCCGGGCCGCCGAACTCGGTGTCGTGCCGGTCCTGTTGTGCCAGGACCCGGGACGCTACCCCTACGCGGCCGAGGACGGGCTGCGGACCGTCGTGGTCGACACCTCCGACGCGGACCGGCTGTGGGCGGCGGCCACCCGGCTCGCCGACGAGACGCCGGTCGCCGGAGTACTGACCAGCTCCGAGTACTACGTCCCGGCCGCCGCCGCGCTGGCGTCCCGCCTGGGCCTGCCCGGTCCCGCGGCAAACGCGGTGCGGGACTGCCGGGACAAGGCCGAGCAGCGGCGGATCCTCGCCGCCGCCGGGGTGGGCGTACCGGGCTTCGCGGTGGTGTCGACCGAGGCCGCCGCGGTGTCGGCGGCGGCCACCCGGCTGCCCGTCGTGGTCAAGCCGGTGCAGGGCTCGGGCAGTCTGGGCGTACGGCTGTGCTCGGACCTCGACGAGGTCGCCGAGCACGCGCGGGCACTGCTGGCCACCACCACGAACGAACGCGGTGTGGCGACCCCCGGCCGGATCCTGGTCGAGGAGTACCTGACAGGCGCGGAGTTCTCCGTCGAGGTCTTCGGCACCGAGGCGGTGGTGACCGTCGCCAAGCACGTCGGCCCGCTGCCCGCCTTCGTCGAGGTCGGCCACGACGTGCCGGCGGCGCTCCCCGCCGGCCTGGAGCGCGAGCTGCGGCGCACCGCCGTGCGGGCCGTGACGGCGCTCGGCCTCGGCTGGGGCGCGGCCCACGTGGAGCTGCGGCTCGACGGCCCGGCCGCCAAGGTGATCGAGGTCAACCCGCGGCTGGCCGGCGGCATGATCCCCGAACTCGTGCGCCGCGCCTGCGGGATCGACCTGGTCCGCGCCCAGGTGCTGGCCGCCCTGGGGCGTACCGCGCACCCGGAGCGCGCGCTGTACGGCCGCGCCTCGATCCGCTTCCTGACCACCGACCGCGACGGCATCCTGGCCCCCGGACTCGCGGACGCCGTCACCCGGGCCGGTGCCGTCCCCGGCGTCGTCGAGGCGGTCCTCTACCGCGCCCCGGGCGAACCGGTCGGCCCCGCCGCCGACTTCCGCGGCCGGCTCGGCCATGTCATCGCGGTGGCGGACCATCCCGCCGAGGCGGCCGGGGCCGCGGACCGGGCGGTGGAGGCCCTCGCGGGGGCGATCACCCCGACGTCCCTGGCCCTGGACCGGCAGGAGGCCCTGACATGAGCGCCACCGAGACGCACGAGGGCCGGGCAGCCGCCCGGCGCCACCCCGGCACCCCCACCCCGCGCCCCTCCGGGCGCCGGGGACACCGGCCGCTTCTCACCCCCGAGGACCTCTCATGACCACCGCTCCCGCGCGCGACGGCGTCCACACCGGCCGGCTCAGCTCGGCGCTGGATCCCGAGGCGCACGCCATCGTCTACGACCAGCGCGTGTCCGAGGACGCGGCGGACCCGCTGGGCGCCGAGCTGCGCCGCATCAGCCAGGTGGACCGCGCCCACCTGGTCATGCTCACCGAGCGCGGCGTCGTGGACGCCGGCCGCGCCGCCGCGCTGCTGCGGGCGGTGGAGGAGCTGCGCGCCGCCGACTTCCGGCCGGTGCGCGGGCGCCCGATGCCACGCGGGGTGTACCTGGCGTACGAGGGCTGGCTGATCGAGCGGCTGGGCGACGAGACCGGCGGTGTCCTGCACACCGGCCGCTCCCGCAACGACCTGGGCGCCACCACCGCCCGGCTCAAGGCCCGCGGCCCCTACCTCGCCCTGCTGGACGCCGTGGACCGGCTGGCCGCCGTGCTCCTCGACCGGGCCGAGCGGTACGCGCACGTCACCATGCCGGCGTACACCCACGGGCAGCCCGCCGTGCCGATCACCTACGGCCACTACCTGGCCGGCGTCGCGGGCGCGGTGCTGCGCGCCTACGGCCAGCTCCTGGACGCGGGACGCCAGCTGGACGTCAACCCGCTGGGCGCCGGGGCCGTCGGCGGCACCTCGGTGCCCGTCGATCCCGAACGCACCGCCAGGCTCCTGGGGTTCACCGGGGCGGCCACCAACTCCGTGGACGCCGTGGCCTCCCGGGACTTCGCGCTGAGCCTGCTCTCCGCGTCCGCCGTGCTCGGCGTCACCCTCGCCCGGGTCGCCCGCGACCTGAGCGTGTGGACGTCGGAGGAGACGGCGCTGCTGCGGGTCGCCGACACGCTGGTCGGCTCCAGCTCGATGATGCCGCAGAAGCGCAACCCGTTCCTGCTGGAGCACGTCCAGGGCCGGGCCGGCGCGAGTCTGGGCGCCTTCGTGAGCGCGGCCTCGGCGATGACCACGGCCGGCTACACCAACGCCATCGCCGTCGGCACCGAGGCCATGCGCCACCTGTGGCCGGGGCTGAGCGACACGACCGACGCGGTGACGCTGCTGCGGCTGCTCGTGGCCGGCATCGAACCGCGGCCCGAGCGCATGTCCGAGCGGGCCCGGGACGGGTTCACCGCGGCGACGTACCTCGCCGAACGCCTGGTCGCGGACGGCATGCCGTTCCGCGCCGCGCACCACAAGGTCGGCGAGACCGTGCTGGCCGCGCTCGGCTCGGGCCTGTCGCTGGAGGAGACCGCGGGCCTCGACGGCGGCCTGGACCCGGACCACGTGGTCGCCGCGTGCGTCCACGGGGGCGGCCCGGGGGCCGACGGACTCCCGCCGCTGCGCCGCCTGCTCGACGCCCACCGCGCCGAGTGCGCCGTCCGCCGCGATCGCTGGTCGGACGCCGAGAAGCTGCTGACCGATGCCGTGGACAAGGTGGACAGGGCGGTGCGGGCATGAGCGAGACCGTCACCACCGCCGCCGCACCGGTGCCCGCCCCGGCCCGCACCCCCCTCTCCCGCCACCGCGACTTCCGCCGGCTGTGGCTCGGTGAGACCACCAACCGGGTCGGCATCAACATCACCACGGTGGCGATGCCGCTGGTCGCCGTGGTCACCCTGAACGCCAGCACCCTCAGCGTGAGTGTGCTGGCCGCCGCGCCCTGGCTGCCCTGGCTGCTGATCGGCCTGCCGGCCGGCGCCTGGGTGGACCGGATGCGGCGCCGCCCGCTGATGCTGGTGTGCAACGTCTCCTCGGTGCTGCTCCTGGCGAGCGTGCCGGTGGCCGCGTGGCTCGGCGTGCTCACCATGACCCATCTGCTGGTGGTGGCGCTCCTCAACGGCCTGGCCGCGGTGTTCTTCGGGATCTCGTACAAGGTGTACGTGCCGTCCATCGTCGAGCGGGACCAGCTCCAGGAGGCCAACGCCAAGCTGCAGGGCAGCGAGTCGGTCGCCCAGGTGGCCGGCCTGGGCGGCGGCGGTCTGCTCGCCCAGACCTTCGGCGCGGTCTCCGGCCTGCTGGTCAACGCCGGCACCTTCGTCTTCTCGGCGCTGTGCCTGCTCGGCATCCGCAGCCGGGAACCCCTGCCCGAGCCCTCCCGCGAGCGGACCCCGCTGCGCCGGGACATCGGCGAGGGTCTCCGGCACACCGTGCGCGACCCGTACCTGCGTGTGCTGACCGCCTACGGCACCGTCACCAACCTGCTCCTGACGGCGTACCAGGCGATCCTGCCCGTGTTCATGATCCGCCAGCTCGGCGTGCCGGAGGGCGCGGCCGGCTGGCTGCTGGCCTCCAGCAGCGTCGGCGGGATCCTGGGCGCGGCCGGCGCCAAGCGGGTGACCGCCCGCTGGGGCACCGCACGCGGGCTGCTGGTGGCCACCGCGGCCACCGCCCCGTTCGCCCTGCTGATCCCGATGGCGGGGCAGGGCTGGATGCTGGCCGCGCTCGTGGCCGGCAGCGCGCTCCTCGCCCTCGGGGTGGTGCTCGCCAATGTGATCCAGGGCGCGTTCCGCCAGCGGTACTGCCCGCCGCAGCTGCTCGGCCGCATCACGGCCTGCATCTCGGTGGCGAACTTCGGCGCCATTCCGTTCGGTTCCCTGCTCGGCGGCGTGCTCGGCACGGCGCTCGGACTGCGGCCGACGTTGTGGCTGCTGACCGCCGGACTCGCGGTCAGCCCCCTGTTGCTGCTGATCGGGCCCCTGCGCGGCAGGCACGACCTGCCCGCCGCGCCCGGAGGGTCATGACGCCCGGTCGGCTCCTTCGAGTACGAACAGGAGAGACCCCGTGGAAGGAACACTGCCGTGGGTCGCCCGTGAGCTGCCACCTCCCGGCTCACTCGACCTCTGGCTCCTGAGGGTCTCGGATGTCGCCGCCGGCATCCTGGACGAGGCGGTGCTCGACGCGACGGAACGCCGACGCGCCGCCGCCCTCATGCACGCGGCCGACCGCACCCGGTTCACGGCCGCGCACGTGGCACTGCGCCGGCTCCTCGGGTCGTATCTGCGGCTGCGCCCCGAGGAGATCCACTTCGGCCGGGACACCTGCCCCTGCTGCGGCGGCCCGCACGGCCGGCCCACCGTGCTCGGCCCGGGCCGCGACGACCTGTTCTTCTCGCTCTCCCACCGGGGCGACCTCGCCCTCGTCGGTACGGCGGCGGCGCCGATCGGCGTCGACGTGGACCTGGTGTCGGACCAGACGGCCACCACCGAACTGGCCTCGATGCTGCACGTGGCGGAGCAGGAGGAACTCGACGCACTGGCACCGGAGTCGCGCCCGCGCGCACTGGCCAGGCTGTGGACCCGCAAGGAGGCCTACCTCAAGGGCCTCGGCACCGGATTGGGACGCGACCCGTCCCTCGACTACGTCGGCTCCGGCGCACCCGGAGGCCCCTACCCGCCGTCCGGCTGGACCCTGCTGGACGTCCCGGTGGACCGGGGCTACGCGGCGGCGGTGGCGGTGCGCGGCGAACTCACCGCCGCCGGACCCACCGTGACCCGCCTCGTCGGCCCGCAGGCCGCCGACCTGGTCCGCGCGGCCCCGCCCGGGCTCCTGACGGGAGGGGCCCCGATCTGACCGTGCACACCGGCAAGACCGCTCACACCACTCATCCATCCCTGCGAACCCTGGGAACCGACCATGCCCCACACTGTGCAAGAGGCCCCCGCGGCCCGCCTGCCACGGATGCTCCCCGCCGACGAGACCATCACCGGCGCCCAGTCCCTGATCCGCGCCCTGGAGGAGGCCGGCGCGGACACCGTCTTCGGGATCCCCGGCGGATCGATCCTCCCGGCCTACGACCCGATGATGGACTCGGCGCGGATCCGCCACGTGCTGGTGCGGCACGAGCAGGGCGCCGGCCACGCCGCCACCGGGTACGCGCAGGCCACCGGGAAGGTCGGTGTCTGCATCGCGACCTCCGGGCCGGGTGCCACGAACCTGGTGACACCGATCGCCGACGCCCACATGGACTCCGTACCGCTGGTGGCGATCACGGGCCAGGTGTCGTCGAAGGCGATCGGCACGGACGCCTTCCAGGAGGCGGACATCGTCGGCATCACCATGCCGATCACCAAGCACAACTTCCTCGTCACCCGGGCCGAGGACATCCCGCGGACCATCGCCGAGGCGTTCCACCTGGCGTCGACCGGCCGCCCCGGGCCGGTCCTCGTCGACATCACCAAGGACGCCCTCCAGGCCCGGACCACCTTCGTCCGGCCCACGGCGGCGCATCTGCGCGGCTACCGCCCGAAGACCCGCCCGCACCCGCGGCAGATCCGCGAGGCGGCACGGCTGATCACCTCCAGCGAACGTCCGGTCCTGTACGTCGGCGGCGGCGTCCTCAAGGCCGGGGCCACCGCCGAGCTGCGGGACCTCGCCGAACTGACCGGCGTACCCGTGGTCACCACGCTGATGGCCCTCGGCGCCTTCCCCGGCAGCCATCCGCAGCACATGGGCATGCCCGGCATGCACGGTGACGTGTCCGCCGTGGCGGCCCTGCAGAAGGCGGACCTGATCGTCGCCCTCGGTGCCCGCTTCGACGACCGGGTCACCGGCAGGCTGGACAGCTTCGCACCGCACGCCAAGGTCGTGCACGCCGACATCGACCCGGCGGAGATCTCCAAGAACCGGTACGCGGACGTGCCGATCGTCGGCGACGCCCGCGAGGTGATCGCCGCCCTGGCGGCCGCGGTGCGGGAGGAGGGCGGCCCCGGGGACCACGCCGCCTGGTGGCGGGACCTGAACCGCTGGCGGGACACCTACCCCCGCGGCTACGACCTGCCCGCCGACGGCACGCTCTCCCCGCAGCTGGTCATCGAGCGCATCGGCCGGCTCGCCCCCGAGGGGACCCTGTTCGCCTCCGGTGTCGGCCAGCACCAGATGTGGGCGGCGCAGTTCCTCCCGCACGACGAGCCTGGCACCTGGTTCAACTCCGGCGGCGCCGGGACGATGGGCTACGCGGTCCCGGCCGCGATGGGGGCCAGGGCCGGCCGGCCCGACCGCACGGTGTGGGCGATCGACGGCGACGGCTGCTTCCAGATGACCAACCAGGAACTGGTCACCTGCGCCCTGAACGACCTCCCGATCAAGGTCGCCGTCATCAACAACGGCGCCCTCGGCATGGTCCGCCAGTGGCAGAACCTCTTCTACGGCGCGCGGTTCTCCAACACCGTGCTGCACGACGGCGCCACCAACGCCGCCACCGGCTCCACCCGGGGCGTGGGCTCCGCGGCCAACCGGGGCACGCGCGTCCCGGACTTCGTCCTCCTCGCGGAGGCGATGGGCTGCGTGGGCCTGCGCTGCGAGTCCCCGGACGAGCTGGACGCGGTCATCGACAAGGCCAACTCGGTCACCGACCGTCCGGTGGTGGTGGACTTCATCGTCCACGAGGACGCGATGGTGTGGCCGATGGTCCCGGCCGGCACTTCCAACGACGACATCATGGCCGCCCGTGGCGTGCGTCCCGACTTCGGCGACGCGACGGACGACTGAGAGGACCCTCCGACATGTCTCAGCACACGCTCTCCGTCCTGGCCGAGAACACCCCCGGCATCCTGGCCCGGATCGCCGCCCTGTTCTCCCGGCGCGGGTTCAACATCGACTCGCTCGCCGTGGGCACCACCGAGCACCCCGACCTCTCCCGCGTCACGATCGTCGTCCGCGTCGATGACGAACTCTCCCTGGAGCAGGTCACCAAGCAGCTCAACAAGCTCGTCAACGTCCTGAAGGTCGTCGAGCTCGAGGCGGCGGACGCGGTCCAGCGCGAACTCGTCCTGGTGAAGGTCCGCGCCGACAACACCACCCGCTCCCAGGTCCTGCAGATCGCCGAGCTGTTCCGGGCCCGCACCGTCGACGTGGCCCCGGAGGCGGTGACCCTGGAGGCCACCGGCGCCGGTGACAAACTCGACGCGATGCTGCGGATGCTCGCCCAGTTCGGCATCAAGGAGCTGGTCCAGTCCGGTGCCATCGCCATCGGCCGCGGTTCCCGCTCCCTGACGGAACGCGGCGCCCGCGAGACCCGCACGCTGCGCATCACCTCCGCCGCGGCACGCTCCGCGCAGAGCGCCTGAATTCTCCCGACCCCGCATCCCATACCCACCGTTCAAAGGAGATCCGACCCATGGCCGAGCTGTTCTACGACGCCGATGCCGACCTGTCCGTCATCCAGGGCCGCAAGGTCGCGGTCATCGGCTACGGCAGTCAGGGCCACGCCCATGCGCTGTCGCTGCGTGACTCGGGTGTCGACGTCCGGGTCGGTCTGCACGAGGGCTCGAAGTCCAAGGCGAAGGCCGAGGAGCAGGGTCTGCGTGTGGTGACTCCGGCGGAGGCCGCGGCCGAGGCCGACGTGATCATGATCCTGGTGCCGGACCCGATCCAGGCCCAGGTCTACGAGGAGTCGATCAAGGACAACCTGAAGGACGGTGACGCGCTGTTCTTCGGTCACGGTCTGAACATCCGGTTCGGGTTCATCAAGCCCCCGGCGGGCGTGGACGTCTGCATGGTCGCGCCGAAGGGTCCCGGTCACCTGGTGCGCCGGCAGTACGAGGAGGGCCGTGGTGTGCCGTGCATCGCGGCGGTGGAGCAGGACGCCTCGGGTGACGCGTTCGCGCTGGCCCTGTCGTACGCCAAGGGCATCGGCGGTACCCGCGCCGGCGTGATCAAGACGACGTTCACCGAGGAGACCGAGACCGACCTGTTCGGTGAGCAGGCGGTGCTGTGCGGTGGTACGGCGGCGCTGGTCAAGGCGGGTTTCGAGACGCTGGTGGAGGCCGGCTACCAGCCGGAGATCGCCTACTTCGAGTGCCTGCACGAGCTGAAGCTGATCGTGGACCTGATGTACGAGGGCGGTCTGGAGAAGATGCGCTGGTCGGTGTCGGAGACCGCCGAGTGGGGTGACTACGTCACCGGTCCGCGGATCATCACCGACGCCACCAAGGCGGAGATGAAGCAGGTCCTCGCCGAGATCCAGGACGGCACGTTCGCCAGGAACTGGATGGACGAGTACCACGGTGGCCTGAAGAAGTACGACGAGTACAAGCAGCAGGACGCCGAGCACCTGCTGGAGACCACCGGCAAGCAGCTCCGCAAGCTGATGAGCTGGGTGGACGAGGAGGCGTAAGCCTCGTGACGGGGGCCGGAGCGTACTGCTCCGGCCCCCGTTGTCCACCCCGTCCAGCCCCGGACGGGTGATCCTTCCGCGGAGGCGCATTACGGCCACCGCCACGCCACTAGACTTCTGGACAACACGCGTCAGGCCCACAGCGTCGTGCGTCTTCCGCGGCTAGCCCCTCCACCGCCTGCGGCCGTCGGGACGGCCGTCCGCACTGGACTTGTGAGGACTCACGTGAGCTCGAAACCCGTCGTACTCATCGCTGAAGAGCTGTCGCCCGCGACCGTCGACGCACTCGGTCCGGACTTCGAGATCCGGCAGTGCAACGGAGCGGACCGCTCCGAGCTGATCCCTGCCATCGCCGACGTGGACGCGATCCTCATCCGCTCGGCCACCAAGGTCGACGCCGAGGCCGTCGCGGCCGCGAAGAAGCTCAAGGTCGTCGCGCGAGCCGGCGTCGGCCTGGACAACGTCGACGTCTCCGCCGCCACCAAGGCCGGCGTGATGGTCGTCAACGCCCCGACCTCCAACATCGTGACCGCCGCCGAGCTGGCCTGCGGTCTGCTGCTGTCCACCGCCCGCAACATCCCGCAGGCCAACGCCGCGCTGAAGAACGGCGAGTGGAAGCGCAGCAAGTACACGGGCGTGGAGCTGGCCGAGAAGACCCTCGGCGTCGTCGGCCTCGGCCGCATCGGCGCCCTGGTCGCGCAGCGCATGTCCGCCTTCGGCATGAAGGTCGTCGCCTACGACCCCTACGTGCAGCCCGCGCGGGCCGCGCAGATGGGCGTCAAGGTGCTGTCCCTGGACGAGCTGCTGGAGATCTCCGACTTCATCACCGTCCACCTGCCCAAGACCCCCGAGACCCTCGGCCTCATCGGTGACGAGGCGCTGCGCAAGGTCAAGCCCGGCGTGCGCATCGTCAACGCGGCCCGCGGCGGCATCGTCGACGAGGCGGCGCTGTACGCGGCGCTGAAGGAGGGCCGGGTCGCCGGCGCCGGCCTCGACGTGTACGCCAAGGAGCCCTGCACCGACTCCCCGCTCTTCGAGCTGGACCAGGTCGTGTGCACCCCGCACCTGGGCGCGTCGACGGACGAGGCCCAGGAGAAGGCCGGTATCGCGGTCGCCAGGTCCGTGCGCCTGGCCCTCGCCGGTGAGCTGGTGCCGGACGCCGTCAACGTCCAGGGCGGGGTCATCGCCGAGGACGTCAAGCCGGGCCTGCCGCTGGCCGAGCGCCTCGGCCGGATCTTCACCGCGCTCGCCGGTGAGGTAGCGGTCCGCCTCGACGTCGAGGTCTACGGCGAGATCACCCAGCACGACGTGAAGGTGCTGGAGCTGTCCGCCCTCAAGGGTGTCTTCGAGGACGTCGTCGACGAGACCGTGTCGTACGTCAACGCGCCGCTGTTCGCGCAGGAGCGGGGGGTCGAGGTCCGGCTGACCACCAGCTCCGAGTCGGCCGAACACCGCAACGTGGTGACCGTGCGCGGCACGCTGGGCACCGGCGAGGAGGTGTCGGTCTCCGGCACGCTGGCCGGCCCCAAGCACGTCCAGAAGATCGTCGCGGTCGGGGACTACGACGTCGACCTCGCGCTCGCCGACCACATGGTGGTGCTGCGCTACGAGGACCGTCCGGGTGTCGTCGGCACCGTGGGCCGCATCCTCGGCGAGGCGGGCCTCAACATCGCCGGCATGCAGGTCGCCCGCGCGGCGGCCGGCGGCGAGGCGCTCGCGGTGCTGACGGTCGACGACACGGTGGCCCCGGGTGTGCTGGCCGAGGTCGCCGCCGAGATCGGCGCGACGTCCGCCCGCTCGGTGAACCTGGTCTGACCCACCCGGCCAGGACGCCGGACGGGCCGGGGGAGACCCCGGTCCGCCCACACGACGCCGGACGGGCCGGGGGAGATCCCGGTCCGCCCACACGACGCCGGACGGGCCGAGGTCTCCCTCGGCCCGTCCGGCGTCTTCGCGTGGTCCTACTTCCCGCCCTGCCCGGTCTCGGTCCCGCGCAGCGTCACCGCCGCTCCCACCGCCGCCAGCGCGAGCAGCACGGCTCCGGCGATCATCGCCGCCTGCATGCCGCTGGTGAAGGCGTGCCGGGCGGTGCCGAGCAGCATCCCGCCGGCCCGGCCGGGCAGCCGTCCTGCCGTGGCGAGGGCGCCGCCCAGGGTCTCGCGGGCCTGGTCCGGGGCGGTGGCCGGCATCTCGTGGCGGTAGACCGCCGTGCCGATGGAGCCGAGGAGCGCCATGCCGAGCGCGCCCCCGAACTCGCTGCCCGTCTCCAGCAGCGACGAGGCCGTTCCCGAGCGCTCCACCGGGGCGCTGCTCATGGCCAGGTCGGTCAGCTGCGACATGATCGCGACCGCCCCGCAGGCCAGCACGCCCGTCCCGGCCAGCACCAGCCACAGGGAGTCCGTGCCCGCCCCGGCCATGAGCCCGTAACCGGCCGCCATGACGGCGAAGCCGCCCGCGACGACGTACCCGCGGTTGACGCCCCGCTGGACGAGCTGCGTGGTGACCGGACCGGCGGCGCCGATGAACACCGACGGCAGCAGGCTCCACAGCGCGGCCGAGAGCGGGCTCTTGCCGAGGACCGACTGCAGGTACTGCGTGGTGAAGACGGCCGACCCCATGACGCCGAGGGTGGCGAGGAGGTTCAGCACCAGTGCCGGGGTGAAGCCGTGGCCCTTCAGCAGGGCCGGCGGGATCAGCGGCGAGGGACCGGTGCGCTGCCGGCGGACGAACAGGGCCGCGAAGAGCAGGCCGACGGCGACCGAGACGGCGTACCGCGGGTGCCAGCCCTCGGAGGGGATCTCCTTCAGGCCGTAGATCACGGGGAGCACGGCGGCCATCGACAGCGGCACGCTCGGCCAGTCGAAGCGGCCGGGCCGCGGGTCCTTCGACTCCGGCAGCAGCACCGGGCCGAGGAGCAGCAGCAGTGCCATGGCGGGCAGGTTGACGAGGAAGACCGAACCCCACCAGAAGTGCTCGACCAGGATGCCGCTCATCACCGAGCCCAGGGCGATGCCGCCGGTCATCACTCCGGACCACAGGCCGATCGCCTTCGCCCGCTGGGCGGGGTCGGTGAACATCGTGCGCAGCAGCGCCATCGTGGACGGCATCAGGGTCGCGCCGCCGATGCCGAGTACCGCGCGGGCGGCGATCAGGGTCTCGGCGCTGCCCGCGTAGGCCGCGAGGAGGGAGGCGCCGCCGAAGGCGGCGGCGCCCAGCAGCAGGAGCCTGCGGCGGCCGATGCGGTCGCCGAGCGAACCCATCGTCATCAGCAGGCCGGCCAGGACGAATCCGTAGATGTCGAAGATCCACAGCTGCTGGGTGCCGCTCGGGTGCAGGTCCGCGCTGATGGCGGGGGTCGCGAAGTACAGGACGGAGACGTCCATCGAGACCAGCAGCAGCGGCAGCATCAGCACGCCGAGAGCGGTCCACTCGCGGCGCCCGGCGCGGGCGGGGGTGGCGACGGCGGCGCCGACGGGGGTGGTGGTGCTCGTCGAGTTCGTCATGCCGAGGACTGTACGGATGTTTTAAACGCTTGTCTAGGACGGGCGTATAAGTCGTTCGTATGGGACATGCGTGTGGGACATGCGTGTGGGACAGTTGTATGAATCCCGGAGTAGGGTGGTCGCATGGGACACCGTGAGGATCTGCTCGAAGGCGCCAAGCGCTGCCTGCTGGAGAAGGGCTTCGCGCGCACGACCGCGCGGGACATCGTCAAGGAGTCGGGGACCAACCTCGCCTCGATCGGCTACCACTACGGCTCCAAGGACACGCTGCTCGCCCAGGCGTACGTGTCCCTGGTCGAGGGCATGTCGGACGCGTTCGGCGGCGAGGCGCACGCCGGGCTCACCGCGCCGCCCGGCTCGCTGGAACGCTTCCAGGAGATGTGGTCCAACATCATCGCCACCATGCGCGAGCCGGGCTCGTTCTGGCGGCTCAGCGCGGAGATCGTGGCCGTGGGCGACCAGCTGCCCGAGGTGCGCGACCATCTCGCGAAGGCGCAGCGGGAGGGGTCACGCGCCTTCGTCGCCCTCATGGCCGACGTGCCGGAGGACGAGGTCACGGAGGACGCCGTGGACTCGCTGGGCGCCCTCTACACCGTCCTGATGTCGGGCCTCATCTCCCAGTGGTCCTTCGCGCCGGCGACCGCGCCCGAGGCCGGGCAGCTCACGGAGGGCCTGCGCCGGCTGATCCAGGGCGCCGCGAAGAGCTGACCCTGACCGCACCGGCGCGAGGCCGCCGGTGCGGTCAGAGCCGTGCCCGCTTCAGCGCCATGTGCAGCAGCAGGCGGTCCTCGCCGTCGTCCAGGTCCAGGCCGGTGAGCCGCTCCACCCGGGACAGGCGGTAGTACAGCGTCTGGCGGTGGATGCCCAGTTCGGAGGCGGCGCGGCCGGCCTGGCCCGCGCAGTCGAGGTAGACCTCGGCCGTGCGGGCCAGCTCCCGGTGCGCGGGCGCGAGGAGCGGGCCGACCACCCTGTCCTGCGCGGCCTCCGGCGGCAGCGCGGTCAGCAGCCGGTACGGCCCGATCTGCGCCCACTGGGCGACCGGCCCGAACCGCGGCTCGGCCAGCGCGGCGCGCGCGGCGGCCGACGCCTCCTGCCACACCGTGTCCAGCTCGGCGAGGCCGGTACGGGGCTCGCCGACGCCCGCGGCGTAGCCGCCGGGCGGGACCGGCGCGCCGTACCCCGCGGCGACCGCCGCCGCCACCCTGGCCGCGGTTCCGCGCGCCGCGCCGCCAAAGGCCCCGTGGGCCCCCTCGGCCTCCTTCAGCAGCCGGGCGGCCGACGCGAGCGCGGGTGCGATGGTGTGCGCGGTGCGCAGCCGCACCAGCAGCGCGAGGCTCTGCCCGGTCGCCCCCCACGGCAGGGTGCACAGCGCCGTGGCGTGCGGGATGGTCCGGGCGGCGGGGGCGTCGTCCGGGTCGGCGGACGGCCAGGGGGCGACGCACACCAGGGTGAGGGGGCCGTCGGCGCGGGGCCCGAGAGCGGTGCGCAGGTCGGCCACCGCCATGTCCCGCTGCCAGCCCCGCTCCGCGGTGAGCACCGCCCGCAGCTCCCGGCTCAGTCCCGCCCCGGCCTCCGCCTCGTCCGCCAGGAGCGCGCCGATCCGGCCGGCCACCTCCATCGCGGCGGCCAGCTGCGGGTCGGTCGGTCCGGGGTCGCCGTCGAGGAGCCAGACGTAGCCGAGGACGACGCCCCGATGGCGCACCGGCAGGCAGATCCGGCCGCGGTAGACCCCGGCCTCGGTGCTCGGCGGGATCCGCACCGGACCGGTCGCGCGCGTGATGCCGAAGCCCTCGAACCAGGACCGGACCGTCGCCGTGGACCGCCGGGTCAGGATCGAACGGGTGCGCACCGGGTCCAGCGCGGAGGCGTCCAGCTCGTCGTCGCTGTCGTACGCGCCGAAGGCGATCAGCTCGAAGTCGCGGTTCTCCAGGGTCGCCGGGGCGCCCAGCAGCTCCGAGATCTCGTCCACCAGCTCCTGGTAGTCCGCCTTGTATTCCGCCGCCACCCGGGCATTCTCCCCCATTTCCCGGCCACCTTCATACATCTGTCTGAGATCCCGGGCACGGATGCGTGACAGCTGTCGATGGCCGAGGATCGGAGAGATCCTTAGGTTTCACGGTGGTTCTCCGTGCCGTACCCGAATCGTCGGGTTTCGGCCTCGTTTTGGTCTTGTTGTGGAGGTGCCCCGTGCTGGGTCCCGTGATTCTCGCCGCGTCGCGCAGCGACCGGATGCGACGCCTGATCTCGGCGGCCCCGGTCACCAAGCAGGTCGTCGACCGCTTCATCCCCGGCGAGACCGTGACCGACGTCGTCCCGATCATCAGGGACCTGACGGACCAGGGCCTGGAGCTGACGATGGACGTCGTCGGCGAGGACATCACCACCCCCGAGCAGGCGTCCGCCGCCCGTGACGCCTACCTGGCGCTCATCGACCACCTCAAGGAGCTGGAGCTCGGCGAACGGGTCGAGATGTCGGTCAAGCTGTCCATGTTCGGCCAGGCGCTGGAGGGCGGCCACGAGCTGGCCCTCGCGAACGTCCGCCCGGTCGTCGAGGCCGCCGCGGCCATCGGCACCACGGTCACCCTGGACGCCGAGGACCACACCACCCTGGACTCGATGTTCGCCATCCACGAGGAGCTGCGGAAGGACTTCCCGCAGACCGGCTGCGTCATCCAGGCCTACCTGTTCCGGACCGAGGCCGACGCCCGCCGCCTGGCGGAGTCCGGCAGCCGCGTCCGCCTCGTCAAGGGCGCCTACAAGGAGCCCGCCGAGGTCGCCTACCAGCAGAAGCACGAGATCGACAAGGCCTACGTGCGCATCCTGAAGACGCTGATGGAGGGCGAGGGCTACCCGATGATCGGGTCCCACGACCCGCGCCTGATCGCCATCGCCCAGGAGCTGGCCCACAAGGCCGGTCGTAAGCTCGACGAGTACGAGTTCCAGATGCTGTACGGCATCCGTGGCGAGGAGCACCTGCGGCTGGCCGCCGAGGGCCACCGCATGCGCGTCTACACCGCCTACGGCACCGACTGGTACGGCTACTTCATGCGCCGTCTGGCCGAGAAGCCGGCGAACCTCCGCTTCTTCGTCCGCAGCATGATCACCAAGGGCTGAGCCCGAACACCCGCTCACGTACAAGGAGTCAAGGATCTCATGGACGCTGTGACCCAGGTCCCCACCCCCGTCAACGAGCCGGTGCACGGCTACGCCCCCGGCTCGCCCGAGCGCGCCCGGCTGGAGGTCAAGCTCAAGGAGCTGGCCGAGAACCCGATCGACCTGCCGATGACCATCGGCGGCGAGAAGCGGATGGGCGGCGGCGAGGCCATCCAGGTGGTCCAGCCGCACAACCACAAGTCCGTCCTCGGCACCCTGCGCAACGCCACCCGCCAGGACGCCCAGGACGCCGTCGACGCGGCGCTGGCCGCCGCGCCGGCCTGGCGCTCGATGTCCTTCGACGACCGCGCCGCGATCATCCTGCGCGCCGCCGAGCTGCTGGCCGGCCCCTGGCGCGAGACCATCGCCGCCTCCACCATGCTCGGCCAGTCCAAGACGGCCCAGCAGGCGGAGATCGACAGCCCCTGCGAGCTGGTCGACTTCTGGCGCTTCAACGTCCACTACGCCCGCCAGATCCTGGCCGAGCAGCCCCCGGCGAACTCCCCGGGCGTGTGGAACCGCCTGGACCACCGCCCGCTGGAGGGCTTCGTCTACGCGATCACGCCGTTCAACTTCAGCGCGATCGCCGCGAACCTGCCGACCGCCCCGGCCCTGATGGGCAACGTGGTGGTGTGGAAGCCGTCCCCGACGCAGACGCACGCCGCCGTGCTGCTGATGCAGCTGCTGGAGGAGGCGGGTCTGCCCAAGGGCGTCATCAACCTCGTCACCGGCGACGGCATCGCCGTCTCCGAGGTCGCCCTGAACCACCGCGACCTCGCGGGCATCCACTTCACCGGCTCGACCAAGACCTTCCAGTACCTGTGGAAGACGGTCGGCAACAACATCGAGAAGTACCGCTCCTACCCGCGTCTGGTCGGCGAGACCGGCGGCAAGGACTTCCTGGTCGCCCACCCGAGCGCCGACCGAGCGGTCCTGAAGACCGCCCTGACCCGCGGTGCCTTCGAGTACCAGGGCCAGAAGTGCAGCGCCACCTCCCGCGCCTACATCCCGGCCTCCATCTGGAACTCGGGCTTCAAGGAGGAGTTCGCGGCCGAGGTGGACTACCTGACCATGGGTGACGTCACCGACCTGTCGAACTTCATCGGCGCCGTGATCGACGAGCGGTCCTTCGCCAAGAACAAGGCCGCCATCGACCGCGCCAAGGAGGACGCGGCCTGCACCATCGTGGCCGGCGGCTCCTACGACGACTCGGTCGGCTACTTCGTCCGCCCGACCGTCATCGAGTGCAGCGACCCGGAGAACGAGGTCTTCCGCACCGAGTACTTCGGCCCGATCCTCGCCGTGCACGTCTACGAGGACGACAAGTACGACGAGATGCTGACCCAGATGGAGTCGGTGTCGGACTACGCCCTCACCGGGTCGGTCATCTCCAACGACCGTGCCGCGGCCGCCTACACGATGGAGAAGCTCCGCTTCGCCGCGGGCAACTTCTACATCAACGACAAGTCGACCGGCGCCGTGGTCGGCCAGCAGCCCTTCGGCGGCGGCCGTGCCTCCGGCACCAACGACAAGGCCGGTGCCCCCCAGAACCTCCTGCGCTGGACGCTGACCCGCGCCATCAAGGAGACCCTGGTCGCGCCGACCGACTACGCCTACCCGCACATGGGCTGACCGGCCCCGCGAGCACGGCCCGGGAAACCCGACAGCAGAGCGGGCTTCCCGGGCCGTTCCCATGCGCGGCGCCCCCTCCCCATGCGCGGCGCCCCAGGACCGGGTGGCACGCGCCCGCCTGCGTCATCGGCCCCCGGACCGGGTGGCACGCGCCCGCCCGCGTCACCCGGCGGAGGTCAGGAGCCGGCGCGGACCAGGATCTTGCCGGTGTTGCCGCCGCGCAGCATCAGCAGGAACGCCTCCACGATCCGCTCGAACCCGTCGACCACGGTCTCGTCCGCGGCCAGCGCCCCGCTGCGCAGATGCGGCACGGCGAAGTCGTACAGCTCCTCCTGCGCGTCCTCGTGGTCCCGCACCAGGAAACCCTCGATGCGCAGGCTCTTCTCCACCACGGCGGTGTGGTCGAACCGCACCGGGGGCACGTCCGGGGTGTTGTACTGGCCGATCGTGCCGACCCGGACCACCCGGCCGCGGGTCCGGAGCGCGCCGATCGCCGCGCCGAGCTGGTCCCCGCCGACGTTGTCGACGAACACGTCGATGCCGGCGGGGGCGGCCTCGGCGAGGAGGCCGGCGGCCGGGCCGGCGTGGTAGTCGAACGCGGCGTCGTAGCCGACGTGCTCCGTCAGGTACGCCGCCTTCCCGGGCGTCCCGGTGCTGCCGGTCAGCCGGCCGGCGCCGAGCAGCCGGGCGAACCGGCCGACCGCCGTGCCCACCCCGCCCGCCGCGCCCGAGACGAACAGGTCCTCACCCTCGCGCAGCCGGGCGATCCGGGTGAGGGCGATGTAGGCGGTCAGCCCGGTGCCGCCGAGCACGCTCAGGTACGCCGAGAGCGGGACCCCCGGGTGCCGGGGGATCCGGCGGGTCTCCCCGGGGCGGACCACCGCGTGGGTGCGCCAGCCCCGCCGGTGCAGGACGATCTGCCCCTCGGCCAGGGCGGAGGTGCGGGTCGCCACCACGCGGCCCAGCGTGCGGCCCTCCAGCGGGGCGTCCAGTGCGAAGTCGCCGTCCATCATCTCGCGGTGGTAGGGGTCCACCGACCAGTAGAGGTTCTCCACCAGGGCGGTGCCCGGGGCCGGTTCGGGCACCGGGGTCTCGGCGAAGCGGAAGTGGGCGGCCGTGGGGAGGCCGGTGGGGCGGGCGGTCTGGTGCACGGTGAGCGCGGACTCGGTCATGGAAAGGGACCGTAGGCAGGAATGCGCGGGCCGGGCAGCGGGTTGCGGTCATGGAACGCGCCGGATCATGAACCGGCCTCATACCAGCAGGTGGGAGACCCCATGGCCGCTGCCGACCTCGCCCCGCAGGAACTGCGTGTCCTCGTCGCCGTGGCCGACGAGGGGGGTTTCTCCAGCGCCGCCGCCCGGCTCGGGGCCACCCAGTCCGCGGTCTCCCACGCCGTCCGCGGCATCGAACGCAAGCTGGGCGCCGTGCTGTTCGAACGTGGCCGGTTCGGCGCCCGGCCCACCCCGGCCGGGGAGCGGGCGGCGGCCCATGCGCGGCGCGTGCTGCGCATGCTGCAGGCGCTGGCCGCCGACGTCCGGGGCGCGGACACCGGCGAGGTCACGGGCCGGCTGCGGATCGCCGCGTTCCGCAGCGCGGCCCTCCATCTCCTGCCCCCGGCCCTGGAGCGGCTGGCCGCCCTGCACCCCGGCGTGGAGGTGACCGTCACCGTGGTACGGGAACTGGGGGCCGGCACCGCGGGCGAGGTGGCCGCCGGGCGGGCCGACCTGGGGATCGCCACCTTCGGCGACCCGGAGACCGTGCCCGGGGGGCTGATCGGCGGGATGCTGCTGCGGGAGCCGTACTCCCTGGTGCACCCGGCCGGCCACCCGGCACCGCGCTCACTGCCGCTCGTCGACTGGGCGGAGAACTGCGGCTCCTACACCCGCGAGTGGTGGGCCGCCCAGGACTGGATCCCGCCGGCGACCGTCACCGCCGAGGACGACGGAGCCGTGCTGGCGATGGTGGGCAGCGGCCTCGGGATGGCCGTCATGCCCGCGCTCTCGCTCACCGGGGCTCCCGCCGCGGTGCGGATCGCCGACCTCGGAGCGCAGCGGCCGTACCGGGCCGTCGGCTACGTGACCACGGCCGAACTGGCCGCGACGGACGCCGTTCGAGCCCTGATCCGCATTCTGCGCTCCCTCGGCGGGAGTACCTCCGAACGCGCGAAGCCCCAGCTCAGGGCGGTGTGACGCAGGGAGCCGTCTCAGATAGTAGGAAGTCCGAGTAATTGTGCAGACAGACGCGGGCCGCTCCCTTAGCTTGGTAGGAGCCGAACGCCTCGCTCGATCCAGCGAATGGCGGTCGTGAGCCGGGCCCCGTGCAGGCAACCCCTGCGGCCGACGCTCCGCCCCTTCCGGGGGCACCTCCCGCGCCTTCCGGGCAGCGGGGGAGTCTCGAAACCCGTCACCGCCGTACTCCGCGCTTTTGCGAAGCGTTCTGCCGAAGGAGTCGATTCCCATGGCCGAGACGACCGTCCGCCGCCGCGTCCGCCACACCACCCGCGCCGGCGAGTCCGAGCGCAAGAACGCCGCCGCCGCCCTCCAGCGCGCCCTGGACCGCCGGGACAACGGCGGCGAGACCGGCCACTGAGCACCGGCCGGGACTTGCCACTGAGCACCGGCCGGGACCGGCCACTGAGCATCGGCCGGGACCTGCCACTGAGCACCGGCCGCGGCGGTCACCTTCCCCGCCGCACCTCGAAGTGGTCGATCCGCCGGCCGGCCTGGTTCAGCGCCGACACCGCGAGCCGCGGTGAGGTGCCCGCCCGTACCTCCACCGAGAGCAGCGAGAAGCCGGTGTAGCGGACCCGGGACCACTCCACCGTCTCCGGCGTGCGGCCCCCGCCCTTCCTCCAGACGAAGGTCGGCACGGCCCCGTGCCGGGTGACGTGTCCCTCGTAGCTGTCCTTGGCGCCCGAGGGGAAGGGGTACAGGTTCGCGCCGCCGCCGCCCGCCGTGACGTACACCGTGCCGTCCCGGGTGGGGTCGGTGGCGCCGCCCACGGGCACCGCCCGGCCGACCCGTCCGCCCTTGATCGCGTCCGTGCGCTCGTACACGTGGTTGTGGCCGTTGATCACGAGGTCCACCTGGTGCTTCGCGAACAGCGGCAGCCAGTCCCGCCGTACACCGCCGTCCGAGGCGTGCCGCGACGTGGAGTAGGCGCAGTGGTGGAAGAAGACGACCAGGAAGTCGATCCCGGCGGTGGCGCGCAGCCGCCGCAGGGTCCGGTCCAGCCAGGCCGTCTGCCGGCCGCCGGTGTGCCCGAGGTTGGCCGGGATCTCGTACGACACGTCGTTGGCGTCCAGCGCGACGAAGGCGGCGTTGCCGTAGGTGAACGCGTACGCGCCCGGGGTGCCGTGCGGGTCGAAGCCGGTTTCCGGCAGGGAGAAGCGGGCCAACTGGCCGCCGTAACCGTCCGGGGAGTACCAGGCCTCCATGTCGTGGTTGCCGGTCGTCACCATCCACGGCACGGACCGCGAGACCGGCTCGTTCTGCTTGAGGAACAGGTCCCACACGGCCGGGTCGTAGTGGTCCGTCGTCCGGCCCGTTCCGTTGGCGTTCGCGTAGCAGATGTCCCCGGCGTGCAGGTGGAAGGCCGGCTTGCGGCGCAGCAGCACGTCGTCGTTGCCGTGTGCCGCCCGGCCCACGCCCTGGTCGCCGAAGGCGGTGAAGACGAACCGCTCGGGGCGGGCCGGCGCCGTGCGGAAGGAGGTGACGGTCGCGCGGTGGGCGGGGGCGGTGGGGTCCCAGCCGTCGTGGCCGACGCCGTAGTAGTAGGTCGTGCCGGGCGTGAGGCCGGCCACGGCCGCGTGCACGTAGTACTGCTCCAGTGCGGGACGCACCCCCGGGGCCGCGGGGGTGTGCAGCGGGCGCAGCTCGGCCGCGACGCGGTGCCCGAGGCCGTCCGGGCGCAGCCCGATGCGCACGTACGGCCGCTTCACCGCGAACGGCACCTGCCAGGAGATCCGCATCCCGGTCCTCGGGTCGGAGCCGAAGGCGAGGTGGCGGCCGAACGGGACGGCCGCCGAGCCGGGCGCCCGCGAGGTGGCGGGGTCCGGCCTGCCGGCGGACGCGGTGCCGCAGCCGGCCAGCAGGCCGCCCGCCACCGCGCCGGCGGTCACCAGCGTGCGGCGCGGGACGACGCGGGTGCGCAGGTACTCGTACTGCTCGGCCATGCTCAGCCGTTCGGCGAGCGGGTGCGGGATGCCGACGTCAGGGGTCTCCATGTCGGGGAATACTCCCACCAGAGCCCAACTCCCGTGCCACACAGGGGTGAACACCGGCCAACGGGTGGACACCCGCCACTCGTCCGGGTGTCCGTATGGCGGACGGCTCGTGTCATCCCATGGGACGGAGAGTAGGGTGCCGGGCATGTCTCGCAGCATCAATCTCGCAGTGATCCCCGGTGACGGCATCGGCCAGGAGGTCGTGGCCGAGGGTCTCAAGGTCCTCTCCGCCGTCCTGCCGCAGGATGTGAAGCTGGAGACCAAGGAGTACGACTTCGGCGCCCGCCGCTACCACGCCACCGGTGAGACCCTCACCGACGGCGACCTGGAGCAGCTCAAGCGGCACGACGTCATCCTGCTCGGCGCGATCGGCGACCCCTCGGTGCCGTCCGGCGTCCTGGAGCGCGGTTTCCTGCTCAAGCTCCGCTTCGCCTTCGACCACCACGTCAACCTGCGCCCGTCCAAGCTGCTCCCGGGTGTCGCGACCCCGCTCGCCGGCCAGCCGGAGATCGACTTCGTCGTCGTCCGCGAGGGCACCGAGGGCCCGTACACGGGCAACGGCGGCACGATCCGCAAGGGCACCGCGCACGAGGTCGCCACCGAGGTGTCCGTGAACACGGCCTTCGGTGTCGAGCGCGTGGTGCGCGACGCCTTCGCCCGTGCCCAGGCCCGCCCGCGCAAGAAGCTCACGCTGGTCCACAAGAACAACGTGCTGACCTTCGCCGGGCACCTGTGGACGAACGTCTTCAACCGGGTGGCCGAGGAGTTCCCCGAGGTCACCACCGACTACGTCCACGTCGACGCGGCGACGATCTACCTCGTCACCGACCCCGGCCGCTTCGACGTCATCGTCACCGACAACCTCTTCGGCGACATCATCACCGACCTCGCCGCGGCCGTCTCCGGCGGCATCGGCGTCGCCGCCTCCGGGAACATCAACCCCGGTGGCGAGTTCCCGTCCATGTTCGAGCCGGTGCACGGCTCGGCCCCGGACATCGCGGGCCAGGGCAAGGCGGACCCCACCGCCACCGTCCTGTCCGTCGCCCTGCTGCTGCGCCACCTCGGTTACGACGCGGAGGCCGACCGCATCGACGCGGCGGTCGCCGCCGACCTGACCGAGCGCGCCGGCGGACCCGCCCGCTCCACCGCCGAGATCGGCGACGCGCTCGCCGTACGCGTAGCCGGCTGACCCGCCGCTCTGCCTCCAAGCCGCCGGGTCGCCACCGCACCCGGCGGCTTTTCCTGTGCCTCGCCGGGTGCCACCATCGACCTGGGCCGCATCACCCTGATTCCGTCCGCCGCAGCCTCCGCGCGATAATCGAACGCGGGGCCGCGACATGAGGGAATGCTCGGACGTCCTAGCACCGACGACCGGCAGTACAGGCGTGAGCGCGGCCCGTCACTACAACCGGTGAAGGACACCACTGATGACGACGCCCACGATCGAGCTCAAGCCGTCCGCCAGCCCGCTCGCCGCCGCCGAGCGCGAGGCGATCCTGGCCAACCCGGGGTTCGGCCGCCACTTCACCGACCACATGGTGACGATCAAGTGGACCGAGGGCCGCGGCTGGCACGACGCCCAGCTCGTCCCGTACGGCCCGATCTCCCTGGACCCCTCCACCCACGTCCTGCACTACGGCCAGGAGATCTTCGAGGGGCTGAAGGCCTACCGGCAGCCCGACGGCTCGATCGCGCTGTTCCGCCCCGAGGCCAACGCCCGCCGCTTCCGGACCTCCGCGCACCGCATGGCCATGGCCGAGCTGCCCGAGGAGCTGTTCATCGCCGCGCTGGACGCGCTGCTCGGCCAGGACGCCGACTGGGTCCCGCCGCACGGCGGTGAGGAGTCGCTGTACCTGCGGCCGTTCATGTTCGCCACGGAGGCCGCGCTCGGTGTCCACCCGGCCAACGAGTACCTGTTCATGCTGATCGCCTCCCCGTCCGGCGCCTACTTCGCCGGCGGTGTGAAGCCGGTCACCATCTGGGTCTCCGAGGACCACGTCCGCGCCGTCCCCGGCGGTACCGGAGACGCCAAGACCGGCGGCAACTACGCCGCCTCCCTGCTCCCGCAGGCCGAGGCCGCCGCGCACGGCTGCGACCAGGTCGTCTACCTCGACGCGGTCACCCGCACCAAGGTCGAGGAGAGCGGCAGCATGAACGTCGCCTTCGTCTACGGCGACCGGATCGTCACCCCGTCCCTCACCGGCTCGATCCTGGAGGGCATCACCCGCGACTCCCTCCTCCAGGTCGCCCGCGACCTCGGCTACACCGCCGAGGAGGGGACGATCACCCTGGAGCAGTGGCGGGCGGACGCGGCCTCCGGCGCCCTCACCGAGGTCTTCGCGTGCGGCACCGCGGCCGTGGTCACCCCGATCGGCCACGTCAAGACCAAGACGGACCAGTGGTCCCACGGCGACGGCACGCCCGGCCCGGTCACCGGCCGGCTGCGCGAGGCCCTGCTCGGCATCCAGCGCGGCATGACCGAGGACAAGCACGGCTGGATGCACCGCGTCGGCTAGGCGCCGCGTCATGAAGGAGCCCGGGCCGGCCGGCCGTCCCCGACCGGCCCGGGCCGTCTGTGGGTGTCCCGGGGTCAGCCCCCGGCGGCCACCGTGGTGGCCGGCTCGGCGGGCTCCCGCGCCGTGACCGTCGGGCCGGCGCCGCGTGCGCTCAGCAGGAGATAGACGACCCCGCCCACCAGCCCCGACAGCAGGAAGCTGCAGTCCACCCCGCCGGTCAGGTGCAGCAGCGGACCCTCGTACGACGGCAGGGACACCGCCAGCAGGCCGACCAGCGCGCCGGCCGCCCAGGCGGTGGCCGCCTGCACGTTCCATCCCGCCCGGTACCAGTAGATCCCGCCCCGGGAGCGGCGGTTGAAGACCTGGAGGGCGTCGGCGTCGTACACCCCGCGGCAGCGGACGAACCCGATGAGGGTGATGACCGCCCACGGCGTGCCGATGGCGGTGAGCAGGAGCACGAAGGACGTCATCGCCGACTGCGCGTTCCAGGCGTAGTGGCCGGCGAAGACGCAGGCGGTGGCCACGACGGCGACGGTGTAGGTGGCCCGGGCGCGGGAGGCGCGGGGCAGGATCGCGTCCAGGTCCAGGCCCATGGAGTACAGCATCAGTCCCGCGTTGCCGACCGAGCCGGCCGAGGCGGCGAGCAGCAGCGGCACCAGGTACCAGCCCGGGGAGGCGGAGACCAGCGGGCCCGCGTAGTCGGTGGCCGCGCGGGCGGCGTACGCGGTGAACGTGCCGAACAGCTGGGGCACCAGCAGGCCGAGGACCAGTCCGAGCCAGGTGGCGTGCAGAACCTTCCGGCCGGCGTGGCGGGTGGGGGAGATGTAGCGGGTGTAGTCGCCGAGCAGGGTGATGAACGCGATGGGCCCGGAGAGTCCCGCCGCCACCGCCGCCAGGAACCAGGTGGGCCAGAAGGAGCCCAGCAGATAGCCGCCCGCGCCCGGCAGGGCGCCGGTGGAGAAGTGCGGGGCGTAGGCGAGGACGCCCAGCAGCAGCAGGGCCGTCATGCCGACGGCCAGCACCCGGGACATCGCGAGCAGCACGCGGTAGCCGTAGACCGCGCCCGCGACGGTCGCCGCGGCGAGCACCGCGTAGACCAGGGCGTACGACACCCCGTCCGCGGGCACGCCGAAGAGCCGGCCGAGGACGCCCAGCATCACGTCGCCGCCGATCCACACGGTCAGCGCGGTGTAGCCGAGGGCGAGCAGCAGTCCGACGACCGAGCCGACCAGCCGGCCCCGCACCCCGAACTGCGCGCCCGAGGACGTGGACAGGTTGGTCGCGGTGCGCAGGGAGACCAGCGCGAGAGGCGCCGTGAACAGGGTGCCGATCACCGTGCCCGCCGCCACGGCGCTCACCGACGCCCACCAGCCGAGCCCGAAGGACGGCGGCAGCCAGCCGAAGATGATCACTCCGAGGCAGAGGTTGGAGCCGAGCAGGATCGACACGAGGTCGCGCGGACCACTGGTCCGCTCCTGCTCCGGGATGGTGTCGACTCCGTGCTGTTCGATCGGCATGGCTGGTCTCCTTCGACGGCCGCCACTGGGTTAGAGCGACGTTCAATGTGACGTGAACCGTCGACTCCGGTCAATGCTTCTGTTTCATGAATTCTCTGTTTAGAGTGATGTTCTAACTTTCGGAAGACAAGGAGGTGCCGCGTCGTGAGACTGACCCCAACGGAACGTGACCGGCTGCTGCTCTTCGGAGCCGCCGAGCTGGCCCGCGCCCGGCGGGCCCGCGGCCTCCGGCTCAACGTGCCGGAGGCCACCGCGCTGATCGCGGACACCGTCTGCGAGGCCGCCCGGGACGGCAGGCGGCTCGCCGAGGCCATCGCGGCGGCCCGGTCGGTGCTCGGACCCGAGGACGTGCTGCCGGGTGTCGCCGACGTCGTCAGCGAGGTGATGGTCGAGGCCGTCTTCGACGACGGTTCCCGGCTCGCGGTCGTCTCCGACCCCATCGGCTGGGGGTCCCCCCGCGAAGCAGGGGGAGGCCTGGGCGAGCAGGCCCCCGGCGCGCTGCTGCCCGGCCCCGAGCACACCGACCCCGAACCGGTCGTCCGGCTGCGCGTCACCAACACCGCGGCCGTGCCGGTCTCCGTCACCTCCCACTTCCACTTCTTCGAGGCCAACCCGCGCCTCGACTTCGACCGCCGCAGCGCCTACGGCATGCGCCTGGCCGTGCCCGCGGGCTCCTCGGTCCGCTTCGGGCCGGGCGAGAGCGAGGAGGTCGGGCTCGTACCCGTCGGCGGCGAGCGGATCGCGATCGGTTTCGCCGGACTCGTGGACGGGCTGCTGGACGCGCCCGGAGCCCGCGAGGAAGCCCTGCGCCGCGCCGCCGCCTGCGGATATCTCGGTGTCACGACGGAAGGAGGCCAGTGATGAGCCGCTCGAAGGGACGCGAGGTGAGCCGGTCGATCCACGTCGATCCGCACGCCTACGCGGCCACCCACGGTCCCCGCGCCGGCGACCGGGTCCGCCTCGGCGACTCCGGCCTGACCATCCGCGTCGAGTCCGACGCGCAGCGGTACGGCGACGAGTTCCTGGCCGGCTTCGGCAAGACCGCCCGCGACGGACTGCACCTGAAGGCCGCCGCCGTCCGCGCCACCTGCGACGTCGTGATCAGCAACGTCGTCGTGATCGACGCGGCGCAGGGCATCCGCAAGGTGTCCATCGGCATCCGCGAGGGCCGGATCTGCGGGATCGGCCGGGCCGGCAACCCCGACACCCTCGACGGCGTGGACGTCGTCGTCGGCACCGGCACCTCGATCGTCTCCGGCGAGGGGATGATCGCCACCGCGGGCGCCGTCGACACCCACGTCCACCTGCTGTCCCCGCGGATCATGGAGGCGTCCCTCGCGTCCGGCGTGACCACGATCATCGGGCAGGAGTTCGGCCCCGTGTGGGGCGTCGGCGTCAACTCGCCCTGGGCGCTGCGCCACGCCTTCAACGCCTTCGACGCCTGGCCGGTCAACATCGGCTTCCTGGGCCGGGGTTCCTCCTCCGACAAGGCCCCCCTGATCGAGGCCCTGGCCGAGGGCGGGGCGAGCGGCTTCAAGGTGCACGAGGACATGGGCGCCCACACCCGCGCCCTGGACACCGCGCTGCGCGTCGCCGAGGAGCACGACGTCCAGGTGGCCCTGCACAGCGACGGCCTGAACGAGTGCCTGTCGGTCGAGGACACCCTCCGGGTGCTGGAGGGCCGCACGATCCACGCCTTCCACATCGAGGGCTGCGGCGGCGGACACGTGCCCAACGTGCTGAAGATGGCCGGCGTGCCGAACGTCATCGGCTCCTCCACCAACCCCACCCTGCCCTTCGGCCGGGACGCGGTCGCCGAGCACTACGGCATGATCGTCTCCGTCCACGACCTGAAGACCGACCTGCCCGGCGACGCCGCCATGGCCCGCGACCGGATCCGGGCCGGCACCATGGGCGCCGAGGACGTGCTGCACGACCTGGGCGCGATCGGCATCACCTCCTCCGACGCCCAGGGCATGGGCCGGGCCGGTGAGACGGTCCGCCGTACCTTCGCCATGGCCGGCAAGATGAAGGCCGAGCTGGGCCCGATGGAGGGCGACGGCGAGGGCGACGACAACGCCCGCGTCCTGCGTTACATGGCCAAGCTGACCATCAACCCGGCCATCGCGCACGGCCTCGCCCACGAGGTCGGCTCGATCGAGGTCGGCAAGCTCGCCGACATCGTGCTGTGGCGCCCCGAGTACTTCGGCGCCAAGCCGCAGCTCGTCCTCAAGTCCGGCTTCCCGGCGTACGGCGTGGTCGGCGACCCCAACGCGGCCACCGACACCTGCGAACCGCTCGTCCTGGGCCCGCAGTTCGGCTCCTACGGGGCCACGGCCGCGGACATCTCGGTCGCGTTCGTCGCCCAGGCGGCCGTCGACCAGGGCGACGACCGGATGCCCACCCGCAGGCGCCGGGTCGCCGTGCGCGGCACCCGCGGGATCGGCCCCGCCGACCTGCGGCTGAACGCCCGCGTCGGAGCGGTCGACGTCGACCAGCGCACCGGCCTGGTCACCCTCGACGGCGACCCGCTCAGCTCCGAGCCCGCCGACTCCGTCTCCCTCAACCGCCTCTACTTCCTCTAAGGACCCGCGACATGACCACCCCCGCCGCCGACGGCTTCCGCATGCCCGCCGAGTGGACCCCGCACGAGCGCACCTGGATGGCGTGGCCGGGCCCCAACCCCACCTTCGAGGACCCGGAGGACCTGCGCCTCTCCCGCGTCGCCTGGGCCTCGGTGGCCCGCGCCGTGCTGCGCTTCGAGCCCGTGACGGTCGTGTGCGGACCCGGCCAGTCCGCACAGGCCCGGGCACTGCTCGGGCCGGGCGTCGACACCGTCGAGCGCGAGCTGGACGACGCCTGGATGCGGGACATCGGCCCCACCTTCCTGACCAGCGACAAGGGCGAACTCGGCGCCGTGGACTGGACGTTCAACGGCTGGGGCGCCCAGGACTGGGCGCGCTGGGAGCACGACTCGAAGATCGCCGCGTACGTCAGCGACCTCGCGGGGGCGAAGACGTACGCCTCCCGGCTGGTCAACGAGGGCGGCGCGATCCACGTCGACGGCGAGGGCACCGTCCTGCTCACCGAGACCGTGCAGCTCGGCGCCGAGCGCAACCCGCACTGGTCCAGGGAGGAGGTCGAGGCCGAGATCCACGCCCACCTCGGCACCAGCAAGGCGATCTGGCTGCCCCGCGGCCTGACCGGCGACTACCCGCCCTACGGCTTCGGCACCCTCGGCCACGTCGACATCGTCGCCGCCTTCGCCCGCCCCGGTGTCGTGGTCGCGCACCACCAGCCGGACCCCGCCCACCCCGACCACGAGGTCACCAAGGAGGTCATCGGCCTGCTGAAGTCGGCGACCGACGCCCGCGGCCGCGCGCTGGAGGTCGTGGAGGTGCCCGCGCCGACCGTCCTGGAGGCCGACGGACACTGGGCCGACTACTCCTACATCAACCACTACATCTGCAACGGCGGCGTCGTGCTCTGCGGCTTCGACGACCCGCGCGACGAGATCGCCGCCGGCATCTTCCGCCGCCTCTTCCCCGAGCGCACGGTGACCCTCGTGGACGCCCGCGCGATCTTCGCGGGCGGCGGCGGCATCCACTGCATCACCCAGCAGCAGCCGAAGGTCCGGTGACGGCGCCGGTCGGGTAGAACATACGGGTGAACGTCCTGGTGTGCGCGGCCCGCGGCCGCCGTCCCGGCGAGCCCCCGCGCCCGCTGCCCGAGCTGCCCGAACGCCCCGCCCGCCTCCGCCCGGACGCCGTAGGGGAGGTCCCCGCATGAGCACGGCGCCCCCGCCCCGCCGCCGCACCCCCGCCCCGCCCCGCGAGGACGTGCTCGCCAGTGCGATGGACATGATCGCCGAGCGCGGTCTGGAGAAGCTGACCATGGCCGCGCTCGGCCGGGAGGTCGGCATGAGCAGCGGGCACCTGCTCTACTACTTCCGCTCCAAGGACGAGCTGCTGCTGCGCACCCTGGAGTGGAGCGAGGGGCGGCTCGGCGCGGAGCGGGGCCGCCTGCTCACCGGCGGCGGCCCGGCCCGCGAGCGGCTCGCCGCCTATGTGGACCTGTACGTGCCCGACGGCCACCGGGACCCGCACTGGACGCTCTGGCTGGAGGTCTGGAACCGCTCGCAGAACGCCGACGACGACGCGCGGGCCCGGCAGGCCGCCATCGAGGGCGCCTGGCACCGCGACCTGGTCGCCCTGGTCGCCGAGGGCATCTCGCGCGGGGAGTTCCGGCCGGTCGACGCGGACCGCTTCGCGACCAGGCTGCGGGCGCTGCTCGACGGGTTCTCCATCCATGTCGCCATCGGGCTGCGCGGCACCGGCCGGGAGCAAGTACTGGCCCATGTCCGGGAGTTCCTCACCGAGGCACTGCTCGTCCCGGACGCCTGATCCGCGTCACCCCCGCCGGGGGTGAAGGAATCGTTCACTCCGCCGCCGGGCAGGTAACGGCGCATGGGACGAGAACACTGGAAGAAGATCTGGGTCGGCTCCGCCGGCAACATGGTGGAGTGGTTCGACTGGTTCGTGTACGCGAGCTTCGCCACCTATTTCGCCGGCGCGTTCTTCCCGAGCGGCAACCCCACCGCCCAGCTGATGAACACGGCCGGCATCTTCGCCGTCGGCTTCTTCATGCGGCCCGTGGGCGGCTGGCTGCTGGGCAGGGTCGGCGACCGCAAGGGCCGCAAGGCGGCACTGACGCTGACCGTCTCGCTGATGTCGGCGTCGGCGGTCCTGATCGCCGTGGCCCCGACCTACGCGGTGGCCGGTTACGGCGGCGCGTTCGTCCTGCTCGTCGCCCGCCTGCTCCAGGGCCTGTCGGTGGGCGGTGAGTACGCGGCCAGCGCCACCTACCTGACGGAGGCGTCGGACCCGGCCCGGCGCGGCTTCGCCTCCAGCTTCCAGTACGTGTCCATGACCGCCGGCCAGATCGTCGGCCTCGGCCTGCAGATCGTCCTGCAGCGCACCATGTCCGACGACGCCCTGCACAGCTACGGCTGGCGCATCCCCTTCGTCGTGGGAGCCCTCGGCGCGGCCGTCGTCTTCTACCTGCGCCGCAGCATGCTGGAGACCGAGGTGTACGCCGGGGACACCTCGCACACCGACGACCGCGGCACCCTGCGCGCCCTGTGGCAGCACCGGCGGGAGGCGTTCCTGGTCGTCGCCCTCACCATGGGCGGCACGGTGGCCTACTACACGTACACCACCTACCTGACCAAGTACCTCTCCAACTCCGCGGGGCTGTCCAAGGAGACGGCCACCCTGGTCTCCTTCACCGCGCTGATCGTCTTCGCCGCGCTCCAGCCGCTCGCGGGTGCCCTGTCCGACCGGATCGGCCGCCGCCCGCTGCTCATCACCTTCGCCGTGGGCTGCACCTTCCTCACCGTCCCGATCATGACCCTGCTCCGGCACGCCGACGGCTACTGGTCCGCCCTCGGCCTCGCCCTGCTCGCGCTGGTCGTGGTCACCGGCTACACCTCCATCAACGCCTGTGTGAAGGCCGAGCTGTTCCCGACCGGAGTGCGCGCGCTCGGTGTGGCCCTGCCCTACGCCGTCGCCAACGCCCTGTTCGGCGGTACCGCGGAGTACGTCGCCCTGTGGTTCAAGAAGGGCGGCGTCGAGTCCGGCTTCTACTGGTACGTGGCCGCCTGTGCCGCGGTGTCCCTGGTGGTGTACGTCACCATGCGCGAGACGAAGGACCTGGACCTGGCCCGGGTGAAGGCCACCGACGGATCGGGGGAGTCCACCGTGACGACCGCATCCTGAGACGGGCGGTGAGCCGGGGGCGGCACTGTGCCAGACTTCCCCCGTGCTCTCGTTCGCCGTGATTATTGGCAGCAGGCGCGCCGGTCCGCAGTGACCACCTCGTACGACCAGGTGCGGGTGGCCACCGTCGTTCTCGACCCGCGCGCAGACCTCTCGCACCCGCGAGGGGTTTTTTCGTTTTCCGGCCCACCTTCAGCCGGGAACGGAGCGCGAGGGAGTATTGGGGGGACGGTGGAGCCGGTCATTCCGGTAAGACCGAAGATTCACAACAGGAGCCTTGAGACCATGACCGAGACGGCAACCAGCGAGCTCGACGACTCGTTCCACGTCTTCGACACCACGCTGCGCGACGGCGCGCAGCGCGAGGGCATCAACCTCACTGTCGCGGACAAGCTCGCCATCGCACGGCACCTGGACGACTTCGGCGTCGGCTTCATCGAGGGCGGCTGGCCCGGGGCGAACCCCCGTGACACCGAGTTCTTCGCCCGCGCGCAGGCGGAGATCGACTTCAGGCACGCCCAGCTGGTCGCCTTCGGCGCCACCCGCCGCCCCGGCGCCAAAGCCGCCGAGGACCCGCAGGTCAGGGCGCTGCTGGAGTCCGGCGCACCGGTGATCACCCTGGTCGCCAAGTCGCACGACCGGCACGTGGAGCTGGCGCTGCGCACCACCCTGGAGGAGAACCTGGAGATGGTCCGCGACACCGTCGCGTACCTGAAGGACCAGGGCCGCCGGGTCTTCATGGACTGCGAGCACTTCTTCGACGGCTACCGCGCCAACCCCGAGTACGCGAAGGCGGTCGTCCGCACCGCCGCCGAGGCCGGCGCCGACGTCGTCGTGCTGTGCGACACCAACGGCGGCATGCTCCCCGCCCAGGTGCACGCCGTCGTCTCCACCGTCCTCGCCGACACCGGGGCCCGGCTGGGCATCCACGCGCAGGACGACACCGGCTGCGCGGTCGCCAACACCCTGGCCGCCGTGGACGGCGGCGCGACCCACGTGCAGTGCACGGCCAACGGCTACGGCGAGCGCGTCGGCAACGCCAACCTGTTCCCGGTCGTCGCGGCCCTGGAACTGAAGTACGGCAAGAAGGTGCTGCCCGAGGGCAGGCTCCGCGAGACGACCCGCATCTCGCACGCCATCGCCGAGGTCGTCAACCTGACGCCGTCCACGCACCAGCCGTACGTGGGTGTCTCCGCCTTCGCGCACAAGGCCGGCCTGCACGCCTCCGCCATCAAGGTCGACCCCGACCTGTACCAGCACATCGACCCCGAGCTGGTCGGCAACACCATGCGCATGCTGGTCTCCGACATGGCCGGCCGCGCCTCGGTGGAGCTGAAGGGCAAGGAGCTGGGCATCGACCTGGGCGGCGACCGCGAGCTGGTCGGCCGGGTGGTCGAACGCGTCAAGGAGCGGGAACTCCGGGGCTACACCTACGAGGCCGCCGACGCCTCCTTCGAACTCCTGCTGCGCGCCGAGGTCGAGGGCAGGCCGCTGAAGTACTTCGAGGTCGAGTCCTGGCGGGCCATCGTGGAGGACCGGCCCGACGGCACCCACGCCAACGAGGCCACGGTGAAGCTGTGGGCCAAGAGCGAGCGGATCGTCGCCACCGCGGAGGGCAACGGCCCGGTCAACGCCCTGGACCGCGCCCTGCGCGTGGCGCTGGAGAAGATCTACCCGCAGCTGGCCAAGCTGGAGCTGGTGGACTACAAGGTCCGCATCCTGGAGGGCAAGCACGGCACGTCGTCCACCACCCGCGTGCTGATCTCCACCTCCGACGGCTCGGGCGAGTGGGCCACGGTCGGCGTCGCCGAGAACGTCATCGCCGCCTCCTGGCAGGCCCTGGAGGACGCGTACACGTACGGCCTCCTCCGCGCGGGCGTGCAGCCGGCCGAGTAGGCCACAGTGGAGGCATGACCTCACACGCGAGTGACGTGCTGGCCGGGGCCCGCGTGGCGACCCGGCTGCCCGCGCGGGACCTGGACCGGGCCCGGCGCTTCTACGCGGACATGCTCGGCCTGCGCCCGGTCGACGAACGGCCGGGCGGGCTGCTGTACCGGTGCTCGGGTGTGGACTTCGTCGTGTTCCGCTCGACGGGGGCCTCGCCCGGCACCTTCACCCAGATGGCCTTCGAGGTGGACGACATCGAGGCGGCCGTCACCGAGCTGCGCCGCCGGGGCGTGGTCTTCGAGGAGATCGACGTGCCCGGCTTCCGGACCCGGGACGGCATCGCCGAGATCGAGGGCAACTACCCGAGCAAGAACGCGCGGGGGGAGCGGGGTGCCTGGTTCCGGGACAGCGAGGGGAACCTGCTCGGGATCGGCGAGCTGATCCTGTGACGCTCAGGGCGCCCGCCAGATGTTGTCGAAGGCGATGTTCTCGATGCGGCGCCGCTCCCGCACCGCCTCCAGCTCCGTGACCGCGTCGCCGACCGCCAGCAGCACGGTGACCACCGCCTCGTCGTCGGGCTCGGGAGCGGCGGGGCGGTCGTCCGGGATGCCCAGGGTGGAGGCGAGGCCCGCCAGGACCGGTTCGTGGGACCACCAGCGGTCGGCCGCGTGCCGGCGGGCGGGGGTGTCGGCCGTGGGGTCGTCCTTGTCGCGCAGTGCCAGCCGTTGCCGCCGCCTGCCGGTGAGCTGTCCCGCGGCCTCCAGGGCGTCCCGGTAGGCGACGGCCAGTCCCTGCCCGCGCCGCCACAGCCAGTCCTCGACCGTCTCGTACGGCTCCGTCCGGACCAGCGCGGCGCCCGCCTCGTCCAGCAGCCGGTCACCCGTCGCCGGCCCCGCCCCGGGCACGATCCGCCCGCCCGCCACGCTGAGCGCCCGGACGCCGAGGAGGTCGATCAGCTCGGCCCCGGCCAGCGCCAGGGACAGGTCCCCCTGCTCGACGGGCTCCTCACGGGGGATGTCCAGGCTGACGAGGAACAGATCCTGCGGTGTCGTCATGAAGACTCCAGGGACGCAAAGGGTCAGGGACGGCCGGTCTCCTTCATCGTCCCCCAGCGCACGGGCGCACGCCGCTCAGCACGCACTCCGGGCGAGCCCGGGGCGGAACGGGCACCCGCCCGCGCCCGCCCGCCCCTCCTGCCGCCGGCCGGCCCGCACCCCGCGGTCCCCGTGTGCCGCGGGCTCCGTGCCACGGTCCTACCGCAGGGCCCACTTCTGGTTGGCGGCCCCGGTGCAGGACCAGATCTGCGCCCGGGCCCCGTTCGCCGACGAGTTGTCGGTGACGTCGAGGCACTTGTCCGCCGCCGTGTTCACGACGTCACCGGTGGCCGCGTCGTACGACCACCGCTGGGCGCCGCTGCCGTTGCAGTCGTACAACTGCACCTTGGCCCCGTTCGCCGTCGAGGCGGAGGTCACGTCCAGGCACTTGCCGAGCGCCCGGACCGAGCCGTCGGCCTGGACGGTCCACTGCTGGGCGGTGGAGCCGTTGCAGTCGTAGAGCTGCACCGCCGTACCGTTGGCGCTCGAACCGCCCGCCACGTCGAGGCACTTGCCGGCCAGCCCCACGAAGGCGCCGGACGTGCCGCCACCGCCGGACTGCGTGCCGGACCAGGTGAAGGTCGCCGAGGTCTTCCCGGGCAGCGAGTAAGTGGCGTGCTGGCCGCCCCAGTCGATGGTGACCGTCTTCGCCGCGGAGCCGTCGTTGTACGCGATCAGCGCCTTGCTGCCGTCCGGGTTGCGCCAGGCCACGTTCGGCACCGCGGTGGACGCCGTGGAGGCTATGCGCTGGGCGCCGGGCCGGACGAACTTCGTCAGGTGGCCCATGGTGTAGTACTCGACCGTGTAGTCGACCGTCCCGCTCGCGCCGTCCCCGTCGTGCACGGTGATCAGGCCGGTGCAGGTGCCGCAGCCGCCGTTGTGCGGGCCCATGTTCTGGTCCACGGCCAGCGACCACTTGGTCACCGACTTCGCCCAGTTGCGGGTGTAGTCGATGATGTTGGACATGTCCTCGCGCTGCTGGTTGGCGATCCAGGTGCCGCCGGAGTGCTCGGTGCCGAAGGCGTCCAGCGCCGGGTACTGGTTGTGCACGCTCGTCTGCTTGGCGATGTCACCGCCGTAGCCGTGCCAGGCGATGCCGCCGAAGTTCGGGTGGCTGCGCACCGCCGGGTCGTCGACGGTCTGGGCGGCGTAGGAGTCGTACACGTCCCAGTTCCAGTCGTGTGCCAGCACCTTCGTGGTCAGGCCGGCCGCGGCGAGCTTCGGCAGCAGCTCGCTCTTGGTGAAGTACGCGAGCCCGCTCGCGTTCCAGCTCATCGACGGGTAGCCGGAACAGCAGGTCGGCTCGTTCTGCGCGGTCACGTACGAGACGTTGACGCCCTGGTCCCGGTACGCCTGGAGGTACTTCACGAAGTAGGAGGCGTAGGCCCCGTAGTCCTCGGACTTCAGCCAGCCCCCGTTGAGCGAGCCGCTGTCCTTCATCCAGGCCGGCGCCGTCCACGGCGAGGCCATCACGGTCAGGGACGGGTTCAGCTGGAGTGCCTGCTTCGTCAGCGGCACCACGTCCGCCAGGTCGTGCGCGATGGAGAACTTCGCCAGTGACGCGTCGCTCTGGCCGGCCGGCACGTCGTCGTACGTGTAGCCGTAGCGCGCCAGGTCGGAGGCGCCCATCGGGTTGCGCAGGAACGACAGTCCGATGCCGTCCGTGGGTGAGAACAGTTTGCGCATGGTCGCGTCCCGGGTGCTCTGCGACAGCGCTCCGCTGCTGTTCATCAGCCAGGCGGCGGTGTCCGTGAAGGACGCGCCGCCCCCGGTGAAGGTCTGGTAGCGGGTGTTCTCGTCCACGGTGATGTTCTCGCCGCCGCCACCGGTCCCGGACTGGAAGGCGAACGGCGTCTGTGCCTGCAGGCCGCGTACGACGTGCCGGCCGGCGGAGTCGTCGGTGGTGGTGAGATAGGCCGTGACCTGCTCACCGGCCGCGTGCGCGGGGGGTACGGCCACGCTGACACCGGCGGCGGAGAGCAGCCCGGCGAGCAGCAGCCGGACCGTGCGGGGGGTTCTCCTCATGGTGCGTCGCCCTTCCTCTCGGGTCGACAGGGCTGACGGGGCGTCTTGACGTGCTGAAGCGCCCTTAGTTAACTCACGCCGTGAGCTAAGCCCTGAGTGAACCACGAGAGCCGAGGGAAGGTCCATGCGAAGAACCGCCCTGCTCGCCTCCGCCGCACTGCTGGCCGGTCTGCTCCCCTGGGCGACCGCGCAAGCCGCGGACGACCCGGCGCCAGCACCCGTCGACCGCTTCGAGGGCGAGGTGCCCTTCGCCGCCCAGCCCGCCGAGGGCATCTTCACCTGGGGCGGCGACACCGACGACCCGCCCACCCTCCGCCTCGCCGGCCGCGCCGACGCCCCCGAGGGCGGCAAGGTGCTCGCCGGCAGCTACGACATCAGCGGCTACGGCGGCTTCACCCACGACTTCGCCGCCACCGCGCCCGCCCACGACTGGTCCGCCCACCGGGGCATCCGCTTCTGGTGGGAGGGCCGGAACAACGGCAGGAAGATCCCCTTCGAGATCAAGGACGGCGGCGCGAACGGCGAGGCGTCCGAACTCTGGACCACCTCCTTCACCGACGACTTCACCGGCTGGAAGCGGATCGAGCTCCCCTTCACCGACTTCACCTACCGCACCGACTACCAGCCCGTCGGCGGCATCGACCACGTCCTCGGCCTCAAGGAGATGTGGGGCTACGCCCTCACCCTCCCGGCCGGCACCAAGGGCGACTTCGCCATGGACGACGTGGAGCTGTACGGGACGCCGGACCAGGCGCTGACCGCCTCCGTCACCACCGACGCCCCCGTCCACCCGGTCAAGGAGGGCGCGACCGCCAAGGTCGAGGTCACCGTGGCCACGACCGGCGCACAGCCCCTCACCGCCCCGGTGACCGTCACCTACGCCACGGCGGACGGCACCGCGACCTCCGGCCAGGACTACACCCCCGTCTCCGGCACTCTCACCTTCCCGGCCGGCACCGCGTCCGGCGCCACCCGGACCATCGCCGTGCCCACCCGCCGGGACCGGGCGGCCGAACCCGCCGAGACCGTCCCGCTGAAGCTCGACGTCACCGGCGCCAAGGCTCCCGCCGAGGCCCCGCAGGTCGTCGTCGACGCGAACGGGCTGCCCTACCTGGACAAGAGGCTGCCGATCCGCAAGCGGGTGGCCGACCTGGTCGGCCGCATGTCCCTGGCGGAGAAGGCCGGCCAGATGACCCAGGCCGAGCGCGGCGCCATGACGGCTCCCGGTGACATCGCCGCCTACGACCTCGGATCCCTGCTCTCCGGCGGCGGCTCGACCCCCACGCCCAACACCCCCGGGGCGTGGGCGAAGATGATCGACGCCTTCCAGCTGCGCACCCAGGCGACCCGCTTCCAGATCCCGCTGATCTACGGCGTCGACGCGGTCCACGGCCACAACAACCTCTCCGGCGCCACCGTCATGCCGCACAACATCGGCATCGGCGCGACCCGCGACCCCCGGCTGGCGGAGCGGACGGGCGCGGTCACCGCCGCCGAGGTCCGCGCGACCGGCGTCCCCTGGGACTTCGCGCCCTGCCTGTGCGTGAGCCGCGACGAACGCTGGGGCCGCGCCTACGAGTCCTTCGGCGAGGACCCCGCCCTGGTCGACTCCATGGAGACGGTGATCCAGGGCCTCCAGGGCCGCGCGAACGGCACGGACCTGGACCGCGCCGACAAGGTGCTCGCCACCGCCAAGCACTTCCTCGGCGACGGCGGCACCGCGTACGGCTCCTCGACCACGGGGACGTACACCCTCGACCAGGGCGTCACCACGGTCACCCGCGAGCAGCTGGAGAACATCCACCTGGCGCCGTTCGAGGAGGCCGTCGACCGGGGCGTCGGCACGGTCATGCCGTCGTACTCGTCCCTGGACATCGTGGGCGACGGCAAGGGCGCGGTGAAGATGCACGCCCGCGGCGACATGATCAACGGTGTCCTCAAGGACCGCCTGGGCTTCGACGGCTTCGTCATCAGCGACTGGAACGCCATCGACCAGCTGCCCGGCGACTACGCCGCCCACGTCCGCACGTCCGTCAACGCGGGCCTGGACATGATGATGGTGCCGTACGGCTACAAGGACTTCACCGCCACGCTCGTCGACGAGGTGAAGGCGGGCCGGATCAGCGAGGCCCGCGTGGACGACGCCGTCTCCCGCATCCTCACCGAGAAGTTCCAGCTGGGGCTCTTCGAGCACCCGTACGCCGACACCAGGGGCGCCGCCGCCATCGGCTCCGCGGCGCACCGGGCCGTGGCCCGCCAGGCGGCAGCCGAGTCCCAGGTCCTGCTGAAGAACACGGGCGGACTGCTGCCGCTGAAGAAGAGGCAGAAGGTGTACGTCGCCGGGTCCAACGCCGACGACATCGGCAACCAGACCGGCGGCTGGACCCTCACCTGGCAGGGCGCCTCCGGCGACACCGTTCCCGGCACGACCATCCTCCAGGGTCTGCGCAGGGCGGGCGGGGACGTCACCTACTCCAAGGACGCCTCGGCCCCGACCGGCGGCTACGACGTCGGTGTGGTCGTCGTCGGCGAGACCCCGTACGCCGAGGGCGTCGGAGACGTCGGCAACGGACACTCCCTGTCGCTGTCCGCGGCCGACCAGGCAGCCGTCGACAAGGTCTGCGGCGCCATGAAGTGCGTGGTGCTCACCGTCTCCGGCCGCCCGCAGCTGATCGGCGACCGGCTCGGCGAGATCGACGCCCTCGTCGCCTCCTGGCTGCCCGGGACCGAGGGCGACGGCGTCGCCGACGTCCTCTACGGCAGGCGCCCCTTCACCGGGCAGCTCCCGGTCACCTGGCCGAAGTCGGAGTCCCAGCTGCCGATCAACGTCGGCGACTCGGCCTACGACCCCCAGTTCCCCTACGGCTGGGGCCTCACCACCCTCACCCACGTGCCCCGGGGCGGCCCGGCCGCCCTGCGCGACCTCGCCACCCGGGCGGCCTCGGCCGAACGCCACGGCGACGACCGCACGGGCCGGGCGCTGGTCACCAGGGCCCGGCTGCTGGTCCAGCGGCACACGGACGGCCACCTCACGGCGGCGGTGGCGAAGCCCTTCGCCGACGCCGACCACCTGCTGCTCACCGGGCACTACGGAAAGGCGGTGCAGAAGCTGGCGGAGGCATACCGGGCGGTCTGACCCGGAAGACGACGACTGACCGGTCAGGTGGGGTTTCGGGTAGTTTCGAAGCATGAAGGCCGTGCTGCGGACCCGAAGCCTCCCCGCCCTGCTGCTGGCCGTCCTCGTCCTGGTCCTGGCGACCGCGTTCGCACCCGGGACGAGGACGGACACCGGCGTCTCCACGATCGCCCGCGCCCTGCGAGCGAGCCCGGTCTACGTCGACCCGGCGGCCCGCGACCAGCTCTCGGCGGCGGACGCCGACACCCTCGCCGGCCGGATCAAGGACGCGGACAAACCGCTGTTCATCGCGGTCCTCCCGGCCGGCTACCGCACCACGAACCTCTTCACCGACCTGCGCGCGGCCACCGGGATCACCGGCCTCTACGGCATCCGCCTCGGCGACCGCTTCGACGCCCGCGCCGACTCCTCCGTCATGTCGGCCACGGCCCGGCGGAACCTGGTCACCAGCGTCCAGGGCGAGGACGCCAAGGCCCAGCTGACCGACTTCACCGACCGGGCCCTGGCCAACATGGGCGGCCACGCCCCCAAGAGCTGGGGCGGCGCGGGCGGGGACGGCGGCGGCGCCTCCACCACCGCGCTGATCACGGCGGGCGCGGTCCTCGTGGCCGGCGGCGCCGGCGCGTACGCCCTGGTCCGCCGCACCCGCCGGCGCCGGGAGCAGGAGCAGCGGGCCGCCCTGGACCGGCTGCGGGTGGTCGTGGACGAGGACATCACCGCGTTCGGCGAGGAACTCGACCGCCTGGACTTCCACCCCTCGGAGCCGGGCGCCGACGACGCCATGCGCGCCGACTACGAGCGCGCCCTGGACGCCTACGAGACCGCGAAGCAACGCATGGCGGCGGCCCGAAAACCGGAGGACGTCCGCACGGTCACCGAGGCCCTGGAGGACGGCCGCTTCTCCCTCGCCCAGCTGTCCGCGAGGCGCGAACACCGCGCGCTCCCCGAGCGCCGCCCGCCCTGCTTCTTCGACCCCCGGCACGGCCCCTCGGTCACCGACGCCACCTGGACCCCGCCCGGCGGCGCCGCACGCGAGGTCCCCGTCTGCGCGGCCGACGCGACCCGCCTGGCCGACGGCCGCGACCCCGTGATCCGCGAGGTCGACACCGAGTACGGCCGCCGCCCCTACTGGGACGCGGGCCCGGCCTACGGCCCCTGGGCAGGCGGCTACTTCGGCGGCGGCCTCCTCCCGGGCCTGCTCTTCGGCACGGTACTGGGCAGCGTGATGGCCACCCCGTCCTACGCCGCCGACTACGGCACCGGGTACGGCGACTTCGGCGCCGGCGGCTACCAGGGCGGCGACGTCTCGGGCACGGACTTCGACGCCGGGGACTTCGGGGGCGGCTTCGGCGACGGAGGCGGCTTCGGCGACGGGGGCGGCTTCGGTGACGGTGGCGGCGGTGGGGGTGGGGACTTCGGCGGGGGGTTCTGATCCCCGGTCGCCCGAGCGGTCAGCGGGCGATGCCGTCGAGGAACTCGCTCCAGGTGGCGGGGGAGACGGTGAGGACGGGGCCGGTGGCGACCGCCTTGGAGTCCCGTACGTGGACGGCGGCGGGGTGCGCGGCGACCTCTACGCAGTTACCGCCTTCGCTGCCGCTGTAGCTGGACTTGCGCCAGTCGTAGGTGACTTCGAGGCAGTCACCGCCCTCGTTGCTGCTGTAGCTGGACTTGAACCACGCGGTCGTCATGACTCTCCTAGCAGTCCGTGCAAGAGGCGCACACTCTTGTCGGGCGAGAGCGCCTGTGACCGCAGCATCGCATACTTGTGGTGATAGTCGCTGACCTCTTCCGGGTCGTCGACGAGGAAACTCGCCCGCTGTACCTCCAGGTAGGCCAGGCGTTCGTGCTCGGGGGTCTCCAGCAGTACCAGGGGGCCGTCCAGGCAGGCGTGCGGAACGCTTTCCACCGGCATGATCTGGAAGCTCACGTTGGTCGGTTCGGTGAGCTCCAGGATCTGCCGGAACTGCTCGCGCATCACTTCCTGGCCGCCCACTTGCCGTCGCAGGATGCTCTCTTCGAGGACGAAGTGCCCGACGGGCGGTCGCTGGCGCCGCCAGATCAGCTGCCGCTCCATGCGGGCGTTCACCCACTGTTCGGCCGTCTCGTCGCCGATGGCCGGATAGCGGTAGTCGAAGACGGCCCGGCAGTAGTCCTTGGTCTGGAGCAGCCCCGGTACCAGCAGGCTCTCGTACGACAGGATCCCCACCGCCTCCTGCTCGTGATCGACCAGCCCCTGCGCGAACTGCACGATCCGTTCCCGCACCGGTAAGCGGGTCACGAAGACGGCCAACGCCCCGCCCGTACCCAGTAGTTCGTCGAACTGCTCGGCGCGGTCCGGCTGGAGGGCCAGTCGGCCCTGTTCGATGGAGCGCACCGTGTCGACGTGGATGTGGGCCAGTTCGGAGAACTGCTCCTGGGTCAGCCGCGCCTGCTTGCGGTAGTGGGCGACCAGCGACCCCACCGCCTGCCACGTACCGACCTTCCGGCTCCTGGGTGTTGGGTTCATGGGCGTTGCCTACCCCCGTGCGTGGACGAACCGGTCGTACCGAGGTCGTAGTGAAAGGAACTACGACCTCACTCGTTGGCCCAGCGTAGTGACGCACAGTGACACTCGTTCCATGAACGCGGAACTTCGACCCTTTGCGGTGCGTGCGACCTTCTGTCACCGGGAGCGCAGGTCGGTGCAGCTGGCCCGCATGTTCGCGGGCGTGACCCTGGACGACTGGTCGCTGGCCGAGCGGCGCGACGACGTGCTCCTGTGTGTGAGCGAACTGGCGACCAACGCGCTGCTGCACGGGGTGCCGCCCGACAGGGGGTACCTGGTCCGTCTGGTGCTGTACCGGGGCGGCGTGCTCCGGGTGGAGGTGCACGACAGTGGTCCGGGTGAGGTCCGCACCCCGGAAACGTCTCCCGAGTCGGAGCGCGGCCGGGGTCTGCTTCTCGTCGCGGCCCTCGCGGACAAGTGGGGCGTGGGGGAGCGCAGCCCCGGCAAGATCGTGTGGTGCGAGTTCGCCGTGCGGGGTGGCGGGGCGGCCGTACCGGCGTTCACCTGAAGCCGGCGGACACGGGCCCCGCCTCTCGGATGTCCGCCCCCCGCCGACGCCTCACGCGTTGCGGATGGCCGAGATGTCGAAGACCAGCTTGATCTTGTCGGAGATCAGGACGCCGCCGGTCTCCAGGGCCGCGTTCCAGGTCAGGCCCCACTCGGAGCGCAGGATCTCGGCCTTGCCCTCGAAGCCGACGCGGGCGTTGCCGAAGGGGTCCGTGGCGGAGCCGTTGAACTCCAGGTCGATGGAGATCGGCTTGGTGACGCCGAGCAGGGAGAGGTCGCCGGTGATGCGGTAGTCGTCGCCGCCCAGCGACTCGGCCTTGGTGGAGCGGAACGTCATGGCCGGGAACTCGTCGATCTTGAAGAAGTCGGCCGACTTCAGGTGACCGTCGCGGTCGGCGTTGCCGGTGTCGATGCTCGCCATCTGGATGTCGAGCGTGGCGGTGGAGCGGGTGGGGTCGGCGCCGTCCAGGTGGAGCGTGCCGGTGAAGTCGTGGAAGCCGCCCTTGACGTTGGTGACCATGGCGTGCCGGGCCACGAAGCCGATCGTGCTGTGGGCGGGGTCGATCGTGTAGTCGCCGGTCAGCGCGGTGAGGTCGGGGCCCGCGGCGGTCTGCGCGGCGGGGGCGACGGTGGTGTCCTTGCGGCCGAAGATACCCATCACATGCTCCTGGTTGAACGTTAAACGAATCTGGTGTCTCCGACGGTAGACCCATTCTGTTCAGTTTTCAACATCATCCGCTGCGTGTTCTCGTGGTTTCACACAGTCACCACGCACACCCCCTGGCGCACGCGCCGACCGCTCGGGCACCATCTGCCTGCACCACCTGCACAGCCGATCCCACCGGAAGCACGGCCCACCGCAGGAAGGTCCCTCCATGAAGCCGCTCAAGATGCGTGCCCTGCTGACCACGCTGGCCCTCGTCGCCGCGCCCGGCGTCGCCGTCCTCGGCACCGCCACCGACGCCTCCGCCGCCACCAAGATCAGCCACGCGACCGCCACCCAGATGTTCCGCCAGGCCGGCATCACCTGGTCGTCCTCGGGCAACTGCTCCGACCGCAACAACCCGACGTGCACGTCCTTCGAGCAGCTGAACCTGGCCACCGCGCAGGGCGCCCAGACCCTCAAGGGGGCCAGTGGCTGCGCGCTCAACATCACCGGGGGCACCGAGACCGGACACGCCTCCGGCACCTACTCCCACTGGAACGGCTACAAGCTCGACTTCGGCAAGAACACGTGTCTGACGTCGTACGTCAAGAACACCTTCACCTACATCGGCCTGCGCGGCGACGGCTACCCGCAGTGGCAGTCGGGCTCCGGCAACATCTACGCCGACGAGGGCAGCCACTGGGACGTCCTCTACTACAACTGCGGCGGCTGCTGAGCCGGCGGGAGAGGGCGGTGACCGGCCCCATGGGCATGACCCGACGCGCACTCCTGCTGGCCACCGCCCTCGCCGCCACCCCCGGGTGGAACGCGCGGGCGGCCGGCGACGACCCCTACGACGCACTGCGCCGGCGCTGGCTCGGCATCGCGCTCGGCACCGGCTACGACCCGGGCGCCGAGCCGTACGCCTCCCGGCTCGCTCAACTCGGAGAGCAGGCGCAGGAGTTCCGGGCTGCCATGGCCCCCGGACCGGCCTCCCTGTGGCCCGGGCACCCCTTCGACCCGCCGTCCGGCATCACCTTCAGCTACGGCCGCCTGTGGACCATGGCCCAGGCGTACGCGCAGGACGGCACCGGCATGACCGGCGACCCCGGGCTGCTCGCCGATGTGCTCCGCGGCCTCGACCACCTGTCCGCCACCGTCTACAACCCCTCCACCACCCGCTACGGCAACTGGTGGGAGTGGCAGATCGGCAGCCCCCGGCTGCTCATGGACATCACGGCCGCCCTGTACACACCGCTCGGCCCGGAGCGGATCGCGGCGGCCTGCGCGGCCGTCGACCACTTCATCCCGGACGCGATGCTCACCGACTACTCCGGCACCTCCACCGGCGCCAACCGCGTCGACCTGTGCCGGTCAGTGGTGCTGCGCGGCGTCCTCGGCCGGGACCCCGGCCGGATCTCCCTGGCCCGGGACGCCCTCTCACCGGTCTTCCCCCACGTCACCCGGGGTGACGGCCTCTACGCCGACGGGTCCTTCGTCCAGCACACCTGGGTCGCCTACTCGGGTACCTATGGCCAGGTCCTGCTCGACGGCCTCGGGCGGCTGTTCGCGCTGCTCGCCGGGTCGGAGTGGGAGGTGACCGACCCCGCCCGGCAGAACATCCTGGACGGCGTCGAGCACGCCTACGCCCCCCTCGTCCACGACGGCCTGGTGATGGACTGCGTCAACGGCCGCGCCATCAGCCGGGGTCACCTGCGCGGCGACGACACGCACGTCATGCGCAGCGACCACTACCACGGGCAGGCGCTGATCGCCGCCATGGCCGTGCTCGCGGCCGGTGCGAGCCGGCCGGAGCGACAGCGCTGGCACGCCCGGATCAAGGGGTGGATCGAACGGGACACCGTGGTGCCCATGCTGACGTCACGTCAGTTCGACGTGGCCGACCTGGCGCGGCTGCACGCCATCGCCGACTCGCCCGGACCCGCGGCCCCGGAACCGCTCGGCCACCGTCTCTTCCCGGCCATGGACCGCGCCGTGCACCGCACTCCCCGGTTCACGGCCGCCCTCGCCATGGCCAGCGACCGCATCGCCCACTACGAATGCGGCAACGGCGAGAACCCGCGCGGCTGGCACACCGGCTCGGGCATGCTCTCCTGGTGGCCGCGCGGCCGGAGCGACCAGTACACCGACTGGTACTGGCCCACCGTCGACTGGTACCGGCTGCCCGGCACCACGGTGTCGGCCAAACGGCTCGCCGACCGGGCCGGCGGTGAGTGGGGCGCCCCCAAACCGGACGTGCGCTGGGTCGGCGGCACCACCGACGGCACCTACGCGGCCGTCGGCCAGCACCTCAAGGGCCTCGGCTCCACCCTGGAGGCCCGGAAGTCCTGGTTCTTCCTCGCCGACGCCGTGGTCTGCCTCGGCGCCGGGATCTCCTGCGCCGACGGGATGCCGGTCGAGACGGTCGTGGACAACCGCAACCTGGGCGAGAACGGCACCCAGCGCTTCGTCCGCGGCCCGGACTGGGCCCACCTGGCGGAGCACGGCGGATGGATCCTGCCGTACGGCGGCGCACTGCGCGCCCTGCGCGAGGACCGCACCGGCGCCTGGTCCGACATCAACACCACCAGCGATACCGAGCGGCGTACCCGGCGCTGGCAGACCCTCTGGCTCGACCACGGCACCGACCCGGTGGACGCCCGCTACGCCTACGTCCTGCTCCCTGGCGCCACCCGCGCGGAGACGGCCGCCCGGGCCGCCGACCGGCACTGGCTGACCGTCCTCGCCAACGACCCGGCCTGCCAGGCCGTGGCCGTCCCCCGGCTGGGTCTGACGGCCGGCAACTTCTGGCGAGCCGGTACGGTGGGGGAGCTGACCCTCTCGGCCGGCGCGAGCGTGCTCCTCGTGCGCCGGGGCCGCACGGCGACCCTCCGGGTGAGTGAGCCACCCCGCACCGGAGCCCCGCTGGAACTGGTCTGGGACCACCCGGTGCGCGCGGTCACCCGGGCCGACGACAGCGTCGAGGTCCTCTCGGCGGACCGCCGTCTGAGGCTCCGTGTCACTCCAGGGATGGCATGCTCCACACACGAATGTGAGGTGGCTCTCAGCTGACGGCTTTGTGGCCTACCTACAAGCCGGGGCCCTTCTGAGCAGTCGGAACGGCTGCATCGCGCGTAGGTTCTGTTCACTGGTACCAGGAAAACGGGCCGGAGACTGTACAGAGTCGACGGCTCGCTTTTCTTCGTGTCCTTCGTAAGGTCGCTACATGACCGTTTTGGAAGAGACGACGGGTGAGCCGACCGGCGAGCCGACGGACGCGCGCGGACGGGTCGCCGAACTGCACGAGATCCGTGCCCAGGCCGTGGCGGGCCCGAGCGAGAAGGCGACCGAGGCGCAGCACGCCAAGGGCAAGCTGACGGCGCGGGAGCGGATCGAGCTGCTCTGCGACCCCGGGTCCTTCCAGGAGGTCGAGCAGCTGCGCCGGCACCGGGCGACCGGTTTCGGCCTGGAGGCGAAGAAGCCGTACACCGACGGTGTCATCACCGGCTGGGGCACGGTGGAGGGCCGCACGGTCTTCGTCTACGCCCACGACTTCCGGATCTTCGGCGGCGCGCTGGGCGAGGCCCACGCCACCAAGATCCACAAGATCATGGACATGGCCATCGCGGCCGGTGCCCCGCTGGTCTCCCTGAACGACGGCGCCGGCGCCCGCATCCAGGAGGGCGTCTCCGCCCTCGCCGGCTACGGCGGCATCTTCCAGCGCAACACCAAGGCGAGCGGTGTCATCCCGCAGATCTCGGTGATGCTCGGCCCGTGCGCGGGCGGCGCGGCCTACAGCCCCGCCCTGACGGACTTCGTCTTCATGGTCCGCGAGACCTCGCAGATGTTCATCACCGGCCCGGACGTGGTCAAGGCGGTCACCGGCGAGGAGATCACCCAGAACGGCCTCGGCGGCGCCGACGTGCACGCCGAGACCTCCGGCGTCTGCCACTTCGCGTACGACGACGAGGAGACCTGCATCGCCGAGGTGCGCTACCTCCTGTCGATGCTCCCGCAGAACAACCGCGAGAACCCGCCCCGGGTGGACTCCACGGACCCGGTGGAGCGCCGCTCCGACGTCCTCCTCGACCTCGTCCCGGCCGACGGCAACCGGCCCTACGACATGACCAAGGTCATCGAGGAGATCGTCGACGACGGCGACTACCTGGAGGTCCACGAGCGCTGGGCGCGCAACATCATCTGCGCCCTGGGCCGCCTGGACGGCCAGGTGGTCGGCATCATCGCCAACCAGCCCCAGGTCCTCGCCGGTGTCCTGGACATCGAGGCGAGCGAAAAAGCTGCACGCTTCGTGCAGATGTGTGACGCTTTCAATATCCCGATCGTCACCTTCCTGGACGTGCCCGGGTTCCTCCCCGGCGTCGACCAGGAACACGGCGGAATCATCCGCCACGGCGCGAAGCTGCTGTACGCCTACTGCAACGCGACCGTGCCGAGGATCTCGCTCATCCTGCGCAAGGCGTACGGAGGTGCCTACATCGTCATGGACTCCCAGTCGATCGGCGCCGACCTCACCTACGCCTGGCCGACGAACGAGATCGCCGTGATGGGCGCGGAAGGCGCGGCCAACGTCATCTTCCGCAGGCAGATCGCGGGCGCCGAGGACCCCGAGGCCATGCGCCAGAAGATGGTCAAGGAGTACAAGGCCGAGCTGATGCACCCCTACTACGCGGCCGAGCGCGGCCTGGTCGACGACGTCATCGACCCGGCGGAGACCCGCGAGGTGCTGGCCAGGTCCCTGGCGATGCTGCACACCAAGCACGCCGACCTGCCCTCCCGCAAGCACGGCAACCCCCCGCAGTAACCCGGCGGACCCGCCGCGGCAACCCCGCGGACCTCTCATCCACGGAGACTGACACCCATGAGCACTCCTGACATCCGCGTCGAGAAGGGCCACGCCGACCCCGAGGAGGTCGCCGCCATCACGGCCGTCCTCATGGCCCGCGCCGCCGCCCGTCCCGAGCCCTCGGCCCAGACCCACCGAGGCCGCGCCAAGGCAGGCTGGCGCCGCCTGGAGCGCGAGGGCGGTTTCCGCGCGCCGCACAGCTGGCACTGACCGAGGTTCAGTGCGTGACCGCAGCCCCGCTCGCCCTCCTGGGCGGACGGGGCTGCGGTGTGTTCAGTCGACAGTGACGTGGACCCCGGGGAGGCGCAGTTCGGTGACGGGTCCCGCGCCGGTCTCGCAGTCGCTCAGCTCCAGCCACCTCAGCCGTGCCCACGGGCCCAGGCCGTCCGGTCCGTCGGGCAGGAGACAGCCGTGCAGGCCGAGACCGGTGAGCCTGTCGCGGACCGGCGCGAGTCGCCCCGGCAGATCCCGGGCGTCGAAGTAGTAGAGCCGCATGCTGCGCAGACGCTCCAGCACGGGCAGGGCGGCCAGTTCGGGCAGCCCGTTGTGGTGATCACTGACGAGGTACAGGTTCTGGACGCCGCCGAGCCGGCTCAGGAAGTCCAGCCTGGTCGCCGCCGTCACCCGCGAGCAGACCAGCGTGGCGAGTTCCGGCAGGACCGGGAGGCCCGCGCCGGCACCGCCGGCGAGCGGCAACTGCAGGAGGCGCAGCGCGGGCAGGTCCGCCAGGACCTGCGGATTGCGCACCGCCGCGGCACCGAGGAGCTGGAAGCCACCGAGCTCGCCGTGCCCCTTGAGCAGGGACAGGTCAGCCGTGCCCTGCACGGTGCAGGTCAGTTCCCGAAGCGGAGCGAGTTCGCCGAGCAGGGACAGGTCCGGCAGGCCGAACCTGATCCACAGCGAGGTCAGGGATCTCAGCCGTGCCGTGGCTCGCAACTGGGCCGCGTGCTTCACCTCCACTCGGTGGCTGTCCAGCGGAAGCCCGCTCATCACCCGATCGGCGTAAGCATCCGCGTCGAAGTACCCCCAGGCGTCGATGAGCGCGGCGATCACGTCACGACGCCCGTCCCGCGCGTAGCCCTCCAGGACCCTCAGTGCCTGCTCCCCGCCGATCAGCGCCACGGTCCGCACCGTCTGCACCGCCGCCTTGGTCGTCAGTTCCCCCAGCGAGCGCGGCAGCCTCCGCAGCAGACTCGGCCCGACCGCCGCCAGCGCGGGCGGGTCGGTCTGCCGGCGCGCCGGGAGAAGAGCGGACACCGCCTCCTCCAGCCTCCCGGCGAGCCCGTCGGAGACCTCCGGCACGGTCTCCTGGCAGGCCGCCGCCAGCAGCCGCAGCTTCCTGCCGTACCGGGGTTCCTCCCGCGCCCGGTCCAGGATGCCGCCGAGCAGTTCCTCCCGCTGCGGGCGGTTCGCATGGCCCGCCGCCATGACGACCGTCTCGCGCCACAGGTCCAGGTGGGCCCGCTCGACCAGGTTGCCGACGCGGTCCTCCTCCGTCGCCTCCGCGGCGGCCAGGTACTCCTGGAACGTCCGGTGCACGAAGTCCAGACGGCCCTCGGCGGGGGAGCGGAGGATCCCCGAGCGGTCCCGGAGCTGCTCCAGGACCCGGCCGCCGTCCTGCTCCTCCACGTGCCGCATCCCGGTGAGCTTCCTGCCGACGTGCACGGCCGCCTGCTCCAGCCCGATCTCGCTGCGGTTGTTGTCCGACAGCCGCCACGCCAGGTCCCGGAGCAGCACCAGCTTGTCGTTCAGGCTCAGCGCGCTGTCCGCCGCGCTGGGCACGTTCCGGTCCGCGTCCCGCTCGTGGACCAGGGCGTGCAGGGCGTTGCGGTACAGCTCCATCCGGTCCCGGGGGAGCTGGCTGCCCCGGACCAGGTGCATCGCGCACAGCATCGCCGCCAGCAGCGGAGTACCCGCCAGGGACTGAAGGTGCGGCCGGTCCTTCAGGCTCGTCAGCAACGACTGCTCGTAGCGCGGAAGTTCCTCCACCGGGCACGGCAGGTCGTCGTCCAGCTCCCGTACCGCCCGGTGCCACTGCCGTACGAAGGCCGCGAGGTCGGGCGGGGCCATGCGGTCCAGGTGCAGGGCCGTGAACTCCTCGCGGCGCAGCCAGTCGGCGCGAGCCGCCGCGGGCCGGGAGGTGACGACCACCCGCACGTCCCCGTAGGCGGTGAGCAGCGTGCGCAGCCACTCCCGTACGCCCCGCCGCTCGCCGTCCAGCAGCTCGTCCACGCCGTCGACGAGCAGCAGGGCCCTGCCGCCGGCGAGTTGGCGCTCCACCCACGCCTTCGGCATGACGCCGGTGATCTGCCCGGCCACCGAGTCCAGCAGCGCCTCCGGCCTCGGCAGCTTCCGGCCGCTGTACTCCCGCAGCTTCACGAACACCGGCGTCAGGCCGTTCCAGCCCGCCAGTTCGCCGGTGAAGGCGCCTCGCGCCGCTGTGATCGCCAGCCAGCGCAGCAGCGTCGTCTTGCCGGAGCCCGCCTCGCCGCGCAGCAGCACCCGGGTGGCTCCGCCCAGGGCCGTCTCCACCCGCATCCCGGCGCTCTCGCCCCCGGTGTCCTCCCAGTCGCTCATGTCAGGGCGCAGCACGGGCAGGGAGCGGGCCGGACGGCGCCGGCTTCCGTCGTCCCCCGTCGCCCGCAGGCTCACGTACGCCACCGAGAGCCGTACCTGCGCCCCCGCCCGGTCGGACGTGCGCCGGAACAGTTCCACCTCGTCCAGGCTCGTGCTGACCAGTTCCAGATAGCGGCGCCGGAAGTCACCGTCCCGGTCCGTGCCCTCGGGAGCGAACAGGGAGCGGTCGGGCAGCCGTCGAAGCACCCGGGCGATCTCGGCGCCCAGGGAGGTCGTGCGGCCAAGCAGCTCGGTCAGCGCCCGCTCCTCGAAGACCGGCAGCCCCTGCACGACGCGCACGTAGTACTCGACGCACTCCCCGAGGAGCATCTCGAACAGCCGGCTCTCCGCCTCGCCGAGACCGGCCGGCGGCCCCGCCGTCGCCGTCACCCGGCGCACGATCTCCGCCGGGCTCACGTCCGCCGCGAGGACCGCCCCGTCCGACAGGTCCGCCGCCGCGAACGTGTCGCACACCCCGTCGATCACGGCCTGCCGGCTGCTGCTCTCCAGGCCGGGGAACTCCCGGTCCAGGAAGGGCGCCAGCCGGTCGTACACCGCGTCCGCGATCTCCTCGAACTGCCGTTGGACGCCCCGCTGGAACCGCAGCCCCGACACCCGCAGCCGGATCAGCTCGGCCATGTCCAGCCGGCGTTCCTGCTCCCGCCGCTTGCCCCCGAGCCACATCTGGGCCGCGGCCTTCGCCACGGTCGTCCCCAGCCGTAACGCCGCCACCTCGGCGCCGCTCATCGCCCACCCCCTCCGTGAACGCGCTGCGATCTGGGCATTGTCACCCATGCCCCCCGGCGCCGTGCCGTCTTTCGCTCCCTCGGACACGCGGACGGCCCCCGTACCTCTGGCGGGAGAGGCGGGGGGCCGGGTCCGGTCGCGGGGCGCGCAGTCCTAGCGCAGGCGGGCCATGAGGGCGTGTTCCACCAGGGTGATCAGGGCGCTCTTGGCGTCGGCGCGGTGGCGGGCGTCGGTGGTGATGATCGGGGTGTCGGGGCCGATCTGGAGGGCTTCGCGGACTTCGTCGGGGTTGTAGGGCTGCTGGCCGTCGAAGCCGTTGAGGGCGATGACGAAGGGCAGGCCGCTGTTCTCGAAGTAGTCGACGGCGGGGAAGCAGTCGGCGAGGCGGCGGGTGTCGACGAGGACGACGGCGCCGATGGCGCCGCGGACCAGGTCGTCCCACATGAACCAGAAGCGGTCCTGTCCGGGGGTGCCGAACAGGTACAGGATGAGGTCCTGGTCCAGGGTGATGCGGCCGAAGTCCATGGCCACCGTGGTGGTGGTCTTGTCCCCGGTGTGGGTGAGGTCGTCGATGCCGGCCGACGCGGACGTCATGACGGCCTCTGTGCGCAGCGGGTTGATCTCCGAGACGGCGCCGACGAACGTGGTCTTGCCCACGCCGAAGCCGCCCGCCACCACGATCTTCGCGGAGGTGGTGGAGCGGGAAGGACCGCCGCTAGAGCTTGCGAAGTCCACTGAGCACCCTTTCGAGCAGTGTCACGTCTGGCTGGCCACCGGCGTTCTCGTCGCCGCCGGGCTGATGGATGGCGACCAGGCCCGCCTCCGCCAAGTCGGCGACGAGAATCCTGGCCACGCCGAGGGGGATCGTCAGCAGGGCCGAGACCTCGGCCACCGACTTGATCTCCCGGCACAGGTTGCAGATCCGCTGATGCTCGGGCAGCTGGCCCTGCATCTGGTGCGGAGCGGCGGTGGTGTGCACCAGTGCCTCGATGGCGAGCTGGTAGCGCGGGCGGGTCCGGCCGCCGGTCATGGCGTACGGACGCACCAGGGGGTTGTTCGCCGCCGGGGCCGGCTCGGGCCGGCGCTGCGGCTGGACCGGCTGGATGCGCGGGGCCTGGGGCTGGTCGTACGGGGACGGGCCGGGGCCCTGCGGTGCGTACGGCTGCCGATGGCGGGGCGTGGAGGGGAAGTTGTACCGGTTCGCCGAACCGTCGCCCTGACCCTGGCCAGGGCCGTACGACCAGTTGCCCGAAGACGAACCGCCTGGGGGTGTTGCCACTTTCTCCTCCTCCGACTGCGCCGGGCGCCCATCCCTGTGGAGCCGCGTCCCGAAACCTTACGGCCCCGGGACGCGAATACGCACCGTCCGATTACTAGTTGAGAAGGCTCCCCTGGAGCTCCGCACGGAGATCCGGGGTGAGGACCGTGCCCGCGCGGTCCACCAGAAGGGCCATCTCGTACCCGATGAGGCCGATGTCCGCCTCCGGGTGGGCGAGCACCGCGAGGGACGAACCGTCCGAGATGGACATGATGAAGAGAAATCCTCGCTCCATCTCCACAACCGTCTGGTTCACGCTGCCGCCCTCGAAGATGCGCGAGGCACCGGCGGTCAGCGAGGTCAGACCGGAGGCGACGGCCGCGAGCTGGTCGGCGCGGTCGCGGGGGAAGCCTTCGGACATCGCCAGAAGGAGTCCGTCGGCGGAGACCACCACCGTGTGGGACACCCCCGGGGTGTTGTCCACGAAGTTGGTGATCAACCAGTTCAGGTTCTGTGCCGCCTGGCTCATCGGGCTCACACTAACGCTCCTGGTTGTAGGTGCTGTCAGGACCACTGTGCTGATTATCGGTGGCCTGACCGTTCGTTTCACTGCCTGCGCTGCGTCCGCGCTGGACGCCCCGACGCAGGTTGCTCAGCCTGCCCCGGACGTCCTCCGGGGCACGGGAGACCTGTGGGCCTCCCTGGGGAGTGGATTCGGCGGCGCCCTCGACCAGGTTGGCCTTGGGAACCCGCCGCGGCAGGCCGGAGGCGGTGACCCCGCCTGCCTTGGGCTTCTTGAGCTGCGACGCCTGCTGCCAGCGCTCGTCGTTCGCCGAACGCCAGCCGCTGTCGCCGCGCGCCCCGGGGGCGTTGCCCGGAGCGTTGCCCGGTGCCGGAGCCGGCGTGTCCTGCCGCACGCGCGCCGTGCCGTTCGCGGAGCCGGCGCCCTGGGAGCCGCTCGCGGGGGCACCGCGGCGGGGCAGCCCGGCGTCGGTCAGCGCGTGTGCGGCGGGGGTCGCCGTCCCCGGACGGTCGAAGCCTACGTGGTTCTGCTGACTCGCGTCGGCGACCTGCGAGGATTCCGCTTCCGGAGCGTACTGGTCCGGATAACCGTTCTGGTACCCGTCCTGCTGGGGCCAGTCGTCCTGGTAGGACGGCGTCCGGGCCGGTTCCGCATACGGGGCCGCCGACTCCTGGTAGCCACCGCCGACGGAGAACCCGTCGTGCTGCGGCACCTCCTCGTCCGACCGGTAGTACTGCTCGTCGTACGACTGCTCGTACGGCTGCTCGTACGACGCGTGCTGCTGCTCCTCGTACGCGGGCGCCTCGAAGCCCCGCTGCTGGTGCTGCTGCTCGTCGTACGCCCGCTGCTGCTCCTGGTACGACTGCTGGTGCTGCTGCTCCTGGTACGCCTGCTGACCGGCGAACGGATCCTGGTACCCGGCGGCGGGCTCGCCCGCCTCCTGCTGCTGGTCGCCGGGGTGCTGCCCGTGGGACTGGGCCTCCAGGGCCGCCCGGCGCTCCTCGCGCATCAGGGACCGGCCGACCGGATTCAGATCCCGCAGGTCGTCCGGGACCTCGGTGTACTGGCTGTCGTCGAAGCCCAGCTCGGCGGCGGTACGCAGCGGCTGCTGCTGGCCGAAGCTCTCACCCTGGAACTGCTGCTCCGGGATGATCTGCGAGACGGTGAACTCCTCGCGGTCCAGCGGCATCTCGCCGCCACCGCCGTGCGTGATCGCGTCCGGCAGCATGACCAGGGAGGTCGTACCGGCCTGCTCGCCCGAGGGGCGCAGCTGGACCCGGATGCCGTGCCGGTCGGACAGCCGGCCGACCACGAACAGGCCCATGCGCTGGGAGATCGCGGCGTCCACGGTCGGCGGGTTGGCCAGCTTGTGGTTGATGTCCGCGAAGTCCTCGGCGGTCAGGCCGATGCCCTTGTCGTGGATCTCGATCATGACGCGGCCGTCGGGAAGACGGGTCGCGGTGACGCGGACCTTGGTCTGCGGGGAGGAGAACGTCGTGGCGTTCTCCAGCAGCTCGGCCAGCAGGTGCACGAGGTCGGTGACCGCGCGGCCGTGGATCTCGGCCTCCGGCACACCGGACAGCTCGATGCGCTCGTACTGCTCCACCTCGGAGGAGGCGGCGCGCAGCACGTCGACCAGCGGGACCGGCTGGTCCCAGCGGCGGCCGGGCTCCTCGCCCGCGAGGACCAGCAGGTTCTCGCCGTTGCGGCGCATACGGGTGGCCAGGTGGTCCAGGCGGAAGAGGTTCTCCAGCTGGTCCGGGTCCGCCTCGTTGTTCTCCAGGTCGGTGATCAGGGTCAGCTGGCCCTCGATCAGCGACTGGTTACGGCGGGAGAGGTTGGTGAAGATCGCGTTGATGTTGCCCCGCAGCAGGGCCTGCTCGGAGGCGAGCCGGACCGCCTCGCGGTGGACCTGGTCGAAGGCGCGGGCGACTTCGCCGATCTCGTCCTTGGTGGTGATCGGGATCGGCGCCACCCGGGTGTCGACCCGGCCGGGGTCGGTGCGGGAGAGCTGGTCGACCAGCATCGGCAGCCGCTGCTCGGCGATGCCGAAGGCGGCGTTGCGCAGCTGGCGCATCGCGCGGCTCATCTGGCGGGCCACCAGACCGGCCAGGATGAACGCGGCCAGCAGGGCGATGACGACCACGGCACCGGTGATGAACGCGGAGGTCTTGGCGTCGTCGGCGATGCCGGAGGCCTCGCTCACCGCCTTGTCGGCGAGGTCCGACTCGATCTGGCGGTACGCCGTGTACTTCAGCGTGTTGGCCGCCCACCAGTTCTGGGCGGTGATGCCCTTGCCGGCCAGCTCCTCGCGGGTGGACGTGCTGGTGTCCTTCATGGTGGCGAGCGCCGTGACCATGTCGGACGGGTCGGCGGGCGGAGCGACGTAGTCGGGGTTCTCCGCCTTGGCCTTCTCGCTCAGGGCGGCGCCGTCCGCCTTGATCTTCTCCTTGGCGTCCTCGAGCTTCTGCGCGTCGGCCTCGGTGCCACCGCCGGTGTACTCCTCGATGGCGATGCGCTCGAGGTAGGCGTAGGAGGACAGCGAGACCCGCTGGGTCGCCAGGTTCGGGGCGTCCGGGCCGGGCTTGACCAGCAGGTGCGTGCCGATCGACCGCTCCAGCGACAGCGCCGCCTTGGTCAGCGAGATGGCGTAGACGGTACGGCCGTAGGAGGTGATGTTTCCGGTGCCCAGGCCCAGCTCGTTGGCGAACTCCATCAAGGGGTGGGCGACGCCGACGTAGCCCTCCTCGGTCTGGACGCCGGTCATCTTGGAGGTGTAGGCCGCCTGGCGCAGCTGGGCCAGCTTGGGCTCGGCCTCGCCGAACAGCTTCAGCCGGCGCTGCAGGCCGGAATCGTCCGGCGCGCTCTTCGTCGCCTCCTGGAAGGCGGCGGCGGCCTCGTCCGTGGCCTTGCGGGCGCTGTCGACGGTGGCCTTGCCGGCCGCGTCGTTCTTCTTCATCAGCAGCGGCGCCGCGGTGACGTCGCGCTCGTTCTCCAGCGCGTCGGCGTAGCCGAGGGCGGCACGCACCAGACGGGCGGTGTGCTCCGCGTCGCGGGCCTGCTGCCAGGTGTCGATCGAGCTCTTCACCTGGAAGCCGCCCATGACGAGGCCGACCGCCACGGGTATGAGCAGAATCGCGTTCAGACGGGTGGGCACCCGCCAGTTCCGCGGGGAGAGACGGCCACCGCCGGCCGCGGGAGCGGCCGCCGGTTCCGCGCCGGAAACGGGGGTGGGCGCCGCAGCGCGCGGCGGCGGGGTGAAGTTGCCCCGTGCCGACGGCTCGGGACCGTTCTTGCTTCGCCTCACTCGACCAACAACCTCTCGGCGGTCGGCACCTACGTCGTGCCGCAGTCTCTCAGAGCCCGGTTCGCCACAGACCACTGTGGAGTACGTCTTCGACCTTTGGGCAGTTCAGGCATTCCAGCACGTGGACCAGCGCACTTCCAAACAGTGGAAACCGGTGGAGCACACACTTGTAAGCGCCAGATAAAACGGTCATAAAGAGCGAGCCTTGCCAAAAGGCGGGGTGGTCGTGCGCACAGCGGCACCGCACGACCGCGTCGCGTGGCGATACCGGAGGATTCCTCTGCCGAACTGTTATGAACACCGGAGCCGACCGTGTCTAAGGCCACAGTCGGCTCCGAACCCGCTACGACAACTGCCGTACGGCCTGTCGCATTTGAGTGCTACTTCAGGCGGGCCATGAGGGCGTGTTCCACCAGGGTGATCAGGGCGCTCTTGGCGTCGGCGCGGTGGCGGGCGTCGGTGGTGATGATCGGGGTGTCGGGTCCGATCTGGAGGGCTTCGCGGACCTCGTCGGGGTTGTAGGGCTGCTGGCCGTCGAAGCCGTTGAGGGCGATGACGAAGGGCAGGCCGCTGTTCTCGAAGTAGTCGACGGCGGGGAAGCAGTCGGCGAGGCGGCGGGTGTCGACGAGGACGACGGCGCCGATGGCGCCGCGGACCAGGTCGTCCCACATGAACCAGAAGCGGTCCTGTCCGGGGGTGCCGAACAGGTACAGGATGAGGTCCTGGTCCAGGGTGATACGGCCGAAGTCCATGGCCACCGTGGTGGTGGTCTTGTCCCCGGTGTGGGTGAGGTCGTCGATGCCGGCCGACGCGGACGTCATGACGGCCTCTGTGCGCAGCGGGTTGATCTCCGAGACGGCGCCGACGAACGTGGTCTTGCCCACGCCGAAGCCGCCCGCCACCACGATCTTCGCGGAGGTGGTGGCCCGGCCCGCGTCAGAGCTTGCGAAGTCCACTGAGCACCCTTTCGAGCAGCGTCACATCAGGAGCGCCGCCGTTGTTCTCGTCGCCACCAGGCTGGTGGATGGCGACCAGGCCGGCCTCGGCGAGGTCGGCGACCAGGATCCGGGCCACACCGAGCGGCATGGCCAGCAGCGCGGAGACCTCCGCGACCGACTTGACCTCCCGGCACAGATGGCAGATGCGCTGGTGCTCCGGGAGCAGCCCCATGAGCGCTGCCGGGTCGGCCGTGGTGCTGATCAGCGCCTCTATGGCGAGCTGGTAGCGCGGCCGGGTCCGGCCGCCGGTCATGGCGTACGGCCTCACCAGCGGCTGGTCGCCCTCGTCCCCGTACGGCTCCGCGTACGGATCATGATGGGCGGTGGGCGGGGTCATGAATCCTCCGGGCGGGACAGCAAGTCGGTCAGTCAAGCCGTCTGTATGGGGCCGGTGGGGGGATTGTGGCGGCCGGACGGTGTTTTCGTGAGGTGGGTGGTGCCGCGGGAGGTCAGTGAAGCAGACTTCCCTGGAGTTCGGCGCGCAGGTCCGGGGTCAGTACCGCACCCGCGCGGTCGACGAGCAGTGCCATCTCGTAGCCGACGAGGCCGATGTCCGCATCGGGATGGGCCAGGACCGCGAGGGACGACCCGTCCGAGATGGACATGAGGAAGAGGAACCCGCGCTCCATCTCCACGACCGTCTGCGCCACCGTGCCGCCCTCGAAGATCCGGGAAGCCCCGGCCGTCAGGGAGGTCAGCCCGGACGCGACGGCCGCCAACTGGTCGGCGCGGTCCCGTGGGAAACCTTCGGACATCGCCAGCAGAAGGCCGTCGGCGGAGACCACCACCGTGTGCGACACCCCGGGGGTGTTGTCCACGAAGTTGGTGATCAACCAGTTCAGGTTCTGTGCCGCCTGGCTCATCGGACTCAACTAACGCTCCTGCTGGTGAGTGGGGCTCGGGAAGCTGCCGGTCTGGCCGCTGCCGGCCTGACGGCCCTGAGCGATGCCCCGACGAAGATTGGTCAGCCGTCCGCGTACGTCGTCAGGCGCACGCGAGACCTGCGGACCGGCTTGGTGCTGCTGCTGCTGTGCCGTACCGGGCACGAGGTTCGCCCGGGGCACGCGGCGCGGCAGGCCGGAGGTGGTGATCCCACCCGCGGCTGGCTGCCGTACGCGCTCGGCCTGCCGGACGAGTTCGTCGTTCGGCGAGGTGCGCCAGGAACCGGTGTTGGGCGCGGGCCGCTGGGGAGCGGGCGCCTGCGCGGGAGCCTGGGGCTGCCGCTGGGCGGGTTCGCTCTCCTGCTGCTGGCCGTGGAACCAGTTGGTCTCCAGCGTGTCGTACAGCGGGGTACGACCGTCGCCCGGGCCGCTGGCCGGCGGCAGCGCCCAGCCGTCGCCCGGTCCGCGGCCCTCGTCGGGCCGCTGCGCGCCGCCCGGGTTGCCGGACTCGGAACGCACCGGGCGCTGCTGCGGGGCCTGAGCCGGGGCCGGAGCCTGCGGACGCGGGGCGCCGAAGTCGGCCGGGCCGCCCGGCTGCGGGCGCTCGAACTGCCCGCTGTGGCCGGGGTTCTGGCGGCCGGGCAGGGCGTGCTGGCCCGTGGAGCCGCCGTCGTACCCCTGCGGGGCCTGCGGAACCGGGAACTGGCCCGTGCTCTGCGCGCCGCCGTCCGGCCGTCCGGCGGCCGGCGTGCCGAACACGTCGGAGCGGACGAACGACCCGTTGCCCTGCTGCGCACCGGGACCGTCGAAGTCACCCGGCTGCTGGGCACCGTCGTCCGGGCGGGCGAACTGGCCCGTGTGGTGGCCGTTGTCCGGGCGGGCGAACTGTCCCGTGTGCCGGGCGCTGTCGGGGCGCGCGAACTGACCGGTCTGCTGGGCGTCGTCGGGGCGCGCGAACTGGCCCGTGTGCTGGGCGCTGTCCGGGCGGGCGAACTGGCCGGTCTGCTGGGCGGAGCCGCTCGGGCCGGGCAGCTCGGGGCGCTGGAACTCGCCCGTCGCGGCCGGACCCTGCGCGTCGACGCGGGGTATCTCCGAGGTGGAGCCCGGACCCTGCCGGTCGTCCACCCGCGGCATGCGCGCGGTCTGCGAGGGGTCCTGCTCGTCGTGGCCGCGCGGGGTGTCCAGCGAGGCGCGGGACAGCGGGGCCTGGGCGTCGCTCCAGTCCGGGGTGCGCGACTGCGCGTCGCCGCCGGGCAGTTCGGCGCGCGGACCGCCACGCGGCGGAAGCTGGGGCCGGCGGCCCTGGTCCGCGGGAGCGCCGGAGCGCTTCTGGCCGCGGCCGCCGAAGAAGTCCTGCTGCGGTCCGTTCGGGTTGGCGGCCTGCAGGCCCTGCGGGGCCCCCGGCGTCTGACCGCCGAAGCCGCCC
>NZ_WWJT01000701.1 GCF_009865385.1 Streptomyces sp. SID486 | reverse complement strand
CGTAGCCGCCGGGGGCGCTCTGTCCGGGGCGGCCGGGGGCCGGGGCGCCGGGGGCCGGCGGTGCCGCCTCCTGGCTGCTGGAGGAGGCCAGGGTGCGCGAGCGCACCCGGTACAGGCCCGTGTCCAGGTCGTCGGCCTTCTCCAGGTTGACCTTGATCGGCCCCATGAAGGTGTAGCGCTGCTGCTTGGCGTAGTCCCGCACCATGCCGGCCAGCTCGTCGCCGAGCTGCCCGGAGTAGGGGCTGAGGCGCTCGAAGTCGGGCGTGCTCAGCTCCACGATGAAGTCGTTGGGCACGACGGTCCGGTCGCGGTTCCAGATGGTCGCGTTGTTGTCGCACTCCCGCTGGAGCGCACCGGCGATCTCCACGGGCTGAACCTCGGACTTGAAGACCTTGGCGAAGGTGCCGTTCACCAGACCTTCGAGACGCTGCTCGAACTTCTTCAGGACTCCCATGGGGCACCTCCTCCGTCGCTGCCGTCGTCTTGCCTGCTCTGTGCCGCTGCCGTGCCGGTACTGCTGGTACTGCTCACTGATCGTATCTACGCGCCCGCCAATCAGCCGGTTCCCCCAGCGGCTCCCCTTCGAACTCTCGGGGCGGGTCCTGCTGCCATGGATCGTAGAGGCGGGTGAAGTCCAGTGTCCCGCACCCGGCTGTGGACCCGCCCCGCCTCCTGGGGAGATGGCCTGGACCGGTACGAGGTTGATACGTGAGCCGTGCCTCCCTGAAACGTACGGGGCCGGCGGGCCGCCCGCCGGAACACCGGCCGCCGCCCCGGGCGCGCCGGGCGCCGGGCGCCGCGGTGCCGGTGGGCGGCCGCGGACGGGCGGGAAGGGATGTGAACCCACCCCGTACGACGTGCTAATGTTCTGGATGTCGGAAGGGGCCAGCCCGAAAGGGCCGGAAACGGAAGACACACCCAATGCGCGGGTGGCGGAATAGGCAGACGCGCTGGATTCAGGTTCCAGTGCCCGAAAGGGCGTGGGGGTTCAACTCCCCCCTCGCGCACAGAGAAACCGATGAAACGGGTCTCTGCCGGTGACGGAAGTCACGGCGGAGGCCCGTTTCTCGTCGTGCCGAAAGGTGTGAGGTTCCGCACAGCCGGCGGACGACAGCCGGACCGGCCTCGTCCGTGAGCTATCTCACGGACGAGGCCGGCGCCGCTCAAGGGGCCGGCCGGACCCGCCTCATGTCAGGTCCCGCGTCCTGCGGATGGCGCTCGTCCACACGGCGAGCGGCGTCAGGAAGGCGAGCCCGCAGATCAGCCACAGCGCCTCCCGGTTGCCGAGCGCACCGGCCGCGGTGCCCGCGGTGAGCGCGCCGAACGGCACCGCACCCCAGGAGATGAACCGGACGGTGGCCATCACCCGGGGCAGCAGTTCGGGCGGGGTGACCGTCTGCCGGTGGGTGCGGGTGAGGATGCTGAGCACGACGACACTGGCGCCGAAGCACAGGTTGCCGGCCGCGAAGAGCAGCAGCCCCCAGCCGCTTCCCGCGAGCGGCATCAGCAGCACGACGCACGCGCCGGACAGGGTGGACAGCAGGATGGTGCGGGCGCTGCCGATCCGCCGGGCGATCCGCGGGGTGAGCGTGGCGCCGAGCAGACTGCCCAGCCCTTCCGTGGCGATCAGCACACCGACGAGCCCCGCCGACGCGTCGAGCGTGCGCACCAGGAACACCGGGAGCAGCGCCATGAAGGCGCCGCAGGTGAAGTTGGTCAGCGTGGCGGCCATCACGCAGGGGCGGAGCACCGTGTGGTGCGTGACGAACCGCCAGCCGTCCTTGATCTGCCGCACCATCGACTCGCCCCCCGCCTCCGGCCGGACCGGGGCGGGCCGGGGCAGGCTGCGCAGCAGCACCGCGGAGACGAAGTAGCTGACGACGTCGAAGACGAGGGTGGCGGCTCCGCCGAGGAGCTGGACGAGCACACCGCCGAGGGAGGGGCCGCCCAGCTGGGTCGCCGAGGCCGAGGCGGACGTCAGGCTGTTGCGGGCGGTCAGTTCCTCCTTGCGGACGACCGACGGCAGGAACGTGGAGTTGCCCACGTCGAACACCACGGTGGCGAGCCCCATCACCAGGGCCACCAGGACCAGCTGGGTCAGGTGCAGCACGTCGAACGCCGCCGCCACCGGCACCGACAGCAGCGCGAACGCCCGGACGAGATCCATGGCGACCTGGGTGCCGCGCAACGGCAGCCGCTGGACGATCACGCCAGCGGGCAGGCCGATCGCGATCCAGGCGGCGTACTGCGCCGCGGTCAGGAAGCTGACCTGGAGACTGGAGGCGTGCAGCACGCTGACGGCCACCAGGGGCAGCGCGACCGTGGTGATCGCGTCGCCGACGTTGCTGATGGTGGATGCCGTCCAGTACCGCCAGAACGCGGAGGCGGACCGCTGCCCCTCCGCTGCCGGGTCCACCGGCCGCACGTCTTGGTGTGCCGTCACGAGATGTCGACCTCCATGGTCAGATCCCGGCATCGCTGGGTGACGAGGTTCGCCCACTCCTGGGGCGCCTCGGGGTCGAAGGAGCGCATGGTCTCCAGGGCCCAGTACTCCTCGAAGGAGAGCGCCTTGGGCCGCGCCTCACGGAACCGGCGGGCCCGCCACTTCGGTGTCCGGGAACCGAAGTTGCCCTCGCTCTCCAGCAGGGCGTCCACGGTGTGCCCGAGCGCCTTGCGGGCGGAGAGCACGGCGCTGTCGTAGTCCCCGGCGGCCAGCTGGCCGACCGCGTCCTCGATGGAGGAGTCGGCCTCGGCGAGCGAGCGGGTGGTCACGAAGGCACGGAAGGCGGACTCCTCGACCCGGCGCCGGCACTCCTCGGCCCAGGTGGCGCCGCTGAGGGTGAGGCAGGTGCTCATCCGCTCCAGGAACAGCTCCTCGGCGTCGATCAACGCCTTGGCGGTGGAGCTGCCCGCCTCGAACTGCTCCCAGCTGACCTTGTCGATCATCTGCTGGACCTGGCTGTCCAGCCAGTACTTGATCTCCCAGCGGCGTCCGTCCACGTGCAGGACGACGGTGGGGACGACGCCGGGGTCCAGCGGTACGGGGATGACGCGGGCGCTCTCGCCCTCGAACGGGGTGGAGGAAACGACGTTGAAGTCGTAGTCGCTGGCCTCGTTGGACCAGCCGCGGGCGACCGAGCCGACGCAGCACACCGCTTGGCAGTCGGCCGGTATGAGCCCGCGGCGATCCATCTCCTCCAGGCAGCCGGTCAGGCTCGTACTCACAGCTCTACCTCCTGGTTCGGATCTCGCCTCAGCGTTCAGCACGGTCCCGCGAACCGTCAACCACCACGTGAGACAGGGGACTTGGGGTCGTGCGGCCGGTGGCCGGGGCCGCGGTCACCGCCACACGGCGAACGGGGTGTCGGTCTCTTCGGGAGCGAAGGAGCCGTGGTCGTAGCGGTAGGCGGGGTCGGTGAGGAACTTCTCCCCCTCGGCCACGAGCAGGACGTCCCCGACCCGGGCGCGCGCGGCGGAGCCGGCCGGGAAGACCCGGTCGGCGGGCAGCACCCGCACGTCGCCGGGCAGCGCCTCGCGCAGCCGCGCGGACAGCTCGGCGTGGCCGCCGGGCCGGCCGGGGTACAGCCAGCGCATGCGTCCGGCGCCGCCCATGGTGAACCCGTACCGCCGTCCCATGTGGTCGAGCAGGTCGGAGAGGGCGGGGTCGTGCACCGTGGGGACCAGGCCGTGGTCGGCGTGGGCCACCACCACCGCGTCCCGCGCCGCCAGCGAGGCGGCGAACTCGCCGAGCGCGGTGAGGACCTCCGTGGTGTGGGTGTCGTACCCGTGCCGGTGCACGTGCTGGTCGACCTCCACGAAGCACCAGAGGAGACAGGGCCGCGAGGTGCCGTGCCGGCCGAGCGTCTCCTCGACCGCCGTGCGGATGCGCGTGACCACCTCGGCGGCCGGCCGGCGGCGGTAGGCGCCGTCCTCGGTGTAGAAGGAGTTGCCCGGGACCGGGGTGGCGTGCGCCAGCAGGGCGTCGCGCCAGGCGGAGCCGTAGTGCTCCATGTCGCCGAGCACCGCGAGGGGCGTCCGGCCGTGACGGGCCGCGTCCGAGAAGACGTTGTCCGCGGCCGGGGTCAGGTCGGTGCCCTGGTAGTCGAGGAAGGTGACCAGTCCGGGGCCACCCGAGGGCGCGGTGAAGACGAAGCCGGGCACCGCGTGGTCGGCCACGGGCAGACCGGTCAGGGCGCTGAGCCAGCAGGCGGAGGACGTGGTGGGGGAGACCGCGCGCATCAGCCGGACGTCGGCCGACGGCCAGCAGCGCCGCGCGGTGGCGAGGTTGACGCCGTCGAGCGCGAGCACGACGACGTGCCGTCCCGCGTTCTCGGCCATCACGCGGTCCAGCCGGCCGCGGAAGTCGGTGAGGGACAGGGGTGGTGGCGGGTGCACCGGGGATCGACCCCTCTTTCTGCCGGGTGGACCCGGCCGGGACGGGCTCGGGGCAGGCGCCGGTTCCGGGGCGCTTCGGGCTACGTCGGCTGTGCCCGAAGCGCCGTGGAAACGGCGGACGTTCACCGGGCGGGGCGCAGGGCCCCGCCGGGTGCCTCGACCGGGGTGCGGGTCGGGCCGAACAGACGGACGGTGAGGTCACCCGGCTGGTGCAGCCGGATGCGGGGCTTGAGGCCCTCGCCGCGCCGTGGTGCCTGCGGGGCCCGGCCGACGGCGGGCGGGGTGCGGTTCAGCCGCTCCTCGGCCAGCGTGCCGATGATGTCGGCCCACTGCCGGACATGGCCCGGCAGGTGCTGCCTGCGGGACGACTCGCGGATGCGGTCCCACAGGCCCGCCTCGCTCCACTGCGTGAAACGGCGGTGGGTGTTCTGCCAGGACACGGTGAACGCCTTCGGCAGCGCCCGCCAGGGCACCCCGCTCACCAGGACGTACACGATCGCGGCGAACATCGCCTCGTCGTCGGCGCGTTGGGTGCCGCCGCCCTGCGGTCGCACCGCGGGCCGGGGCAGGTAGGGGCGGGCCAGCGGCCACAGCACCATCGGGGCGAGCCAGGCGAAGCGGCCGGCGCCGGGCGTCGTCGCCTGGGTCTGGGGGTAGGACGCCGGCGTCTCCACCTGACGTACGGCGCCGGGAGCGGGGGTGCGGCGCAGCGGGGAGACCGTCTGCGGGTAGCGGGTCACTTGGCCTCCAGGGCGGTCGCGAGGGCACGGAAGACCAGCGCGGTCGAGGCCGCGCCCGGGTCCTGATGGCCGACACTGCGCAGGCCGAGATAGGAGGCCCGGCCGCGGCGGGCCTGCATCGGCTCGGTGGCGCGTGCCCCTTCGTCGGCGGCGGCGGCCGCCGCGCGGGCGGAGGCCGCGAGGCCGTCTCCGGCCTCGGCCGCACGGGCGAACGCGTCGGCGGCCGGTCCGTAGGCGTCGTACATGGTCTTGTCGCCCGGCCGGGCGGCGCCCAGCCGCTGGATGCTGTCGCGGGCCGCGGCCAGGGCGGCGGCCAGCCTGCGGTCGTCGGACTCGGGGCCGGAGCGGTCGAGCGCCTTGCCCAGGGCCCTGAAGGAGCTTCCGAAGAGGGGGCCCGAGGCGCCGCCTATGGTCGAGATGAGGGTGTCGCCGGTGGCGACGAGGAGCTGTCCCGCCGTCTCGTCCTGCGGTCTGTCCTCCTGGAGGAACCGCGCCACCGCGGTGAAGCCCCGTTGCATGTTGACGCCGTGGTCGCCGTCGCCGATGGCCGAATCCAGCTCGGTCAGCCGGTCTTTCTCCTGGTCGATGAGTTGTGCCGTCGTACGCAGCCACTCACGTATAGGTGCGGGGTCCAACGGTCGTCCTCCCGTGCGTTTTCGGTCATCGGCTTGTGCACCCTCAGCAGCCCCAGCGCAGCGCCGGGGTGTCGACGGGTGTGGTCCAGAGGTCGAGCAGACGGGCGTCGGCGCGGCAGACGGTGATCGACACTCCGGCCATGTCCAGTGCGGTGACGTAGTTGCCGACCAGGGTGTGGGCGAGGGTCATGCCGGCCTTCCCGAGTACGGCGGCGACCTCGCCCAGCACGATGTACAGCTCCTGCAGGGGGGTCGCGCCGAGGCCGTTGACCAGTACGAGGGTCTCGGCGGGGCCCGGCGGCAGCTGGGCGAGGAGGACCGCCATGGCCTCGGCGACGAGGTCGCGGGCGGGGCGCAGCGCGATCCGGCGCAGGCCGGGTTCGCCGTGGATGCCGACACCGAACTCGACCTCGTCCGCTCCGAGTTCGAAGCCGGGGCGGCCTACGGCGGGTGCGGTGCAGGGACGGAGGGCGAGGGCGATGCTGCGGGAGGCGGCGTTGACCCGTTCGCCCGTCTCGGCGACGGCGGCGAGGTCGGCGCCCCGCTCGGCCAGCGCGCCGCAGAGCCGCTCGACGAAGACGGTGGCGCCGGTGCCGCGGCGGCCCGGGCCCTGGCCGGTGGCGCCGGTGGCGGTGTCGTCGTCGACGAGGACCGTGCGCACCCGCAGGCCCTCGTCGTCGGCCTGTTCGGCGGCCATGGCGAAATTGAGCCGGTCGCCGCTGTAGTTCTTGACGATCTGCAGGACACCCGCGCCCGCGTCCGCCGCCCGGAGCGCGGCCAGGATCCGGTCGGGGGTGGGGGAGGTGAACACCTCGCCCGGTACGGCGGCGTCGAGCATGCCGCGCCCGACGAAGCCCCCGTGCAGCGGCTCGTGCCCCGATCCGCCGCCGGAGACGACGCCGACCTTGCCGGGGGTCGGGCCGCCCGCCCGGGTGATGACCCGGGTGGCCGCGTCGACCCGCAGGCCGGGGTGGGCGATCGCCATCCCGGTGATCGTGTCGGACAGCACGGTCTCGGCGCTGTTGATCAGCTTCTTCAGGACGGCCCCCTCACCACGAGCGACCGCTCGCCCGAGCGGCCGTCAGACCCGCAGTCGTCAGGCACGACGAACGCGACCCCTGAATGACTAACCGACTAACCTCGCGCCCAGAACAGTGTTCGGTAGTCCTGAACGCTTTCGGAAAGTTAGATTTCCGTTACCCCAGGTGTCAAGGGAGGCTCGCGGCTCGACCGCCCGGCGTTTCGGCGCATGGGGACGAACAGGACAGAAGACGCGGCCGTCAGAAGGAGGGTTTTCGGCCACCGACGCGGAACGCCCCCAGCTCGCGGGAGAGGTTGCGCGCGGTCTCGCGCGTCGCGATCGCGTGCGCCTCCCGGGCGGGCTCCGCCAGGAGCCGCTCGACCGGGCCCACCAGGCCGATGGCGCCCGCGACGGCACCGCAGCGGTCGAAGACGGGCGCCGCGATGCCGGCGTCCCCCAGGGTCGCCTCCTGGCTCTCCACGGCGTAGCCGACCTCCTGGGCCCGCTCCAGCTGGGCGGAGAGTTCGGCCGGGTCGGTCACGGTCCGGCCGGTGAGCATCCCCAGGGGCCCCGCCAGCGCGCGTTCACGCAGTTCGGGGGCGGAGCTGGCGACGATCGCCTTGCCGAGGGCGCTGGCGTTCCAGGGCAGCGTCGCGCCGGTCTCCAGTGCCTGCACCCCGCCCGCCGGGCGCAGCGCGTGATGGACCACCATCACCTCGTCGCGGACCAGCACGCCCACCCAGACGGCCTCGCCGGTGCGGGAGGCCAGCAGCTCCGACCACGTCACGGAGCGGGTGCGCAGCTCGTGCATGTCCAGGTAGGCGTTGCCGAAGGTGACGAGGGCCGGACCGAGCCGGTACTTGCCCGTCTCCTGGTCCTGCCCGACCAGGCCCTCGGACTCCAGGGTGCGCAGCAGGCCGTGGACGGCGGACTTCGAGACGCCGACCCGGTCGGCGAGTTCGGTGACGCCCAGCCGTGGCTCGGCCGTCAGCTCCCGGAGGATATGGACGGCACGCTTGACCGACTCAACCACCACGCTTGTCCTCAGGATCGGGTACTCGTTCGGTATTGCTGAACCGTGTTCTGATCCTTACCCTAACGGTCATGAGCCCCTATGTCGGCATCGTATTGGTGTCACACAGCGTAGAGCTGGCCGCGGGGGTGGCGGATCTGGTGGCGCAGATCGGGTCGGAGAGCGTGCCGGTCGCCGTGGCGGGAGGCAACGACGCCGGTGGGCTGGGCACCAGTTACCGCCGCATCCGGGAGGCGCTCGGCGCCGCGGACCAGGGAGCCGGGGTCGTCGTGGTACCCGACCTGGGCAGTGCCGTACTGACGGCACGCACGGTGCTGGAGGACCACCCGCGCCCCGGAGCCGTCATCGCCGACGTGCCCTTCGTGGAGGGCGCCGTCGCGGCCACCGTGGCCGCGGCCGGCGGCGCCGACCTCGACGCCGTCCTCAAGAGTGCCGAGGAGGCACGCCATGTCCGTAAGTTCTGAGTCCACGACGGGTGCGGGGACGGCATCCGCGCCGCCCGCGTCCGCGCCGCAGGCACCGGGCCGGCACCGGATGACCGTCGTGCTCCCCGCGGATCTGCACGCACGGCCCGCCGGGCGGGTCGCCACCGCGGCGCCGCGCTTCGCCAGCACCGTCCGGCTCGCGTACGAGGGCCGTACGGCCGCGGCGACGAGCGTCCTGGCCCTCATGGCGCTCGGCGCCACCGCGGGAGGCACGGTCGAGCTGACGGCCGAGGGCCCCGACGCACCCCAGGCCGCCGCCGCGCTGGCCGCGATCCTCGCCGCCGCGGAGTAGCGGCACGGCAGGGGAACCGAGCGGCACGCGGGGACGGCGTCCCAGCGGCTCGGCTCACGGGGACGACGGCTGGTCTCGGCCGGGCGGTGCGCCGGTCCGGCGGGCGGTCTCCGTCGGGCGGTGTGCGGGTCCGGTGGGTGGTCTC
>NZ_WWJT01000700.1 GCF_009865385.1 Streptomyces sp. SID486 | reverse complement strand
CCGTCGGCTTGCTCTTCCCGGCCGGCTTCCCAGCCCCCGTCGGCTTGCTCTTCCCGGCCGGCTTCCCAGCCCCCGTCGGCTTGCGCTCCCCGGCCGGTTCCCCCGCCTCCGCCGGCTTCCCCAGCCCCGTCGGCTTCCCCGCCTCCGTCGGCTTCCCCGTGACCGTCGGCTTCCCCCCGACCGTCGGCTTGCCCCCGACCGTCGGCTTCTTCGTCGCCGTGCGGCCGTGTGCCGGGAGCCGGCCCTGGAGCACGGCGGCCCGTTCCCGGATCCCCGGCAGGCTGGCGGCGAGGGCCGATCCGGGGCAGTCGGTGCGGTAGCCGTCCTGGTGGCCGGCGAGGACGGGCAGGGTGGCCGCGGTGCCCGCCTTGTAGCGGCTGAGGCCGCTGCTGGAGACCAGCCGGACCCGGCCGCGGGGATCGACGTCGGCCAGGCCGAGCTTCCAGGCGGCCAGGGCGGCGATCGCGTCGGACATGGCCCGGGGCACGGGCACGCCGGCGGTGAAGGTGCCGAGCGCGGCGATGCCGGCGGTGCGGTGGTTGAAGCCCTGGGCGTGGGCGCCGGTGACGGGCCGGTCCACGCCTCCGGCGCGGCCCTCGTAGATGGTGCCGCAGCGGTCGACGAGGAAGTTGTAGCCGATGTCGTCCCAGCCGCGGGCGCCGGTCTGCCCCGAGTACAGGTGCCGGATGATGCGGGGCGCCTCGGCGCACTCATAGCCGTTGGGCGAGTCCGTGTGGTGCACGAAGACGGCGATGACCTTGTCGTCGTAGCGCGGGGGCGGCTGGCTCTGCCCGGTGGCGCGGTCCAGCCACACCGAACGCGGCACGATGCGCGGCCGGGCGGCCCGGTGGAGGGTGGGCGGCCTGGCCGCGGCGGCGGTACGGCCGTGGCCGGACACGGTGGCCCGCTCGACGCCGCGGGCGCACAGCGCCAGCGCGACCACGGCCAGTACCCCGGGCAGGCACCCGAGCAGCACGCGTACCGTGCGCAGAGCCCGTGCGGTACGCGGTTTCCGGCCCTTCAGGGCTCTTCGGACGACACGCATGATCCCACTCTCGGACCGCTGTACCCTGCCCGCGATGTGCGCTGTGCCACCTGGTGGAACCATCATCCCGGTCCGGGACGTTTCCGGGGGGTACACACGTACGTGACCGGTTCCGTCGTCCGGTGACCGCCGCGAGCACGCGGGGCTGATCACCGGACCGGTCCCGTCCGTACTGAGGGGTCCGAGAGAAAGGCTGCTCCGTGGACCTGCTCGATCTGGTGCTTGCACTGGTGATCGTCGTCTACGCGGTGTCCGGGTACCGGCGCGGGCTGGTGGCCGGCTGTGTCTCGCTGGCCGGGTTCGTGGGCGGTGCGGTCGTCGGTGTGTGGGTGCTGCCCTGGGTGACGGGCCAGGTGGAGCGGGGTTCGGCGGCGGCGACCGTGCTCGCGGTGCTGACGGTGCTGGTGCCGGCGGCGGTGGGGCACGAGCTGGCCGGCCGGCTGGCGCTGCGGCTGCGCGGCGAGCTGGACCGGGGTCCGCTGCGGGTGGCGGACGGGGTGGGGGGCGCGGCGGCGAACTCGGTGGCGGTGCTGGTGGTGGCCTGGGTGGCGGCGAGCGTGCTGGCCGCGGCCCCGTCGGGCACCCTGACGACGGCGATCCGGAACTCGGCGCTGCTGGGCGCGGTGCAGGACGCGATGCCGCAGACCACGCCCGCGTGGTTCTCCCGGGCCACGTCGGCGCTCACCGAGGCGGGCTTCCCGCAGGTCTTCAACCCGTTCGAGAACGAGTCGACGGCCCGGGTGGCCCGGCCCACCGGGGACAACGTCACACCGGCGGCGACGAACGCGGCCCGGCTGAGCACGGTGAAGATCGAGGGCGCCGCGGGCGCGGAGGGCCGCGAGGGCAGCGGGTTCGTCTACGCGGCCCGGCATGTGATGACCAACGCGCACGTGGTGGCCGGCATCGACGACCCGAGCGTGCGCATCGGCGGGGTCGGGCGGTCGTACGAGGCCCGGGTGGTGCTCTTCGACCCGGACCGGGACGTGGCGGTGCTGTACGTGCCGGGGCTGCGCGCCCCGGTGCTGCGGTTCGACACCGGCGCGGTGCGCGGTGACTCGGCGGTGGTGGCGGGCTATCCGCAGGACGGGGGGCTGAACCTGCAGGCGGCGACGGTCGGCAGCCGGGTGCGGGCGACCGGCCAGAACATCTACAACGACGGCACGGTCACCCGGGAGGTCTACTCGATCCGCTCCACGGTCCGGCCGGGCAACTCCGGCGGCCCGCTGCTGACCACCGGCGGCCGGGTGTTCGGGGTGGTCTTCGCCCGCTCCACCGCCGACGCCGAGACGGGGTACGCGCTGACGGCGGACGAGGTCGCGGACGACGCCGGGCGGGCGGCCACGGCGACGGCGCCGGTGGACACGGGCGAGCTGGTCGACGCCTAGCCGAATCGGTTCCGAGGGGGACGCCTGGACGAAGCGATTCCGAGGGGATCGTTACCGGGCTCTCCCATGCGCCAAGGGGCTGTTCGATGGCTCGGGGGTGTCCCGGTCTGCTTGTATGCGGCCATGACCGCTGATCTCCCGGCCGGCTACGACATATCGACCGATCCGGCCCGTCTCGACCGTGCAGTCGTCCACCAGTGGCTTTCCGAGGACTCGTACTGGGCTCTGGGCCGGTCCCGCGAGAAGCAGGACGCGGCCATGGCCAACTCGCTGAACTTCGGGGTCTACGACCGGGCCACCGGCGTCCAGCTCGGTTACGCCCGCGTGGTCACGGACCAGGCCACGTTCGCGTGGCTGTGCGACGTCTACATCGCTCGGGGCAGCCGGGGGAAGGGCCTCGGGCATGCCCTGGTCGCCGCCGTCCGCGACCATCTCGCGCCCTACGGCCTGCGCCGGGTGCTGCTGGCCACCGCAGACGCCCACGCCGTCTACGCCAAGGTGGGCTTCGCGTCCCTCGAGAACCCGGAGAAGTGGATGGCGCTCGGCGCGCAGTAGAGGCCGCAGCCGGAGCCGTCCGGCTGGCGCCGCTCACGGTGCCGGTGCTGTCCGGCTGGCGCCGCTCACGGTGCCGGTGCTGTCCGGCTGGCGCCGCTCACGGTGCCGGTGCTGTCCGGCTGGTGCCGCTCACGGTGCCGGTGCGGACCGGTCGGTGCCCGGCCGGTCCGCACCGGGGTTCACACGCCGCGGCCCATGAGGACGTCGTCCACGTAGGCGCCGCCGACGTGGAACTCCTCGGGCAGCACGCCCTCGACGGCGAACCCCTCGGACTCGTAGAGCTTGCGGGCCGGGGTGTTGTGCCCGAGCACGCGCAGGGTGAGGCGCCGCGCACCGCGCCGGCGTGCCTCCGTCACGGCGGCCCGGATCAGCGCGCGTCCGACGCCCCGCCCGCGCGCCTGCTCGGCGACGACGAAGCCCTGGATCGCCAGGACGTGCGCGTTCGCCGCGAGCGGGGTGGGGTGCGTGATGCGGACGTAGCCGTGGAGGCGCCCGCCGGCCACGGCGACCAGGTGGTCCTCGGGGGTGTGCCGCTCGTCGAAGAACGGCCCGTACGGCGGCTCGGGCTCGGGTGTCACCGCGTGCAGGGTGGACCAGGTGGCCCGGTCGAGGAGCGCCAGGTCCCCGTCGTCCCCGGGGCGGGCGTGGCGTATGGACAGTTCGGGCATGGCGATCACCCTACGACGGACGGCCGGGGCGTCCCACCGTGTTTCCGACCGGCCGGACCGGCATGCTGGGGCCATGGAACGTTCACGCATCGCGGTGGCCGGCGCGTCCGGTCTCATCGGCAGCGCTCTGGTGCGGTCCCTGGCCGCCGAGGGGCACGAGGTGGTCCGGCTGGTGCGCGGGGCGCCCAGCGGCCCGGACGAGGTGCGCTGGGACCCCGGGCGGCAGTACGTCGACACGGCGGGGCTGGCCGGGTGTGACGTGGTGGTCAACCTGGCGGGGGCCGGGGTGGGCGACCGGCGCTGGACACCGGAGTACAAGCGGCTGCTGCGGGACAGCCGGGTGCTGGGCACGGCCGCGCTCGCCGAGGCGGCGGCCTCGCTCCCCCGGCCGCCGCGGGTGTTCCTGAACGGCAGCGCGATCGGGTTCTACGGCGACACCGGTGACCGGGTGGCGGACGAGGACACGCCGCCGGGCGACGGCTTCCTCGCGCGGCTGTGCGTGGAGTGGGAGGAGGCGGCGGCGCCCGTGACGGAGGCGGGGGTGCGGACGGTGTTCCTGCGGACCGGGCTGGTGGTGGCGCGGGGCGGCGGGGCGTGGGGACGGCTGTTCCCGTTGTTCCGGGCGGGGCTCGGGGGCCGGCTGGGCGACGGCCGGCAGTACTGGTCGTACATCGCGCTGCACGACGAGGTGGCGGCGATCCGGCATCTCATCGACGGGGAGTCGCTGTCCGGGCCGTTCAACCTGACGGCGCCCCACCCGCTGCGGAACAGCGAGATCACGGCGGCGATGGGGCGGGTGCTGCACCGGCCGACGGTGTGCGCGGTGCCCGCCGCGGTGCTGCGGACGGCGCTCGGGGAGATGGCCGGGGACGTGCTGGGCAGCCAGCGGGTGGTGCCGAAGCGGCTGCTGGAGTCGGGGTTCCGGTTCGCCTTTCCGGGCATCGATGAGGCGATCCGTGCGGCGGAGTGAGCCGGAGGACAACACCGGCGAACGAAAGTGACCGCATGCGACCTCCATGCGACCGTGCCCTGTCGGTGCGCGACTGTAGTTGACCGATCGTGGCCCTACCCTCGACCCGAACTCGGGTATTCCCGGGGCCAGTTGGGGGCATGACGTCTCCACCGGCCGCGCAACCACAGGAGGGGCCTCGTGCTTGAGCCCGCGTACCAGGTGGACGTCGTCATCGTCGGAGCCGGCATCGCCGGCCTCTCGGCGGCCCATCGGCTGACCAGCGCAGGAGTCACCACCGCGGTCCTGGAGGCCGCCCCCTACGTCGGCGGCCGCATGTCGACGGAGAAGGTCGACGGCTTCCGGCTCGACCGCATCGGACAGCTGCTGTCCACCTCCTGCCCCGAACTCCGGCTCTCCCCGGGCCTGGACACCCTGCCCGTCCGCCGCTTCGCGCCGGGCGTCCTGCTGCACCGCGACGGGCGCACCCAGCGGGCGCTCCCGCCGGCGACCGGGGGGAGCGCGAGGGGCGCACGGGGCGCACTCCATGTGGTGCGCGCGCTCGCGAACGCCCCCAGGACCGCGCCGGCCGCTCCCGGACGGGCCGCCGCACCGGTGGGCGGCGCGGTCGACCAGGCCCGGCTGGGGGCCGCACTCGGCCGGATCGCGGCGACGCCGGTCGAACGCGTCCTGGCCCGGCCCGAGATGCCGGCCGCCCAGGCGCTCGCCCAGCGCGGGGTACCGGCGCGCACGATCGACGGCTTCCTGCGCCCGCTGCTCGCCGCGCTGCTGTGCGACCCGGACCTGACCACGTCCAGCCGGTGCGCCGACCTGGCGCTGCGCGCGTTCGCGGGCGGCCGGCTGTGCGTGCCGGAGGGGGGCGCGGAGACGCTGCCCGAGATGCTGGCGCGGGCGCTGCCGCCGGACACCGTGCACACCGGGGTGCGGGTCACCTCCGTCTCCACGACCTCGGTGACCACCGCCGAGCACGGGGAGATCCGCTGCCGGGCGGTGCTGCTGGCCACCGACGCGCGGGCCGCGGCGGAACTGCTGCCGGGTCTGCGGGTGCCGGACTTCCACCCGGTGACCGTGGTCCACCACACCACCGACGACCCCGCGGCGGCCTTCCCGACCGGCACCTCGCTGCTGCTGGACGCCGACCGGGGCGGGCCCGTGGCGCACACGGCGGTGCTGAGCAACGTGGACCCGAGCCGGTCGCCGGCCGGCCGGGTGCTGGTCTCCTCGACGGTGCTGGGCACGCCGCCCGAGAGCGTCGACACCGCCGTGCGCATCCACCTCTCCCGCCTCTACGGCACCTCCACGCGCGGCTGGGAGACGCTGGCCGTGCACCACACCGCGCAGGCGGTCCCGGCGATGCGGCCGCCGCACGACCTGCGCCGGCCGGTACGGCTGCTGGCGGGCCTGTACGTCTGCGGCGACCACCGGGACACCAGCACTGTCCAGGGCGCGCTGCACTCGGCCCACCGCGCCGCCTCGGCGATCCTCTCCGACCTCGGCGCGACGGGCCCCCTCCACACCGCCGATCCGGCCCCGACGCTGCCACGGGCGGCCTAGCCGCGCCCCGCGGGGCGCGGGCGACCGCCCGGGCAGGGACGCGAACCGGAAGTACGGGAAGGACGGCACGCACCCGGACGGACGGCCGTCTCTCCCGCTGCCGCTCGCGCCCCGGCCGCCGGGCGCCGGACCGCCCGTCCTCGGCGGACCGGCCGTCCATGCCGGACCGGCCGTCCACGCCGGACCGGCCGTCCTCGGCGGACCGGCCGCGAG
>NZ_WWJT01000699.1 GCF_009865385.1 Streptomyces sp. SID486 | reverse complement strand
AGGGGTCGTGGGGCCGTGGGGCCGTGGGGCCGTAGGGCCGGGGGGCCGTAGGGCCGGGGGGCCGTAGGGCCGGGGGGCCGTAGGGCCGGGGGGCCGCGGGGCCGTCAGGGGGACGGGTCGCGGCGGGCGCGGCTCGGCTGGACGCGCTTCGGTTCGCCGGGCATCTTCGGGTACTCCGGCGGGTACGGCAGGTCGCCCAGCCCGTGGTCGTGTTCGTCGCGGCGGGCCAGTTCCAGCAGCGCGTCCAGACAGTAGGCGTGGTCGTCCATGTCGGCGTGCACGTCGCCGACTTCGGCGAACCGGCGCGGCATGGTGGCGAGGTCGAAGTCCTGGGGGTGGGCGACCCCGACCTCCTCCCAGCGCAGCGGCGCCGAGACGGGGGCGTGCGGGCGGGGCCGCACGGAGTAGGCGGAGGCGATGGTGCGGTCGCGGGCGGTCTGGTTGTAGTCCAGGAAGATGCGTGCGCCGCGCTCCTCCTTCCACCACCTGATGGTCACCTGCTCGGGCATCCGGCGTTCCATCTCCCGGCCGACCGCGATCGCCGCGCGCCGCACCTGGGTGAAGGTCCAGCGCGGTTCGATGGGCACGAAGACGTGCAGCCCCCGGCCGCCCGAGGTCTTCGGCCAGCCGCGCAGCCCGCCGAACTCGTACAGGACGGCCCGCAGTTCGCCGGCGGCGCGGACCGCGTCGTCGTAGTCGGTGCCGGGCTGCGGGTCGAGGTCGATGCGGAGTTCGTCGGGGTGGTCGACATCGGTGGCGCGGACCGGCCAGGGGTGGAAGGTGAGCGTGCCGTACTGGGCGGCCCACACCACCGCCGCCTCCTCGGTCGGGCACATCTCGTCGGCGCTGCGCCCGCTGGGGAAGGTGATGTGGGCGGTCGGGATCCAGTCGGGCATGCCTTTCGGCGCCCGCTTCTGGTAGAACCACTCACCGCCGACGCCGTCCGGGTACCGCTCCAGGGTGGTGGGGCGGTTGCGCAGGGCACGCAGGATGCCGGGGGCGACGGAGGCGTAGTACCGGGCGACGTCCAGCTTGGTGAAGCCCCGCTCGGGGAAGAACACCTTGTCCGGGCTGGACAGCCGTACGCTCCGGCCGCCCACCTCCAGTTCCACCGCATCGCCCATGCGGCCACCGTAGGCGTACCGCACACGGCTCGCATACCGGGCAAACCCGTATGCATGCGAGCAGAATCGGATGCATGGACCTCCCCGTCATGCCGCCCGTGAAGCCGATGCTCGCCAAGTCGGTGGCGCAGATCCCGCCGGGGATGCACTACGAGGCGAAGTGGGACGGCTTCCGGTCGATCGTGTTCCGGGACGGGCCCGAGGTCGAACTGGGCAGCCGTACCGGAAAGCCGCTGACCAGGTACTTTCCCGAGCTGGTCGAGGCGCTGAAGGAACGGGTGCCCGAGCGGTGCGTGCTGGACGGGGAGATCGTGATCGCCCGCGACGGAAGGCTGGACTTCGACGCGCTGACCGAGCGGATCCACCCGGCGGCCTCCCGGGTGCGGACGCTGGCCGAGCGGACCCCGGCCTCCTTCGTCGCCTTCGACGTGCTGGCGCTGGACGACCACGCCCTGCTCGACGTGGAGCTGACCGACCGCCGCGCCCTGCTGGACCGGGCCCTCGCCGAGGCGACCCCGCCGGTGCACGTCGCGCCCGCCACGACCGACATCGAGGTGGCCCGGCAGTGGTTCGAGCAGTTCGAGGGCGCGGGCCTGGACGGGGTCGTCGCCAAGCCCCTCACGCTGCGGTACCTGCAGGACGAGCGGGCCATGTTCAAGATCAAGCACGAACGCACGGCGGACGTGGTCGTGGCCGGGTACCGCTTCCACAAGAGCGGCCCGGTGGTGGGCTCGCTGCTGCTCGGGCTGTACGACGGGGACGGCCGGCTCCAGCACGTCGGGGTGTCCGCGGCCTTCGCCATGAAAAGGCGCGCCGAACTGATCGACGAGCTGGAACCGCTGCGCATGGACGACGTGTCCGGGCACCCGTGGGCCGCCTGGACGGACGAGGGCGCTCACGAGAAGGCCCGGCTGCCGGGGGCGCCGAGCCGCTGGACGGGCAAGAAGGACCTGTCGTGGGTGCCGCTGCGGCCGGAGCGGGTGGCCGAGGTGGCGTACGACCACATGGAGAACGGGCAGCGGTTCCGGCACACGGCCCGTTTCCGCCGCTGGCGTCCGGACCGTACGCCGGAGAGCTGCACGTACGCCCAGCTGGAGGAGCCGGTGCGCTACGACCTGGCGGAGATCCTCGGCGAGAAGGACCGCGGCTGAGCCAGGGGCGTGGCCGCAGCCGCGGCTACCGACGAGGCCGGCTCCTGGCTGGCTACCGACGAGGCGCCGCTCATGACTCCCGGGGCCGGCTCTCCCGGCTACGGGCTCCCGCTCACGACCGGGGCCGGCTCCCGGGGCCGGCTCCCGGCTCACAGCTCACGGCTCACGGCTTCGAGGCCCGGCCCCCGGCCCCCGGCTCCCGCTACGGCTGCATGAGGATCTTGACCGCGCCGTCCTGCTTGCGCTGGAACATCTCATAGGCGTGCGGTGCCTCGGCCAACGGCAGCCGGTGGGTGGCGAAGTCCTCGACGCCGAGCGGGTCCTCCTCGGTCAGGTAGGGCATGATCTGGTCGGCCCAGCGGCGGACGTTGGCCTGGCCCATGCGGAGCTGGATCTGCTTGTCGAACATGGTGAGCATCGGCATCGGGTCGGCCACGCCGCCGTAGACACCGCTGAGCGAGATGGTGCCCCCGCGGCGGACCAGGTCGATCGCCATGTAGAGGGCGCCCATCCGGTCGACGCTGAAGCGTTCGGCGAGCGGCCCGCTGAGCTTGCGGGGCATCATCGCGGCGGTCTGCTGGATGAGCTTGGCGGCGTGGCTGCCGTGGGCCTCGGTGCCGACGGCGTCGATCACGGCATCCGGACCCCGGCCGCCGGTCTGGTCGCGGATCGCGTGGACCAGGGCCTTCTCGTCGTCGAAGGCCCGCAGGTCGTACGTCTCGACACCGCGCCGGTTCGCCCGGGCGAGGCGCTCCGGGACCAGGTCGACACCGAAGACCCGCTCGGCGCCCCGGGCCTTGGCGATCCGGGAGGCCATGTCGCCGATGGGGCCGAGCCCGAGGACGGCGAGGGTGCCGCCGGGCGGGACGGCGGCGTACTCGACGGCCTGCCAGGCGGTGGGCAGCACGTCGGAGAGGTACACGAACCGGTCGTCCGGGGGCCCCTCGGGCACCTTGATCGGGCCGAACTGGGCCTGCGGGACGCGCAGATACTCGGCCTGGCCGCCGGGCACCGCGCCGTACAGGCGGGTGTAGCCGAACAGGGCGGCGCCCATGCCCTCGCCGGTGACCTGCGTGGTCTCGCACTGGGTGGGCAGACCGGTGTCGCACATGAAGCAGTGCCCGCAGGCGATCTGGAACGGCACCACGACACGGTCGCCGGGCCGCAGGTTCGTCACCTCCGGACCGACCTCCTCCACGATGCCCATGGGTTCGTGGCCGAGGATGTCACCCGGGGTCATGAAGGGGGTGAGCACCTCGTACAGATGCAGGTCGGAGCCGCACAGCCCGGTCGACGTGATCCGGATGACGGCGTCCGTGGGTTCCTCGATCCGTGGATCGGGCACGTCCTCCACCCGGACGTCCCGCTTTCCCTGCCAGGTGACTGCCTTCATGGATCGCGCTCCCTTGCTCACGTACGGCTGTGTCCCGTGTGCGGTGGCGGCCGGGTACCCGTGCCCGCCGCGGTCGAACCCGGACCTGGCCGGAACGCCGGGGGCGCGGTCGGCGGCCCGTCCGGGTCGGGGGCGCGCTGGGTCGGGCGTGGGCGGACCGAGGCCGGCCGGGTGGGGCGTGGCCGGGCCGAAGCAGGCCGGGGCCGGCCGGGTCGGGGCCGCGGGCCCTCTGCCACGGCCCCTCTGCCACGACCCCTCTGCCACGGGGCTCGGCCGCGTCGGCGGTCCCAGCGGGTCGCGTCGCCGGTAGGTCAGGACAGGCCGCGGCCCGTCTCCAGCACCTCCCGCGCCTGGGCGACCAGGGCCTCCGCGCCACAGGCACGGGCGAGGTCGAGACCCCGGTTGAGTTCCGCTGTCGAGCGGGCGGCGATGCCGTACTCGACGCGGGCCGCCGCGTGTTCGTACTGGCAGGGCGACGCCTCCAGGTAGGTGACGGCACGGGCGGCGAGCTGCACCGCCCGCTGTCCCGTCGCCAGGGCGGCGGCGCAGCGCAGGGCCTCGCCGATGGCGGTGTCCGTGCCGAACCGCTCGGCCTGCCCGCGGGCGTCGGCCGCGAGCTGGGCGGCACGGGCCGGGTCCCGTCCGGCGAGGGCCTTGGCCAGGTCGATGGACCAGGGTGCGAGGACGGGGTTGTGGCCGCCGCGGGAGGCGGCGGTCTTCTCGGCGGCCTCCAGTTCGCTGACGCCCTCCTCGGTGCGGCCGACGGCGAGCAGCAGCCGGCCGCGGACGGAGCGGATGTCGGGCAGCACGATGGTGGACGGGTACGGCGGCGCGAAGCCGTACTGTTCGGCGACCGACCAGGCTTCCTCGACCCGGCCGCGCGCCAGCAGGGTGTCGACCAGCCCGCAGGTGGACGACCAGTACAGCGGCAGGCGGCGGCCCACGCGTTCGGCGAGCACCAGGCCCTCGCGCAGGGTGGACTCGGCGTCGCGCAGCCGGCCCTGTCGGCGGTAGGCGAGCCCGAGGAAGGCGTTGGCCAGGGAGAGGTGGCCACCGCGCCAGCCGGCCGAGGTGTAGACGCGCCTGGCCTCGGCGAACAGGCTCTCCGCGCGGTCCAGCCGGTCGGCGTAGGCGTACGCGCTGCCGAGCATCATCAGCAGCTCCATGCCCCACTCGGGGTCGGTCCAGCCGAGCCCCGGCGCGAGGCGGCCGTTGACGAGGGCGCGATCGCACAGGTCGATCACCACGTCCGCGCTCTCGCCGTGGGTCATGGCGTCGAAGCCGCGCAGGATGAGCAGGGCGCGTTCGGCGTTGTCGCGGCCGGCGCAGGTGCTCGCCAGCTCGGCGAGGCGGCGGGAGCGGGCCGGGGAGACGGTCTCGCCGTGGATGCACTCCCACATGAACTGGAACGCCTGCAGTCGCATCCGGACCGGACCCGCCTCGTGCCGGGCGGCTTCGGCCTCGACCGTGCGGACGGCCTCCTCCAGCTGGTCGTTGTGGAGCAGTGCCTGGGAGAGGCGGACGACGGCGTCGACCCGGTCGTCCCCGTCGAGGCCGGACATGCCGAGCGCGCTCTGCAACTGGTCGATGGTGCCCGCGGGGTTGGTCAGGAGGGTGGCGCAGCCCAGTTCGTACAGGACGTGCGCGTGCACCTCGGGGCGGGGCGGTTCCTCCAGCGCGCGTTCCAGGCAGCGGCGGGCCGCGTCCGGGGCACCGACGGCGAGATGCTCGCGGGCTGCTTCGCGCAGCTGCTCGACGAGTTCCTCGTCGTCGTCCGGGTGCACCTTCAGCAGGTGCCGCGCGGCCTCGGCCGCACCGCGGCCCAGCTCGGTGATGATCTGCGCGGCGACGCCGTGCATCGCGGTGCACACGCCGGGCGGGATGGAGTTGTAGACGGCGGTGGCGATGAGCGGGTGGACGAACTCCAGCTCGTCGGAGTCCCGTTCGGTGCCGACGGACGGGTCGGGCGCGGTGAGGATACGGGCGTCGCAGAGGAGTTCGGCGCAGCGCCCGGCCAGTTCGTCGTTCATGGTGGCGAGGCGGGCGACCATGTCGACGGTGATGCCGGTGCCGAGGATGGCCGCGGCCCAGGCGAACCGGGTGGCTTCCAGGCCGAGGCCCTTGAGCCGGTCGACCAGTCCGCCGCCGCGGGCCGCGCGGTTCAGCGCGCGCAGTTCCCCGGCGCGCGCCTCGACGGGCTGGAGTTCGCTGTCCTGCACCTTGGCGAGGAGTTCGACGGTGTCGTAGGGGTTGCCGCCGGTGACGGCCCACACCTCGCGGCAGAACGCGTCGTCGGCGTGCCGGCCGAGGGTGGCGCGGGTGATCCCGGCGGTGGCGTCCGGCGTGAGGGCGCTGAGGGTGGTGACCGGGCGGCCCGCGGCCTCGGCCACCGTGTCGAGCAGGCGGGCGCTGTCCCCGCTGACCTCGCCGGGGCGGCGGGCGACCACCACGAGGACGGACACGTCGTCCAGGCGCTCGGCGAACGCGGCGAGCCAGCGCAGGGTCTCCTGGTCGGCCCAGTGCGCGTCGTCGAGGAGCAGCACCAGCGGCCATTCCCGGCGGGCGAGCCGGCGCACCGCCGCGACGAGTCCGTCGCAGACGTACTGCGGGTCGGCGCTGCCCTCCTGCGGGTCGGTTATACCGAGGGCGGGGCCGGCGATCTCGTACCAGTCGCCGAGGTACTCGCGGGCCTCCTCGGGCAGTAAGGACAGCAGCGCCGGCTGGAGCAGCTGCCGTACGACGTGGAACGGGACGGACCTCAGGGTCTCGGCGCCGCGGGCGGACCAGACGGTGCAGCCGCGGCGTTCGGCGATGCGGCGGGTCTCGGCCAGCAGCGCGGTCTTGCCAAGTCCCGCCTCGCCGCGCAGCACCAGCAGGCTGCCCGAGGACGTCTGTTCCGCGCACAGGACGTCGAGCGCCTGTGCGACCGCGGCGATCTCGGCGTCCCGCTCCCACAGGGGAGCCGAGCCGGCCGCCGGCGGGCGTCCCTCCGTCATCCCGTTACCTCCCCAGGTCGCCCGAACGACGTACAGACAGCGAGCCTAGCCGCCCGGCGGGGCCCGTGGTGGGCGGTCGTGGCAGCTGTTGCCCGGCCGGGTGAAGGAGCAGGCGGCCGGGCGACCCCGTCCCGGGCCCGACCAGCGGACGGAGCGTCAACCACGCCTGCCGCCAGGGCCGCCGGAGCGGCTCCGAAGGGGGCGCGGGATGTACACGGCGGAGTGCGGGCGGGTGCGGGTGGCGGCGGGGACGGCGGGGACCCGGGCGCCGAGGGAGGCCGGGACGGACAAAGACGGGTGCGGGCGGACGCGGAGACGGTCGACGACAGCTACGGGTGGCGGCGCCGGGGACGGCGGGGACGGCGGGGCCCCGGGCGCCGACGGAGCCCGGGGCGGTCGGAGACGGGCGCGGGCGGACACGAAGACGGACGGAGACGGGTGCGGGCGGACGCGGGGACGGTCGGTGACGGGTGCGGGCGGTGGTGCCGAGGACGGCGGGCGGGGGTGGCTGCGCCGGGGACGGCGGGTGCGGGTGGCGGTGCCGGGACGGTGGGGGCGGAGAAATCGTCGGTGAAATGTCCTGGTCCGCGCGCTTGGCGGCGGATCCTCTCATCCCGCTTTCACCGTCGCCTCATACGGTGGGGGCATGACGCAGGCGACTCCCCCCGGGTGGTACCCCGACCCCGGGCAGACGAACGACGGTCCGCCCACCGAACGCTGGTGGGACGGCAAGGCATGGACGGACCAGACCCGCCCCGCCGGCGCGGCCGCCCCGTGGGGTCCCGCCGCACAGACCGCGCCCCAGCCGGCGCAGTCGGCGCAGCCGGCCGGCCCGTACCCCGCGGGTGCCCCGGGGTACGGCGCACACCCCGGGTATCCGGGATATCCCGCCGTGCCTCCGGGCC
>NZ_WWJT01000698.1 GCF_009865385.1 Streptomyces sp. SID486 | reverse complement strand
CGCCGCTGCGCTGACAGGGGCGTGCGGGGCGGGACGGGGCCCGTGTCATCCGGCCGGGCCGGTGCCCGGGGTCCGGCGCCCGCCAAGGCGGCCGGTGGTGGCCCGGCGCACCGGCGGGCGCCCGGCGGGCCGTCCGGCTGCTCCTCCGGTGGACAGTGCCGCGGACCGGCCGGCGTTCAGGGCATGACCCGCGCCAGGTACGGCGCCGTGGCGCTGCCGGCCGCCCGGGCCACCCGCTCGGGCGGTCCGGCCGCCACGATCCGGCCGCCCCGGTCGCCGCCGCCCGGACCGAGGTCGATCACCCAGTCGGCGCCCGCGACCACCGTCATGTCGTGCTCGACCACCACGACCGTGTGCCCGGCGTCGACCAGCCCGTGCAGCCGGTCCACCAGCACCTCCACGTCGGCCGGATGCAGCCCGGACGTCGGCTCGTCCAGCAGGTAGAGGGTGTGGCCGCGGCGCCCGCGCTGGAGTTCGCTCGCCAGCTTGATCCGCTGCGCCTCCCCGCCGGACAGCTCGGTCGCGGGCTGGCCGAGCCGCAGGTAGCCGAGGCCCACGTCGAGCAGGGTGCCCAGGCTGCGGGCGGCACCCGGGGTGTCCGCGAAGAACTCCGCGGCTGTCTCCACGGTCAGATCCAGCACCTCGGCGATGTTCCGTCCCCGGTACGTCACCTGCAGCGTCCCGGGGTTGTAGCGGGCGCCCGCGCAGTCCGGGCACGGCGCGTAGGTGCTCGGCAGGAACAGCAGCTCCACACTGACGAACCCCTCGCCCTGGCAGGTCTCGCAGCGCCCTCCCGCCACGTTGAAGGAGAACCGACCGATCCCGTACCCGCGCGCCCGCGCCTCCGGCGTCCCCGCGAACACCTTGCGTACGACGTCGAACAGGCCCGTGTAGGTGGCGAGGTTGGAGCGCGGGGTGCGCCCGATGGGCTTCTGGTCGACCCGCACCAGCCGCCCGACCCCCGCCACCTCCTCCGTCAACTCGCCCACGAGCGTGGACTTCCCGGAGCCGGAGACACCGGTGACGGCGGTGAACGCGCCGAGCGGGAACCGGGCCGTCACCCCCCGCAGGTTGTGCCGGGTCACCGGACCGGCCGTCAGCCAGCCGCGCGGCTCCCGGACGGCACGCGCCGGGCCGGGGGACTCGTCGAAGAGGTACGCCGCCGTCGCCGACTCCGCCACCGAGGCCAGCTCGGCGACCGGCCCGCTGTAGAGCACCCGGCCGCCGTGCTCGCCCGCGCCCGGACCCACCTCCACCAGCCAGTCCGCCGCACGCACCACCTCCAGGTGATGCTCCACGACGTACACCGAGTTGCCCGCGGCCTTCAGCCGGTCCAGCACGGTCAGCAGTGCCTCGGTGTCCGCCGGGTGCAGGCCCGCGGACGGCTCGTCCAGCACGTACACCACCCCGAAGAGCCCGGAGCGCAACTGGGTGGCCAGCCGCAGCCGTTGCAGCTCGCCCGCCGAGAGCGTGGGGGTGGCCCGGTCCAGACTCAGATAGCCGAGCCCCAGCTCGACCACCGGCGCGATCCGGGACTTCAGGTCGGCGGTGAGCACCCGGGCGGCCTCGGTGCCGCCGTCGAGCAGTCCCGCGAGGCCGGTCAGCGGCAGTCCGGCCAGTTCGGCGATCGTCCGGCCGCCGAAGGTCACGGCGAGCGCCTCGGGACGCAGCCGGCTGCCCTCGCAGACCGGGCAGGGCGCGCTGGTGAGGAACCGCTCCGCCTTCGCCCGCAGCGTGGCCGACCTGGTGTCGGAGAACGTCTTCAGCACATACCGGCGGGCGCTCGTGTACGTGCCCTGGTAGGGCCGTTGGATCCGGTCCGCGTCCCGGACCGGATGGACGGTGACGACCGGCTGCTCGTCGGTGAACAGGATCCACTCGCGCGCTTCGGCGGGCAGCTCGCGCCAGGGCCGGTCCACGTCGTACCCGAGGGCGTCCAGGATGTCGCGCAGGTTCTTGCCCTGCCAGGCACCGGGCCAGGCCGCGACCGCGCCCTCGCGGATGGACAGCGAGGGGTCGGGGACCAGCAGTTCCTCGGTGGTCTCGTGCGTCCGCCCCAGGCCGTGGCACCCGGGACAGGCGCCGGCCGCCGTGTTCGGAGAGAACGCGTCCGAATCGAGCCGCTCGGCGCCGGGCGGATAGGTGCCGGCACGCGAGAACAGCATGCGCAGCGAGTTGGAGAGGTTGGTGACCGTGCCCACCGAGGAGCGCGAGGTGGGGGCCGACCGGCGCTGCTGGAGGGAGACCGCGGGCGGCAGCCCGGTGATCTCACCGACCTTGGGCGCCCCGACCTGGTGGATCAGCCTGCGCGCGTAGGGAGCGACCGACTCGAAGTAGCGCCGCTGGGCCTCGGCGTAGACGGTGCCGAACGCCAGGGACGACTTGCCCGAGCCGGAGACGCCGGTGAACACGGCCAGTACGTCCCGGGGGATGTCCACGTCGACGCCCTTGAGGTTGTGCTCGCGGGCGCCGCGGACGCGGACGTACGGGTCATGGGCGCTGTGCATCGGGGGAAACTCTAGCCACCCCCGTGCGCTACGACCGAGGCGGGTTGCCCGGGTCCTGCCGGGTGCCGAACTCGTCCCTCAGCTTGTCCTGGCCGGTGTCGACCTGCGACCGGTACTTGTTCCCGGTGCGCTGGTCGACGTAGTCGCCGCCCTTGTCGATGCCCTTGTCGGCCATGCCCTCATGGCCCTTGAGCATGCCCTTGATCTTGTCCATGAAGGACATGGCAGCCCTCCTCGTCGCTTGGGGTTCGCCCTCCCAGGGTCACCGGCCGGGGCCCGGTCCGCATCTCGAACAGGTCACCGGCCGGGGGCGAACAGTGCCGCCAGCCGCCGGTAGGAGTCCAGCAGGGCCGTGCGGTCGTGGCTGCTGGTGGTGACGAGGACCTCGTCGGCGCCGGTGTCCTCCAGCACGGTCTCCAGACCGCCGGCGACCTGTTCGGCGGTCCCGGCGAGGTGACCGGCGAGTCCCGCCTCGTAGAAGCCGCGTTCGCGCGCGGTCATGCTGCGGGCCTCGACCGCCTCGGCCGGGACGAGCGGCGGGAAGGTGCCGTGGGTGCGGGAGTACGCCATGGACCAGGCCTCGGGGACGAGCAGCCGGCGCGCCTCGGCCGCGCTGCCGGCGACCGCGACCGTACCGGAGACGACGACGTACGGCTCGGCCGCCCAGGGCGAGGGCCGGAACAGGGAGCGGTACCGGTCGACGCCGCGGAGCACCTTCTCGCGGCTGCGCAGGTCACCGATGACCACGGGCAGGCCGGCGCGGGCGGCGATCGTGGTGCCCTCGCCCATGGCCAGCACGAACGGCGGCACCCTCAGGCCCTCCGCCGGACGCGCGTGCACCCCGTCCGGTGAGCCGTCCGTGAACCAGTCCAGCAGCTCGCCGAGCTGCGCCGCGAAGTCCTCGGCGTCCCCCTTGTCCCGGCCGAGCGCCCTGCGCACGCCGTCCGTGAAGCCCACCGACCGGCCGAGACCCATGTCGATCCGGCCCGGGAACAGCGCCTCCAGCACCCCGAACTGCTCGGCGACGACGAGGGGCTGGTGGTTGGGCAGCATGACCCCGCCGGTGCCGACCCGGATGTCACGGGTGGCCGAGGCGACCGCGGCGGCCAGGACGGTGGGCGCGGAGCCGGCGACACCGGGCACCCCGTGGTGCTCCGACACCCAGAAGCGGTGGTAGCCGAGCACCTCCGCCTCCCGGGCCAGCGCGACGGTGTCCCGCAGCGCCTCGGCGGGCGGACGGCCCTCGCGGGTACGGGAGCGGTCGAGGACGGAGAACCGGGTCCGGGCGATCACTGAGCTGCTCACACAGGCTTCAACACCGTGGGAGGTAGGGGATTCCCGGGGCCGGGACCGGCCCGCCCCGGTCTCGTTAAGGTGGGCGTGTGACCGACAGCAGCCGGCGCCCGATCGCCGTGTTCGACCTGGACAACACGCTCGCCGACACCGCCCACCGCCAGCATTTCCTGGAGCGCCGGCCACGAGACTGGGCGGGGTTCTTCGCCGCCGCTCCCGCGGACCCGCCCCTGGCGGACGGCGTGGCGCTGGCCCGGGAGAGCGCCGTGGAGTGTGAGGTCGTCTACCTCACCGGCCGTCCCGAGCGGTGCCGCCGGGACACCGTGGACTGGCTCGCGGCCCACGGACTGCCCGAGGGGCGGGTGCACATGCGGAGCGGCGCCGACCGCAGGCCGGCCCGGTTCACCAAGCTGGAGATCCTGCGCCGGCTCGCCCGGGACCGCGAGGTCCGGGTCCTCGTGGACGACGACGAGCTGGTGTGCGACGACGCCGAACAGGCCGGGTTCACGGTCGTGCGGGCCCGCTGGGCCGCGAGGTCGGCCGTGCTGGAGGAGGCACAGGAGCGGGAGGGGCGTACCTGACGCCGGGCGGAGGACCGGCGCCGGGGCGGCCGGCTCAGTCGCCGTCCTCCAGGCGGAAGCCGACCTTCAGTCCTACCTGGTAGTGCTCGACCCGGCCGTTCTCGATCTGGCCGCGGACCTGGGTCACCTCGAACCAGTCCAGGTTGCGCAGCGTCTGGTCGGCACGGGCGATGCCGTTGCGGATGGCCTGGTCGATGCCCTCGTGCGAGGTACCGACGATCTCGGTGACCCGGTAGGTGTGGTTCGACATGCGGGTGCTCCTCTCGTGTCACGCCGAACTCCACCGTGCCGTATCCGGGCTCCGTCCGCACGGCGTCACGAGCCCACGGCCAGGAGCGCTTGACCTCCGCATTGGTCCATACCAAAATCCCAGCACACCCGCACGAGCCCGTGCTCGTCCCCCCACGTCGGGCCCCCACCCCTGTCCCAGCACCTCTGCCAGACAGAACAGGACCCCTCGTGAGACGTCGTCTGCTCGCCCTCCTCTGTGTCACCGGTTCCCTCGTCAGCGCCTGCGGGATGCTTCCCGGCGGCCACGAGCGCACCACCGTCACCGTGTGGCTGATGAAGGACAGTGCCTCCAAGGAGTTCCTGGAGCGGTTCACCGAGGACTTCGAACGCACCCACGACGACCTGCGCCTGGACATCCGCATCCAGGAGTGGACCGGCATCGTGGAGAAGGTCCGCACCGCGCTCAAGGCGGGCTCCGGGGACGGCCCGGACGTCATCGAGGTCGGCAACACCCAGGTACCGCTGTACGCCGACGGCGGCCGGCTCGCGGACCTCACCCTGGAGTCCATGCGGGACTGGGACAAGGAGAAGTGGCTGCCCGGCCTCGCCCAGCCCGGCAAGGACGGCAACAAGCAGTACGGCATCCCCTGGTACGCGGCCAACCGGGTCGTCATCTACCGCAAGGACCTGTTCGGGCAGGCCGGCATCACCAGCCCCCCGAAGACCCGGCAAGCCTGGCTCGACGACACCGCGAAGCTCAACTCCGCCGGGAACCAGGGCATCTACCTCGCCGGGCAGGACTGGTACACACTCTCCGGCTTCATCTGGGACGAGGGCGGCGAACTCGCCGAGGAGAAGGACCACGAGTGGCAGGGCACCCTGGACACCCCGGCCGCGCTGCGCGGCATGGACTTCTACCGGCGCCTCCAGGCCCTGGGCCGGGGGCCCGTGGACGCCGACGAGCAACACCCGCCCCAGGCAGGCGTGTTCGCCGGCGGCAAGGTCGCCCAGATCATCGCCGTACCCGGGCTCACCCAGGCGATCGTGCAGCAGGCCCCGGGCCTGAAGGACAAGCTCGGCTACTTCCCCGTACCCGGGCGCACGGCCGGGCGGCCCGGCACCGTCTTCACCGGCGGCTCCGACCTGGTCGTCCCGCAGAACACCGACGACCAGTTCGCCGCGACCACCGTCGTCGGGGCGCTCACCGACGCCAAGTGGGACACCGAACTGGCCCGCACCATGAACTACGTGCCCAACAAGACCACGCTGGCCGGCGCCGTCGCCGGTGAGGAGGGGGTCGCCGCCATGGCCGCGGGCGCGGCGCACGGCCGGGCGACCCCCAGCACCCCTCAGTGGGCCGACGTCGAGGCCGACAACCCGATCAAGGACTACATGACCCGGGTCCTGGGCGGCGCGGACCCCGCGACCGAGGCGCGCCGTGCCTCACGGAAGATCACCGAGGCGCTCGCCACCGACGCGGGCTGAGCCGGGCGGCCCCGGCTCACCGGGCCACGCTCAGCGACAGGGCGAAGCGGCCCTGCTCGTCCGTCCACCAGTGGGTCAGCTCGAGGCCGGCGGCGGCCAGTTCGGAGGTCACCCCCTCCCGCCGGAACTTGGCCGACACCTCGGTGCGCAGTTCCTCGCCCGCCGCGAAGTCCACGGCGAGGTCCAGCCCGGGCACCTTCACGGTCTGGGCGGTGCGGGACCGCAGCCGCATCTCGATCCACTCCCGCTCCGCGTCCCACACGGCCACGTGGTCGAACGCGTCCAGGTCGAAGTCGGCGCCCAGTTCGCGGTCGACCACGGCCAGCACGTTCTTGTTGAACGCGGCTGTCACGCCGGCCGCGTCGTCGTACGCCCGGACCAGCACCCGCTCGTCCTTGACCAGGTCCGTGCCGAGCAGGAGCCCGTCGCCCGGGGCGAGCAGCGAGCGCACGGAGGCCAGGAACCGGGCCCGCTCGGCGGGCAGCAGGTTGCCGAGCGTGCCGCCGAGGAACGCCACCAGCCGCGGGCCCGGCGTGGCGGGCAGGGTCATCGGGGCGGTGAAGTCGGCGATCAGGGCGTGCACGTCCAGGTCCGGGCGGTCCGCGACGAGCGCCTGCCCGGCCTGGGTCAGGGCGCTCTCGCTGACGTCCACCGGGACGTAGGCGGCGAGGGAGGTGAGCGCCTCGAGCAGATAGCGGGTCTTCTCCGAGGAGCCCGAGCCGAGTTCCACCAGCGTCCGGGCGCCGCTGGCTGCGGCGATCTCACCGGACCGGGCGGCGAGGATCTCCCGCTCGGCGCGCGTGGGGTAGTACTCGGGCAGTTCGGTGATCTGCTCGAACAGTTCGCTGCCGCGGGCGTCGTAGAACCACTTCGGCGGCAGCCACTTGGGGGAGGCGGTGAGGCCGCCGAGGACATCGGCGCGCAGCGCGGCGTCCGTCGCGTCCTCGGGGAGGGTGCGGGTGACGTGCAGGGGGCTCAACGGCAGGGCTCCTTCGGTGACGAGGGCGCCCCCGCTCGGACGGAGCCGAGGGTGGGGGAGGGCGCCGGATCCTCCAGCGGGGCGAGCAGCACACCGGCGCGGTTCGCGGTGAGCACGGTGCGGTCGGGGACCTCCTGCCACAGCGGGTCGTCGTCGTACGGCTCGGAGGCGACGACCGTGCCGCGGCCGGGCTCCGTGCGGTACCAGAGGGAGTCCCCCCAGGCGGTGGCGGCGATCGTGTCCCCGTCGGTGAGCAGCAGGTTGAGACGCGAGGCGGGCGCCGCCTCGGCCAGCAGGCGGACCGGTCCGGCCAGAGCCTGCTCCGGCGCGTCACCGCTGCGCAGCCGGTGCAGCACCAGCGCCCAGATGAACGCCGAGTCGGTGCGGGCCTGGAGCGACAGCAGGTCGACCGGCGGCAGCGCGGACACCAGGTGGGCCGCGCAGTCCGGCCAGCCGGCGAGCGCGCCGTTGTGGCTGAACAGCCACCGCCCGGCCGCGAACGGCGCCGCCGCGGCCTCGGCGTCCGCCCCCGCGAGGGTCGCATCCCGGACCGCCGCGAGCACGGCACCCGCGCGTACCACCCGCGCCAAGTCGGTGAAGGACAGGTCGGCCCAGACGGGCCCGGCCCGCCGGTAGCGGGCCGGCACCGGGTCCTCCGGCGCGTACCAGCCCACCCCGAAGCCGTCGGCGTTGACCGTGCCGTACCGCTGCCGGCGCGGCGCCCACGACTGGCGGAACAGACTGTGCGGGGGCTCCACGAGGATCCGTCCGAGCGGCTCCTGCGGCCCCAGGTAGGCGAGATGACGGCACATCAGACCGCCTCCGAGCGTGCGGTGCGAAAGCCGCAGAAGATCTGCCGGCGTATCGGGTAGTCCCAGTTGCGGAACGTGCCCCGGCAGGCCACCGCGTCCACGGCGAACGAGCCGCCGCGCAGCACCTTGTACTCGGGACCGAAGAACACCTCCGAGTACTCCTTGTACGGGAAGGCCCGGAAGCCCGGGTACGGCAGGAAGTCGCTCGCCGTCCACTCCCACACGTCACCGATCAGCTGCCGCACGCCGAGGGGTGACTCGCCGGCCGGGTAGCTGCCGGCCGGCGCGGGCCCGAGGTGCCGCTGGCCCAGGTTGGCCTGGTCGGGTGCCGGGTCGGTGTCACCCCAGGGGTAGCGCCGGGAGCGGCCGGTGGCGGGGTCGAAGCGGGCGGCCTTCTCCCACTCCGTCTCGGTGGGCAGCCGCCGCCCGGCCCAGCGGGCGTAGGCGTCCGCCTCGTACCAGGAGACGTGCAGCACCGGCTCGTCCGGCGGGACCGGCTCCGTGATGCCGAACCGGCGCCGCAGCCACTGCCCGCCCTCCCGCCGCCAGAACAGCGGAGCGTCCACGGCGTGCTGCCGGACGTGCGCCCAGCCCTCCGGCGCCCACCAGCGTTCGGTGTCGTAGCCACCGTCCTCGATGAACGCCTGGTACGCCGCGTTCGTCACCGGTGTCGTGTCGATCCAGAAGGGCTCCACCTCCCGCGGGTGCGCCGGGCGTTCGTTGTCCAGCGCCCAGGGCTCGTCGGAGGTGCCCATCGTGAACGGGCCGCCCGGCACGAGGACCTCGGCCGGACCGGTGAACGCCTGGACCGGCTCCGGGTCCGGAGCGGTCAGGACCGCAGGGCCCTTCCTGAGCTGATGGGTGATCAGCATGGTCTCGTCGTGCTGCTGTTCGTGCTGGGCGATCATCCCGAAGGCGAAACCGGACTCGGTGAGCCGGGTGCCGTGGAAGTCCGCGTCCTCCAGCAGGTCCGTCACCCGGCCGCGGACCTCGGCCGCGTACCGGCGGGCCTCCTCGGGCGGCAGCAGCGGCAGCCTGGGCCGCTCCGCGCGCGGATGCTCGAAGGCGTCGTACAGGCCGTCGATCTCGGGCCGCATCGCCTCCCGGCCGCCGACCGTCCGGAGCAGCCACAGCTCCTCCTGGTTGCCGATGTGCGCGAGGTCCCACACCAGCGGGGACATCAGCGGGGAGTGCTGGGCGGTGAGGTCCGGCTCGTCGACGCACGTGGTGAGCAGCGTGGTGCGGTCCCGGGCGGCGGTGAGGGAGGCCAGCGCGCGGTTCCGCAGTGCCTCGGGGTCCGTCTCGGTGGTGGTGGGGTCGGTCTCCGGGGCGGTCATGTGCGGATGTCCTTCCTCCCGTGGGCGGTCGTGCCCCCGGACGCGCCGGGCCGCGTCCGGTGCGGGTCGAGGGCGGGAAGCCGGTCGAGCAGGTCGTCGGCCGGGCAGCGGCCCCGGGCGACGTAGCGGTCCCGGAACGCGGCCACGGCGTCGGTGACGCGCGTGGTGGCGCCGAGCCGGGGCAGTGCCTCCTGGGCCGCCGCGAAGCAGCCGTCGGCGGCCTCGCGCAGCTCCGGGTCGGCGAGCCCGTGCCGGGCCGCGGCGGTCCACAGCGGGTTGTGCGGGGCCGGCTGGTTCCGGGCCCGCTCGGCGAGCGGTTTCACCGTCCGGTACGCGGTCTCGGCGGCCTCCGGGTCGTCGAACAGCGCCGCGGTGACCGCGAGCGGCACGAGCCAGCCGTCCTCGCCGGGCTGCGCGTCGATCATGCGCAGTTCCAGGTGGCCACGCGGCCGGACCGGCGGGAACAGGGTGGTCAGGTGGTAGTCGAGATCCGCCCGGGTGGGTGGCCCGAGCGACCGGGTGCGTGTCCACTCCCGGAAGGTGAGCCCCTCGGGGACCTCCCAGGGGCCGCTGTCGCGGCGCACGCACATCACCGGGGAGTCCAGCGCGTGCCGCGTCCAGGCGTCCCGCGGTTCGCCGGTCAGCGGCGGACCGCCGGCCCGGCCGGCACCGATCTCCATCCACATCAGCTGCCGGGTGGACTGCCAGCCCGTGGGCCGCAGGCCGAGCAGCGGCGAGTTGGCGAACGCGGCCACCAGGACGGCGCCCAGCTGGTGCGCGAGCCACCAGCGCCGGGCGTGCCCCAGCGGGCCGGGTTCCTCGTGGCCGGCGTCCACGCAGACCTGCACGGACGCCGAGGTGCACATCATGTGGCGGCCGGCCGGGCCGGTGCGGTCCAGGCAGGCCTCCATGGCGTCGTACCGCGGCTCGCGCAGGAACCTGCGGGGTGTGTGCCAGGGGTCGTGACCGATGCCGGTGAGGCCCAGACCGTCCTCGGCCAGGACGGCCCGGACGGTGTCCAGATCGGCGGAGACGGTCTCCACGCACTCCGTGAGGGAGGACGCGGGCTGGGAGCTCAGCTCCAGCTGGCCGCCGGGTTCGACGGTGAGCGCCGATACCAGGGGCACGGCCCGCAACGTGGCGTAGACCGCTTCGAGCTGTTCGGGTGTGACCGGGAGCTGCGGCAGCTCCAGCGAGTGGACGAGCCACTCCAGCTCGACACCGAGCGTGCGGGGCGGGCCGGTCTTGAAGCAGATGCCCCTGACCAGGGCCTCCACCTCGGCCTCGGTGACGGCGGTGCGGTGCGGCGTACAGTCACCACCGTCGCTGTGGCTATCGGACATGTCGGGATCTCCTCCTGAGGTTCCACCATGCCACCGGCCCGGTGTGTGCGCCGGGCCGGCACTCGTCCCACCCAAGACCTTTCCCGGGAATCGCACAAGGGTGCCCATCCGGACGTCCCCGATCCGTCACGGTCGCTTCCCTGCGCGTTTCCCGGGCCGCCGCGAGGGCGGGAAACTCCGTTGCACCGCCTCACCAGCATCACCCACGATGCGTACATGAGCACCACGGGGGAGCTCGCGGGGTGCGGGGGCGCGGCGTCCACGGGGGTGGCGCCGCGACCACGCGCCCGGCCGGGACCGCCGGGCGGGACAGCCCGTGACGCCTGGGTCAGGTCCAGCCGTGACGTTCGTGCAGGCGCCGCCGGACCAGGTCGAAACGCATGCGGTCCAGTGCGCACGCCTCCCGGCGCATGCCCCGCTCGTGCAGCCGCAGCACCCGGTCCACGTCCACCCACGAGTCGCGGCCCGACCGGTCCCAGGGGCCGGCACCTATCCCCACCCACTCCCGGTCGCCGTCGTGCCGCTTGCTCGACAGCTGCACCGCGAGGAGGGTGCCCGCCGCCTCCCGGGCCACGACCAGCACCGGGCGGTCCTTGCCCCGGCCGTCGTTCTCCTCGAACGGCACCCAGGTCCACACGATCTCGCCGGGGTCCGGGTCGCCGTCGTGGGCGGGGGAGTACTCGGTGCGCACCCGGCCGACCTCGCGCGGGTCCGCCTGCGTGGTGGCGTGGGGGCCGCGCCGGCCGGGAACGTCCTCTTCGGTAAACGTGCTCACGCGGGCACCCTAGTGGGCCGTGTGGTCCGGTGCTCCGGCCGGTGCGTCGCGCACCCGGTGGGCGGGAGGCGGCCGGCACGCTGGTGCGCACGCGCGGCCGGGGCCCCTGGTGAGGGCACCGGCCGCGCGGAAGCCGGTCGGATCAGCTCTCCTGATCCACCGTCACCTGCTGCGGCGGGGGAACCGCCGCTCCGTCGGGCCAGGGCGAGACGCCGGGCACGGGCCGGCTGCCGTCGCCCATGGTGGCGAGCAGCTTGCGGGCCAGGCCCAGCCCCGTGCCGCCCATGGTGAGTGCCTTGGCGAACATCTCGCCCATGCCGTCGGCGCCGTTGAGGAGCACCATGTTGTCGACGTTGCCGAACGCCGAGGCGCCGGCCTGGACGATCTCCGGCCACTTCTCGGCGAGTTGCTGGGCGACGACCGCCTCCTGGTTCTCCGCGAGGGCCGCGGCCCGGGCCTTGATCGCCTCCGCCTCCGCGAGGCCCCGGGCCCGGGTCGCCTCCGCCTCCGCCAGGCCCCTCGCCTGCGCGGCGGCGGCCTCGGCCTCACCGGTGGCCCGGGTGGCGGCGGCGCTCGCCGTGCCGCGGGACCTGGTCGCCTCGGCGTCCGCCGCCGCGGCGGCCTTCACCCGGGTCGCCTCGGCCGCGGCCGCCAGCTCCGTCTCCTTGGCCTTGGCCTGGGCCGCCGAGATCCGCGCGTCGCGTTCGGCCTCGGCCAGGGTCCGCTTCTCGTACGCCTTGGCGTCCGCGGGCTTGCGGACGTCCGCCTGGAGCTGCTGTTCGCGGCGGTGCGCCTCCAGTTCGGCCACCCGCGTCTCCTGCACCACGACCTCCTGCCGGGCCGCGGCGGCGGCGAGCGGTCCCGCCTGCTGGGCCTTGGAGGCCGCCTTGTCCCGCTCGGCCTGGTACCCGGCCTGCAGGATCTCGCTGTCCCGGGTCGCCTCCGACATCCGGGCCGCCGCCTGCTGCTCGGCCTCGGTGGCGAGCCGGTTCGCCTCCGCCTGCGCGATCCGCGCGTCGCGCTGCACGGCGGCGGCGTGCGGCATCGCCAGGTTCTGGATGTAGCCGGTCGGGTCCTCGATCTCGTGGATCTGCAGCGAGTCCACGATCAGACCGAGCTTCTCCATCTCCGTGCCGCAGGCCGCCCGGGTCTGCCCGGTCAGCTTCTCCCGGTCGCGGATCATGTCCTCGACCGTCAGCCCGCCCACGATGGACCGCAGGTGACCGGCGAAGACGTTGTGCACCCGCTCCGCCATCAGCTTCTGCTGGTCGAGGAACCGGCGGGCCGCGTTCGCGATCGACACGAAGTCGTCGCCCACCTTGAAGATGACCACGCCCCGCACCTTCAGCGGAATGCCCTGGTGCGTCACGCAGTCCACGTGCAACTCGGTCTCGTTCAGATCCAGCGAGAGCTTGCGCACCGCCTGTACACCGGGCAGCACCAGCGTGCCGCGCCCGGTGACGATGCGAAAGCCCATGCCCTCCTCCAGGCCCTCGGTGCGGTGGTTGGACCCGGAGATGACGAGCGCCTCGTTCGGCTCGGCGACCCGCCACATCATCTTGAACAGACCGATCAGGACGAGAGCGGCCACGACGACCGCTCCCGCAACGACGCCGACCATCATCGGCATACGCCCCCTTTGCCTGGTGCCCGTTCGGCACCGAACGAAGGGAGTGTGCGCCTGCCGGGGACACGGGTGAAGACGCTGACGAGTCCTTGTCGCAATCTTGACGCATGCCGCTCTCACCTGGGGCGCGGCCGGCTCAACTGTCGTACGGCGCGGGCGCGGCAGGCTCAGCTGTCGTGCGGCGCGGGCGCGGCAGGACCGGCTGTCGTGCGGCGCGCACGCCGGGCTCAGCTGTCGTACGACGCCATGACGTAGACGGTCCTCGGCGGCAGGTGTTCCATCACCGTCACCACCGTGCCGGTCGTGATCCGGGACGTGCCGTCGGCCGGGTGGGCGAGGAAGTGCTCGGCGCCGCCGCGCACCCGGACGATCACCTCACCGACCAGACCGGGTCCCACCGTCCCCGTCACCCGCCCCATCAGCCCGACCATCGACGCGTCGCCCATGGGAACAGGGTAGGGGCGGCCGTGACGTCACACCCCGGTGTCCGCCAGGTCCCAGGGGCCGGGGCCGGTGCCCCGGCGCCAGGCGTCCAGCTCGTCGCCGTTCACACAGACGATCCCGCACTGACGCGCGTACTCCAGAGCGGGTGCCGTGAAGTCGCTCGTGGTGACGACCGCCGCGACGTCGGCCTCGTGGATGGTGAAGCAGGTGCCCCCGAAGCGCTGCATGTCCTGGGAACCGACCTTGTTGGTGTCCCCGTACTGCTTGCACTGGATGACCACACGCCGCCCGTCGGGGGCGACCGCGACGACGTCGGCCCCCAGATCGCCCGCGCCGCCCACCACTTCCGCCTCCCGGCAGCCGTGGTGGAGGCACAGGTCCGCGACGGCCTGCTCGAAACCGTCCGGGTCCAGCTCGGCGTAGTCGGCCTCGGACACGGGTCCGGCACAGCCGGCCCGCTCCGCGCATCCCGGGTCCAACTGCACGGTGGCATCTGCCGGTTGTGCGGGCGGAGCGTCACCGGCGGGGACGGGTACGGGCGCGGTCACCGGGTCCGCCGGTGCCGCCGTGCCGAACGGCTCTCCCGGTGCGACCACGCCCGCGGCGGCCACCGCATGCTCCGGCGCCGTGAGGCGGAGGCTGTCGGACGCCTTCTCGGCCGCCTCCTCCAGCGCCCGGGCGGCCCGGCGCGCGTACTTCGCCGCGGAGCGCCGGCGCCACCCGGAACGGCACTTGAGCGCACCGGCGGCGGCGAGCATGACCAGGACGGCGGCCCAGGGCGGCCGGCGCTCCACGATGCCCAGCGCCGTCCGGGCGAGGAACGCCAGGAGACAGAGGATGATCGCGAGCAGCAGGAAGAACATCGTGGTGGTGCCCAGGTCGAAGCGCCGGCGGCGTTCCGGGTGCCGAACCGGGCGCACGGGTATGGTCATGCGGGGGCCTCCTGGCGGACGGCGACAACGAAGATCACCTGTCTACACATGCCCAAGATCGCCGACCGCTCCCACCGTGCGCGCCCCCGGTTCGCGGCGCGTGCCGGCGCCTCAGCCGGTCGTCGCCGGTTCGGCCCGGTGCCGCGGCGGCCACCGCTCGTGCCAGCGCAGCTCCGCCTCCAACTGCGCGGCCAGCGACACCAGGAGCGGCTCGCTGTCGGCCGGCCCGAGCAGCTGGGCACCCACCGGGAGCCCTGATCCGGTGAACCCGGCGGGCACGTTCACCCCCGGCCAGCCCAGCACGTTCCATGGCCAGGCGTAGGGGCAGGCGGCGATGACGGCCCGGTCCGTGGCCATCCCGCCGAGTGCGCCGAAGGCACCGATCCGCGGCGGTGGCATCGCCGTCGTCGGCGCGAGGACGACGTCGTACGGCCCGAAGAACGCGCCGATCCGCCGGTGCAGCGCCGCCTCCGCGCGCCGGGCCGCCCGGAGCGCGGACCCGCCCAGCAGCCGGCCGAGCCGGGCCGCCTGCCGGGTGCGCGGATCGAGCAGCGCGGCGTCGGGAGCCTCGCGGGCCCGCTCGGCGATCCCGGCGGTGGCCCGGGGAACGAAGGCCAGCCCGATCCGCCCGTACGGCGGATCGGCCTCCTCGACCTCATGGCCCAGCCCCGCCAGTACCTCGGCGAGTCCGACGACCCTGGCCCGGATCTCCGGGTCCAGCCGCGCGGCTACGGCGGTGAACGGCGGCCGCAGGGACAGCGCGACGCGCAGCCGGCCCGGGTCGCGGCCGACCGCGTCCGCCACCGTCAGGGCGGCCGGCCGGTGCGGGTCCCGGTCGTGGTTGCCGCTCGCCGCGTCCAGCAGCAGGGCCGCGTCGGCGACCGTACGGGCCAGGGTGCCGTTCACCGTGATGCCGTGGAACGACTCGCCGCGCGGCCAGGTCGAGATCCGGCCGCGCTGCGGCTTGATGCCGATCAGATGGGTCCAGGACGCCGGGATGCGCACCGAACCGGCGCCGTCGGAGCCGAGCGCGGCCGGGACCAGCCCGGCGGCGACGGCGGCGGCCGATCCGCCGGACGATCCGCCGGGCGTGTGCCCGGTGTCCCACGGGTTGCGGGTCTCACCGAACGCCGGCCCCTCGGTGAACGGCCACTGGCCCAGCTCGCAGGTGTTGGTCTTGCCGACGATCACCGCGCCGGCCGCGCGCAGCCGCCGTACCGCCTCCGCGTCGGCGGCCGCCGGCGGGAAGGCCCCCGCACACCCGAACGCCGTCGGCTCGCCGGCCACGTCCATGTCGTCCTTCACCGCCACCGGCACCCCGAGCAGCGGGCGCCGCGCACCGGCGGCCAACTCCCGGTCGGCCGCGTCGGCTTCGGCGAGGGCCGCCTCGGCGCGGACGATCCGGAAGGCGTTCAGCGTCGGTTGCGTGGCCTCGATCCGGGCCAGCGTCTCCTCCACCAGCGCCCGGCAGGTCACCTCCCCGTCGGCCAGGGCGCGTCGGGTTTCCGTGAGGCCGGCGGCACGGTCGGGCGTCATGGGCGAGCACCTCCGGGAGGCTCCGGGCACGATGTCTACCGAACGGTAACGTCCGAGCCGGGCCGCGCGTACGGTTTTCGCACAGGTGTCGCCGAGCAGGCGGTACGGGGGCCGGCGGCCTCACACCGCCAGCAGCCGCCGCAGCCATGCCACCCGTGCCGCACGGGCCGTACGGGACAGGGCCGCCTCCGGGGCGAGGGCGTCGAAGCCGTGGCAGCCGCCCGGCCAGACGTGGAGTTCGGCGACACCGCCCGCCTGCCAGATGCGGGAGGCGTAGGTGACCACCTCGTCCCGGAAGGTCTCCATGGAACCGACGTCCAGGAAGGCCGGGGGCAGCTCGGACAGGTCGGTGGCGCGGGCCGGGGCGGCGTACTGAGGGACGTCCGGGCCGCCGCGGCGGTCGCCGAGCAGGGCCGTCCAGGCGGTCTCGTTGGCGGTGCGGTCCCACAGTCCGAGGCCGTCCATCTGACGGCTGGAGACGGTGTCGTTGCGGTCGTCCAGCATCGGGTACATCAGCAGCTGGCCGATCAGGCGCGGTCCCTGCCGGTCGCGGCTGAGCAGGGCGAGCGCCGCGGCCAGTCCGCCGCCGGCACTGGAGCCGGTGACGAGGATCCGGTCCGGGTCGCCGCCGATCTCCCGCGCGTGCTCCGCGGTCCACAGCAGTCCGGCGTACGCGTCCTCGACCGGCGCCGGATAGGGGTGTTCGGGCGCGAGCCGGTACTCCACCGACACCACGACCGCGTTCAGTTCGCGGGCCCAGGCCAGGGGCTCGGTCACGCCGGCCCGGTTGCTGCCGGCCATCAGACCACCGCCGTGCGCGTGGTAGATCACCGGCAGGGCCGCCGCCGGGGACGCGGCCGACGGACGGCACACGAGGAGGGGGACGCCGGGTGCGCCGTCGGGGCCGGGGACCGTACGGTCCTCCGTCACGAAGGCGCCGTCCATGGTGAGGTCGAGCAGTTCGACGGCCGCGTTCCGCCGGGCCGAGGGGAGGTCGGCCAGAGTGAAGCCCGGCCCGATCGCGTCCATGAACTGCTCCAGCGCGGCGGCCAGTTCCGGATCGAGCGGCGGCGGGAGCGGGGGCATGGCTTCTCCTTCCAGGAGTCGTCCGGCGGCCGGCCGGGCGCCGAGGCGGTGCCGGTGCCGGTCGCGGCGTCGGCGACCGTCCGGTAGTCCGTCGCGGTGCCGCGCCGGTGCCGGGCGGCTGTGCGTGTCACGTCCCGACTACCCCGTCCGGCCCGCGGTGCGCCCCCTCGCCGCCACCGCCTCACCCGACGGCCGGACCGCCACGGGCGGTGACGGACCGGGCACGGTGCGCCCCCTCGCCGCGCCTGACCGGCCGTTCGGGCTGTCACCCGCCGTCACGAGCCATGACGGGCGGTGACGGGACGTGACGGGCCGAGCGCGGTGTGCGCGTCGACCGGTCCGCGCACTCCCTACCGGCCGGTGCCGGCCGGGGCTGCCGGTCTGCCCGGCAACGGCGCGGGGGCCGGGGCCATGACGGCCCTGGCCCCCGCGGCGGAGGTGCGGATCAGACCGCCGCGCCCACGTTGCTGTGCAGGCGGGCCACGACGTCGGTCAGCTGCGCGGCGACCTCGGCGTCGTCCGACGGGTGGGTCTCGGCGAAGCGGGTCAGGGAGCCGGGGATGGACAGCTTGATGTCCTCGATCACCTTGCCGCCGGCGATCCCGACGGCCTTGCGGGCCTCGTCCTGGGCCCACACGCCGCCGTACTGGCCGAAGGCGGTGCCGACCACGGCGACGGGCTTGCCGCCGAAGGCGCCGCTGCCGTACGGGCGGGACAGCCAGTCGATGGCGTTCTTCAGGACGGCCGGGATCGTGCCGTTGTACTCGGGGGAGAAGAGCAGGAAGGCGTCGGCGGCCGCGGCGGCCTCGCGCAGCTTCACGGCGGTGGCCGGGACGCCGCCCTCCACGTCGATGTCCTCGTTGTAGAAGGGCACCTCGGCCAGGCCCTCGTAGAGCTCGATCTCGACGCCCGCCGGCGCCAGCTTCACGGCGGCCTCGGCGAGCTGGCGGTTGTGCGAACCGGCGCGAAGGCTGCCGACGAGCGCCAGGATACGAACAGACATGCGGACTCCAAAAGGCTGAAACTCACTGTCACGATCCGGACCGAGGTCCGTTTAAGTGTCTATCACCCTAAGCGGACCGCGGTCCAGTTTTCTTCCCGATGCTTTACGCTGTCGTCATGTCCAGCGCCGTGCCGCCCTTCCCGAAACCCCAGGAGACCGCCGAGATTCCTCCGTTGCTGGAAATCGGCATGCCGTCCGACGAGCCGTGCCTGCGCGCCGACGCGGCCCGCAATCGGGCCCGGCTGCTGGAGGCGGCGGCACGGCTGATCGCCGAGCACGGGGTGGCCGGGGTGACGATGGAGGCGGTGGCCGCGGCGGCCGAGGTGGGCAAGGGCACCGTCTTCCGCCGCTTCGGCGACCGCACCGGACTGCTGATGGCCCTGCTCGACCACTCGGCCAGGCAGCTGCAGGCCGACTTCCTGGCCGGACCCCCGCCGCTCGGCCCCGGCGCACCGCCCCTGGAGCGGCTGCGGGCGTTCGGCGTGGCGGTGCTCTACCGCACGGCCGAGCAGCTGGAACTGCACCTGGCCGCCCAGCCGGAGCCGACCCGCCGGTTCACCCACCCCGCGGCCGGGTCGCTGCGCACGCACGTGACGATGCTGCTCCGGCAGGTCGTGCCCGGCGCCGACTGCGAGCTGCTGGCCCACACCCTGCTGGCCTCGCTGGACCCGGCGCTGATCCACCACCTGACCCGGCAGCGCGGGATGCCCATGGAGCGGCTGGAGGCAGGCTGGCTCGACCTGGTCACCCGGGTGACCGGCCGGCGACCGCAGGGGTAACCGGACCCGCTCGGCCGCAGGCGTGGGCGGACCCGCACCCGGCCACCGGTTCCGCATACGGCTAACGGATCCGCACCCGGCCACCGGTTCCGCATACGGCTAACGGATCCGCACCCGGCCACCGGATCCGCATTCGGCTAACGGGTCTGCACCCGGCCACCGGTTCCGCATGCGGTCACCCGATTCGCATACGGCTAACGGACCCGCACCCGGCCACCGGACCCGCGCCCGTCAGGCCCGGTGCGCCCATCGGTCCGTCCGGTGTCCGGTCAGTCGTCCCGGCCCCTGAACATCTCCACCAGTCCCAGTGGGGCGTCCGCGCGGAACAGCAGGTCCTGGCCGCGGGCCGATTCCGCCGCCGACGCCGCCGCGCGCGGGAACATCCGCGCCTCGTAGGCGGCCAGCGCGGCCTCCGTGTCCTCGGGGTGCGCGGCCAGCGCGAGGCCGAGTTCGGCGCCGTCCAGCAGTGCCAGGTTGGCGCCCTCGCCCGCGAACGGGGACATCAGGTGGGCGGCGTCACCGAGCAGGGTGACCCCCGGCACCCGGTCCCAGCGGTGGCCCGCCGGCAGCGCGTGGATCCGGCGGGGCACGAGCGCGCCGTCCGCGTCCGCGACCAGCGCCCGCAGCCGCTCGTCGAAGCCGTCAAACTCCTTCAGCACGGCCGCCTTCGCCGCCTCGCCGTCGGTGAAGTCGATGCCGTCCAGCCACTCCTCCGGCGCCGTCACGGCGGTGTACACGTGCAGGCTGCCGTCGGTCTCGCGGTGCGCGAGGAAGCCGCGGCCCGGACCGAGCGCGAAGAGCATGCCGGCGCCGACCACCTCCGCGCTCCCGGGATGCCGGACGTCCGCGTCGGCCAGATCCGCCTCCACGAACGACACGCCCGTGTACGCGGGACGGGCGGCGGACACCAGCGGGCGCACCCGCGACCAGGCGCCGTCGGCGCCGACCAGCACATCGGTGGTGAAACCCGTGCCGTCCGCGAGCGTCACCCGGTGCCGGCCGCCGTCCAGCGGGCGGACGTCCGTGACCTTGGCGCCCCACCGGACGGTGTCCGCGGGCAGGGATCCGAGCAGCAGCTCGCGCAGCTCCCCGCGGTCGATCTCGGGTCGGCCGCCGGTGCCGTCGTCGGACTCCTCGAACCGGACGGTGCCCTCCCGGTCCAGGACGCGCACCGCCTGGCCGCCGGTGTGCACGCGGTCCAGGAACTCCTCGTGCAGCCCGGCGGCGCGCAGCGCCTCCTGGCCGGAGTCGTCGTGGATGTCGAGCATGCCGCCCTGCGTCCGGGCGTCCGGCGCCGCGTCCAGGTCGAACAGCGCGGCCCGGATGCCGTGGACGTGCAGCACGCGGGCGAGGGTGAGCCCGCCGAGGCCCGCGCCGACGACGGCGACGGGGTGGTGGGGGAGGGGGGCGGTGGTCATGGGGCCTCCTGGCGTTCGGTCGGTACGGCGGTCCGCTCGATGCCGTTGATCAGCGTCCGGAAGGACCACGACAGTCGGGCCTCGGGGGTGCCGGACAGCAGCGCGCCGGCGCCGGCGGCGATGTGCGGATGCGTGGCGGCGGGTGCCTCGCGCAGCGCCCGGGCCACCGCCTGCCACTCGCCCGGGGACTCCTCCCCGGCGTGCTCGGCGGCGGTCGCGGTGGCGTGTTGGAGCAGCAGGTCCACGCCCCACGCCGCCTGGGCGCGGGGCACTCCGCCCGCGGCGAGCAGTTCCAGCAGGGTCTCGATGAGGCGCAGGTAGTGCGGGCCGCTCGGCCGCGCGGTCAGCGCCGAGCGGGCCAGGGACGGGTGCTCCAGCAGCATCGCCGTGCAGTCGGTGAGCACCCGCTCCAGCCGCTCCCGCCAGTCGCCCTCGGCGGGCGCGGGACCAACCGTGCCGAGCAGTTCGTCCAGGACGGCCGCGTGCAGCTCGTCGGTGTTGCGGACGTACACGTACAGCGAGGCCGGGCCGGTGTCGAGTTCCTGGGCGAGCCGCCGCATCGTCACCTTGCGGAGTCCTTCCGCCCGCAGGATCGCGACGGCGGCGGCGACGATGCCCTCCCGGGTGAGAGGTGGCTTGGCGGGGCGGTCCCGGCGGGAACGGGGGGAGGTGGTCATGCGGACACAGTAACGAACATGTTCGTAGCGAACAAGTTCGTCACGAATTCGTTCGGCCAGTGGCGGGGAGAAGCGGCAACTTCGTCGAACGGTGAACCACGTCGCCCCGCCCGCTCCCGGCCCCCGGCCCTCTGCCAAGATGCGGTCTGTCATGGTGCAGATACCGAACACGCCCACGAGTGCCGATGTGGCCCGCCTCGCCGGCGTCTCGCGCGCGACCGTCTCCTACGTCCTCAACAACACCAGCGCGGTCCGGATCAGCGAGGCCACCCGCCTGCGCGTGCACGAGGCCGCCCGCGAACTCGGTTACGTCCCGCACGCCGCCGCCCGCAGCCTGCGCGCCGGACACAGCCGGATGGTCCTGATGCCCGCCCCGGCCATCCCGGTGGGTCACCTCTACGGCAGGTTCCTCAGCGAACTGCAGGGGGCGCTCGGCCGGCTCGACTACACCGTCGTCCAGTACGGCGGCGCCGGTCTGCACGGGGACGAGGCCGCACGTGCCTGGGCCGAGCTGCGGCCCGTGGCCGTCCTGGTGCCCGGTGCCGGCCTCGGCCCGCAGGGCGTCGCCGTCCTCAAGCGCTCCGGTGCCCGGGCCGTGGTCACCGTCGGCCCCGGCCGCGTGGAGGGGGCGCACGCCCTGCTCATGGACCACGAGGCCGTCGGCCGCTGCGCGGGCGCCCACCTGCACGCCCGCGGCCGCCGTCGCATCGGTGTCGTGCTGCCCGGCGAGCCCGGTCTGGAGGACTACGCCCTGCCGCGGCTCGCCGGGGTGCGCGAGGCGCTGCGCGGCACCGACGCCACCGTGACGGAGCTGCCGCTCGCCTACAGCGAGGAGGCCGCCGCGGAACTCGCCGCCCGCTGGCCCGCGTCGGGGCTCGACGCGGTGTTCGCCTACAACGACGAGTACGCGATGCTCCTGATGCGTGCCCTGCAGGACGAGGGGATCCGCATTCCCGGGGACGTCGCCGTGATCGGCGCCGACGATCTGATGCTCGGCCGGCTGCTGCGGCCCCGGCTCAGCACGGTCCACATCCAACTGCCCTCAGGACGCGACCTCGCCGAACTGGTCGACCGCGCGGTGCGCGACCCCGGCGGCGAACCCGAGGTGCACACGGTGCTGGGGGCCTCGGTGGTGCGGCGCGAGTCCAGCTGAGCCGGCCCCGCGCCGACGGCCCCTCGGCCGTCACCCCCGCGTCCGCCGCGCCCACCGTCTCCCGGGCCGGTCGGCTGTCAGGTCCGCGTCCGCCGCGCCCACCGTCTCCCGGGCCGGTCGGCTGTCAGGTCCGCGTCCGCCGCGCCCACCGTCTCCCGGCCCCCTCGGATGTCACTGCTGCGTCTGGCCCTCCTGGGCCGCGATGCCCTTGCGCACCTCGTCCATGTCGAGCTTCCGGGCCTGCCCGATGAGGTCGGCGAGCGCCGGCGCGGGCAGGGCGCCCGGCTGGGCGAAGACGGCGACCTGGTCACGGACGATCATCAGGGTCGGGATCGACGAGATGCCGAAGGCCGCGGCCAGCTCCGGCTGCGCCTCGGTGTCCACCTTGCCGAACACCAGGTCCGGGTTGTCCTCGGCGGCCTTCTCGTACACGGGGGCGAACTGCCGGCACGGCCCGCACCAGGACGCCCAGAAGTCGATGAGAACGAACTCGTTCTCGGAGACCAGCTGGTCGAAGTTCTCCTTGGTCAGCTCCACGGTGCTGCTCATGGCGTGATTCCCTCTTCCTGGTGTGGGGTGTGCCGACGGCCAGAACACGGCTGCCGGTCCGGCTATTCCACCCGTGCACGCGGGCTGTTCCGCGCGCGTACCCATGTGGCCCGGGAGCACACCACCCACCAGACTGGCCCCATGACGGAAACGGAACCCAACGCGTACGACGTCGTGGTGATCGGGGGCGGCCCGGTCGGGGAGAACGTCGCCGACCGCACCCGCGCGGCCGGCCTCACCACCGCGGTCGTGGAGAGCGAACTGCTCGGCGGTGAATGCTCGTACTGGGCCTGCATGCCCAGCAAGGCCCTGCTCAGGCCGGTCATCGCCCGGGCCGACGCCCGCCGCCTGCCCGGTCTCGCCCAGGCGGCGCAGGGGCCGCTCGACACCCCGGCCGTGCTGGCCCGCAGGGACGAGTTCACCTCCCACTGGAAGGACGACGCCCAGGTCGCCTGGCTGGAGGGGACCGGGACCGATCTGTACCGCGGCCAGGGCCGCCTCGCCGGACCCCGCACGGTCACCGTGACCGCCCCCGACGGCACGGTCACCACCCTCACCGCCCGGCACGCCGTCGCCGTCTCCACCGGCACCCGCGCCCAGTTGCCCGACCTGCCAGGACTCGCCGACGTCAAGCCCTGGACCAGCCGCGAGGCGACCAGCGCCGAAGCGGCCCCCGGCCGGCTGATCGTCGTCGGCGGCGGTGTCGTCGCCACCGAGATGGCCACCGCCTGGCAGGCCCTCGGCTCGCGGGTCACCCTGCTGGTCCGCGGCAAGGGCCTGCTGAACCGCATGGAGCCGTTCGCCGGGGAACTCGTCGCCGAGGCCCTCACCGAGGCGGGCGTCGAGGTGCGCACCGGCACTTCCGTGGAATCCGTCACCCGCGAGAACGGCACGGTCGTGGCCGTCACCTCGGCCGGCGACCGCATCGAGGCCGACGAGATCCTCTTCGCCACGGGCCGCGTGCCGCACACCGACGACATCGGCCTGGAGAGCGTCGGCCTGGAACCCGGCTCCTGGCTGGACGTCGACGACAGCCTCCGGGTCACCGGCACCGACTGGCTGTACGCGGTCGGGGACGTCAACCACCGCGCGCTCCTCACCCACCAGGGCAAGTACCAGGCCCGCATCGCCGGGGCCGCCATCGCCGCCCGCGCCGCCGGCAGCCCCCTCCTGGACGAGCCGTGGGGCGCCCACGCCGCGACCGCCGACCACGACGCCGTACCGCAGGTCGTCTTCACCGACCCGGAGGCCGCCGCGGTCGGACTCTCCCTCGCCGAGGCGGAACAGGCCGGCCACCGGGTGCGCGCCGTCGACGTCGAGTTCTCCTCCGTCGCCGGGGCCGGCCTGTACGGCGACGGCTACAAGGGCCGCGCCCGCATGGTCGTGGACCTGGAGGACGAGATCCTGCGCGGGGTCACCTTCGTCGGCCCCGGCGTCGGCGAACTCGTCCACTCGGCCACCGTCGCGGTCGCCGGCCGCGTCCCCGTCAGCCGGCTCTGGCACGCCGTCCCGTCGTACCCGACGCTCAGCGAGGTGTGGCTGCGGCTGCTGGAGGCGTACCGGGACAACTGAGCGCCCTACTGGGGCAGTTCGAAGCCGAGGGCCTCGGCCGCCGCCTGCGGTGACGGCTGGGCCCACAGGGCCGCGACCGCCTCGTTCGTCGACAGGGAACGCGGCTCGGCCCGGTCCAGGTACAGGGTGCCGTCGAGGTGGTCCGTCTCGTGCTGGACGATCCGGGCGGGCCAGCCGCGGAACACCTCGTCCAGCGGGCGGCCGTGCTCGTCCTCGCCGCGCAGCCGCACCTCGGCGTGCCGGGCCACCACCGCCTGCCAGCCGGGCACGCTCAGGCAGCCCTCGAAGAACGCGGCCCGGCCGGGCCCGGCAGGCTCGTACACCGGGTTCACCAGCACCCGGAAGGGCTGCGGGACCCGGCCCCGGGCCACCGCGATCTCCTCCGGCACCGGCGCCGGGTCCTCGATGACCGCGATCCTCAGTTCCACACCGACCTGCGGCGCGGCGAGGCCCACTCCGGGAGCCGCGTGCATGGTGTCGCGCAGGGCCTCGACGAACCGGGCCAGCAGCGCGGGACCGAGCTGGCCGTCGTACGGCTCGGTGCCCCGCCGCAGCACGGGCCGGCCGGCCGCGACGATGGGCAAGGGGCCGCCGGCGGCGAGGAGTTCCTCGACCCGCTCGGCGAGCGGTCTGTCATCACGGGGAGGTGCCATCGCGTCAGCATGCCACGCCCCGCCGCCGCCCCCACGGCACTCGGTCCGGCCCACCGGCCATGTCACGGGCGGTACGGCACTCGGTCCGGCCCACCGGCCGCGGCACGGGCGGTACGGCACTCGGTCCGGCCTACCGGCCGCGGCACGGGCGGTACGGCATTCGGTCCGGCCTACCGGCCGTGTCACGGGCGGTACGGCATTCGGTCCGGCTCACCGGCCGCGGCACGGGTGGTACGGCGGTATGCCATGCCCGGCACCGGCCGGGACCTCCGGCGGGGTGAAGTAGCGTAGACGACACCCGGCGCGGCGAGCCGGATGCGAGCGCAGGGCGAGGAGACGGGGCGATGGCGCGGGAGGACGGCCGGGCCCGGCGGCGCGGGCAGGGCGAACTGGAGGGCCAGGTGCTCGGCGCGCTGCGCGAGGCGGACGGACCGGTCACCGCGGCCTGGGTGCAGGACCGCCTCGGCGGTGATCTCGCCTACACCACCGTCGTCACCATCCTGACCCGGCTGCTCGCCAAGGACGTCGTCTCGCGCGAGCGGCACGGCCGGTCCTTCCTGTGGACGCCGACGGCCGACGTGGCCCGGCTGGCCGCCCTGCGCATGCGCCGGCTGCTGGACGGCGAACGGGACCGCGAGGCGGTCCTGGCCAGCTTCGTCACCGCCCTGCCACCCGGCGACGAGCAGGTGCTGCGGGCCCTGCTCGACGTCCCGGGCACGGATCCCGGCGGTACGGAAGGCTGACCGCGCATGGGGGTCTTCGTCTTCCTGCCGCTGGTGCTGCCGCTGTCGGCGTGGCCGGTCGCGCGGCTCGCCGAGACACGGCTGCACCCGCGCACCGCCACCCGGCTGCTGACCGCGGTCGCCGTCGTCATGGCCGTGTGCAGCACGCTGTGCCTGGCCCTGCTCATGGTGGTCGGCACCGCGCAACTGCCCGGCAACCCGCTGCCGGACGGCTGGTCCGACCCGGCGGTGCGGGCCGCCCTCCCGCAGGACGAGGTGGCCGGCCGGGCCGCGATCCCCACGCTCGCCGTGGTCGCCGTCGCCTGCGGCCGCACCCTGTGGCGGCACCGCCGCGTCACCCGGGGTGCCCGCCGGGCCCTGGCCGGGGTGCCCGGCCGGACCGTGGCGGTCCTGCCCGACGGCACGCCGTACGCGTACGCGCTTCCCGGCCGCCGCGGCC
>NZ_WWJT01000697.1 GCF_009865385.1 Streptomyces sp. SID486 | reverse complement strand
GGGGTCTGAGCGGGCGCCTGAGCCGGGGGCTGGGCCGGGGTCTGAGCGGGTGTCTGAGTGGGTGCCTGGGTCGGGGTCTGAGCCGGCGTCTGAGTAGGCGCCTGAGCCGGGGTCAGGGATCGGATGGTGCCGTGCAGCCGGGCGAAGACCTCCTGAGGCATGGTGTCCGCGCGGTCGACGATCCGGGCGGCGCGCGGATCGGTGGCCCGCGCCTCGGCCTTCTCCTCGTCGGTCAGCAGCATCGTGCGCAGGGTGAGGATCTCGTCGATCTCCGCCGCGTCGTGCAGGTCGCCGGGGCTCTCCGGCGCCACCTGCGGATGGTCCGGCAGGATGATCGGCGCGGAGAGCAGGGACGCGCCGGTGGCCCCGTCCTCGCCGCCGGACTGCGGCGGCGCCCCGCCGAGCACCGGGAACGTGAAGGCGTTGCGGCAGCCGCGCGCCTGTTCCGCGAGGCCGGCCGGCGGATCGATCAGCGACACGAACTCGACGCCGTCGCCGACGAGAAGGGTGTGCGTGGCGAGCAGGGCCCGCCCCAGCACCGTGCCGCGCGGGGCCGCCGGATCCGGCGCCTCGTCGGTGTTCTCGGTGCGCACGCGCAACCGGTACAGCTCGGGGGCCAAGGGCTCGGCCTCGACCGTCGTCCGGGCCCGTACCTCCCGGCGCCGCCGCGCCGTCCGTCCCGCTCCGGCGGGCAGCGGCTCGTACTCCGCACCGGCCGGCGCCCGGACCGCGACGGTCCGGCCGCCGCGCAGCAGCTCCTCCAGGGTGAGCACCACCTCGGTCTCGCGGGGCACCGCCTCCTCGAAGGACAGGTGGGTGACGCCGTCCGCCGTCCGCAGCGACTCGACCGGCCGGTGCCCCCCGTCCCCGTCCGCCGCCTCCACCTGCTTGTGCTGGAGCTGCAGATACCGCACCCGCACCCGTACGGCCGCGTCCTCGCGCCGCACCCGGACCAGGCACTCGGTCCGCTGGTACCAGGAGTCGGCGGAGCCGGAGAGTCCGGGCGTGACCGGGCCGTCCCGCTCCACCCAGTTCCGGGGCAGCAGGACGCCGAACTGCCAGCGGACCCGGTTCTTCGCCGAGGACCGGCGGTAGGGGTAGAGCAGGTACCCCTCGTACAGCACGGCGTCCGCCACGGCACACAGCTGCGCACAGCCCTCGCCGACTCCGTTCACCACGCTCGCTCCTCGCCACTCGTGATCCGCGCTTCCCTCCCCACGGTCACACCCGCCACGCCGGCCCGCCCCTCCGGCGCACCGTCATTGGGCCGGACAGGGGAAGCACCGCAGCGTCAGCGGGCGGTGAGGCCGAGGGGGAAGGTCGGGGGCGGGCTCGAGGTGGGTTCGCGGCGGGCTCGCGGTGGGCTCACGGCGCTCGCGGTGGTGACCGGGCGGTGCGCCGGGCGGCGGCCGGAAGACGGGCAGGCGGACGGGAGAGCCGCGCGGCGCGGGCCCCACGGCCGGTCGGTGCTTTGCCGCTCCCACCGGCCGGCCGTCGATTGCAGGCCCACCAGCCGGCCGCTGGTTGCGGGGGCGCGGCGCGCGGCCTGGGGGCGGTGCAGTGGCGGCGGGGGTCAGCGCAGCAGCAGGTAGTGCGTGACGAGGGCCCTGGCCCGGTCCGCGTCGATGCCCAGGGCCCGCCCGAGGGTCTCCCACCGGCGGTCGCCGTTCTCCTCCAGCACGCAGGCCGCTTCCCGGCCGGCGCGCCGGCTCAGCCGGTCCAGCGCGGCGGCGGCCCGCAGCGCGGCGGCCGGCGCGTCCTCGGCCAGGGGGATCAGCTTGTCCTCCAGGGCGGCCAGCAGCGCGGCGAGGTCGGCCGGCAGCGGCACGGTCCGCCGCTCGACCGTCCGGATGTGCCCGTCCCAGTCCCGGCGCTGGGCCGAGACGTCCAGATCCTCCAGGCCGTCCCCGGCCGGCCCGTCCCACGCGACGGGGGTGCTCGGCCCGCGCCAGCCGCAGGCGCACGAGGCGCGCACGGCCGCCGCCCTGGGCCTGCCCATGGAGCCGTCGTACGCCCACCACTCGCTGGTCCGGTACAGCTCGGCGTCGCTGCCGATGTCGAAGTACGCGGGCTTCGGCTCGCTGCCGTCGTCCAGGACGGCTCCCACGATGCCCTCGTGGGACTCCCCGAACTCCTCGGTCGTCCAGCCCACGGCCGCACCCCTCCCCACGACGGCTACGTCCCGCCCATCATCGGCGACAGCGCGCCGGGCCGGACGGCGGACGGCGAAAAGGGGCCGAAACCGGGCCTGTCACGACCGGGTGTGTCCGCGGCCGGTCACGGGGCTACGGGCGGCTCCGGCAGCCGTTCCAGGGCGACCAGCGCGGCGTCGTCACCGAGGTCGCCGTGCGCATGGCGCACCAGGTCCCGGCGCAGCCCGGACACCATCGCCTCCAGCGGCCGGCCGGCGTGCGCCTCGACGCGGGCGGCCAGGTCGGGGAACCGGCCCCGGCGGTCCCGGGCCTCGATGAATCCGTCCGTGTACAGCAGGAGCCGGTCGCCGGGCCCGAACGGAACGGTCTGCACGGCCGGTGCCGTCTCCAGCAGGTCCCCGAGACCGAGCGGAGCACCGGGCCGGTCGGGCAGCAGACCGCGCACCCGGCCCGCGTGCACCAGGAACGGCTCGGGGTGCCCGCAGTGCACCAGCCGCGCCACGGGCTCGCCGGTCGGGAACTCCACCAGGAGCGCGGTGGCGAACCGCTCCGTGAACAGCGACCCGGGCGTCGCATCCGGCCGGCCGTCGTCCAGGATGTCGTCCGCGGCGGCGATCTGCCGCCGGGCACGCTCGTCCAGCCGCTCGGCGACCCGCGTCAACGACGGTTCCAGATGGGCCAGTTCACGGAACGCGCCGAGCAGGGCGGCGGACGCCCCGACGGCGGGCAGTCCCTTGCCGCGGACGTCGCCGACCAGGACCCGGATGCCGTACGGCGTCCGGATCGCCTCGTAGAAGTCGCCGCCGATGTTCGCCTCGGACTCGGCCGGCAGATACACGCCCCGCAGCGCCAGCGTGCCGATCCGGTGGGGGAGGGGGTGCATCAGCGCCCGCTGTGCCGTCTCGGCGACGGAGCGGACCTGCTGCAACTGGCGCTCACGGCGCCGGCGCAGGGAACAGGTGGCCAGCGAGGTCAGCCCGACCACGAACAGGCTGAACAGCACGACGTCCGAGTCCGGCTGTCCCCACTGGCCGGCGTCCGCCTGGAGCAGGGCGGTCACGGCCAGCGCGACGCAGCCGAGGACCGCGGTGGCCCACAGCGGGAGCAGTACCGAGGCCAGGACGGGCACGGCGGCCATGACCGGCGATACGTGCAGCCAGTCGGGGGTGAGCAGGTCGGTGAGGGCGACGACCGCCATCAGCAGGACGGGAGCCGCCGCCAGCGGACGGGAGCCGGCGAGGCGGTCGCGCCGGGTCGTCTCCGGCGGGAGCGTGCCGGTGCCGGCGTGGCGGGTGGCCGGGGAAGCGGTGGGCCGGGTGGTGGTGCGGTGGAAGGTCATCGGCGCAGGGAGGTCCGTAGCGGGTTGCGTACCCGGTGGGTACGGGCGGGCGGGGCGGGGGCCGGTGCCGAGAGGCAGCACAGGGCCGACTCCAGGTGGCGCAGCAGGCGGTCGGGCTCGGCGCCGCCGGCCGGGGGATCACCGCTTGCCGTGCCTGCGGTGCCTGCGGGGCCTGCGGTGCCTGCGGTGCCTGCGGTGCCGAGCCGGGCGAGGGCCTGGCGTGCGGCGGGCAGGGCGGGGTGCGGCCGGCCGCCCCGGCAGGAGTAGGCGCACAGGGCGGTCGTCCGCAGCAGCCGGGTGTACGGCCGGGCGAAGGACGGGCCGCAGCTGCCGGCGGCCCCGGGGTGCGCGTCGAGGAGCCGGCCCGTGGCGGTGAGCTGGCCCGCCACGTCGGTCAGCGCCCGCAGCACCCGGTGGTCCAGGTGCCAGCGCCGGCGCCGGGCGGCCGGCCGGACGTTCCACCGCACACTCTCGTGCGCCGCGTCCACGGCCGTGCGGGCTCGCTCCAGGGCCGTGCCCAGCTCCTGTTCCCAGCCGGTCCCGAGCACGTCGCGGGGCCGCTCGCGCCGTGCGACCGCGTCGGCGAGGCCGTCGAGGTCCCGGGCCACCAGCACCCGCAGCTCCTCCAGCGTCCGCTCGGCGGTCCGGACGCGCACGGCGGGCAGCAGCAGCGCGCTGCACGCCAGGCCGAAGGCGATGCCCAGCACGATCTCCGCCAGGTGGGAGACCAGCTCGCCGGGGTGACGGCCGCGCACCAGGGCGAACGTGATCAACGCGGTCGCCGGCACGTGCACGCCGTAGTGGCCGAGGAACCCGCGGCGGGCCAGCAGCACCGAGACGAGGACGACCAGGGCCAGCCCCGCCATGCCCGGCCGGGCGTACAGGGCGCCGGGTACGGCGACGAGGACGCCGAGCAGGCAGCCGGCGCCGTAGCGCACGGCGGCGGAGACCGTGCGCACCACCGTCGTCTCGACGATGAGCAGCGCCGCGACGGCTCCCGCGTACGGGTCGGGTGTGTGCAGCAGCGTCGTACAGGTCTGCCATGTCAGCCCGGCGGCCACGGTCGCCCGGGCGGCGTCGGCGCCGTCGGCGCGCGCGACGCGCCGGGCGTGCGCCGACAGGACGGACCACCGTGCACCGCGCATGCCGTCCTCGCCCCTTCCTCGTCGCGTCCCGGGGCCGCTGCGGCGGCCCCGGCAAGGCCGCCCAGGATAATCGGACAAATGGGGCACGAGGCAAATGGTGTGCGCGGGGTTCGCGGACCGGTGTCCCGGCCCGGGTCAGCCGGCCGTGTCGTCGCCCCCGTCCGCGGTGGCGCCACCGCTCCGCGTCCGCACCTGGTCCTCCAGCCGCCGCAGGCTGCCGTCCAGGGCGTCACGGACCGCCTGCTCGCCCGGGTCGTGACTGTCGTCGAAGAAGGACAGGTGCACGGTCACCTCGCTGGTGCCGCTGCCGATGCCCGCCACCTGGAGCCAGCCGGTGTAGCCGCCGTGCTCGCGGGTGCCCCACTCCATCCGCATCTGGTCCGGTTCGGACCGCAGCAGCGCGGCCGTGTCGTGGCCGGTACGGTCCTCGTGCACGGTCACGGCGGGCGGGTCCCCGACATCCACGTGCAGCGCGCCCGGCAGCCAGGCGTCGAGCCGGCCGGCATCGGCCGCCTGGTCGAAGACCTGCTCCGGCTGTGCGGGCATCGTGCGGGAACGTTCGTACTCGGCCATCGCGGACACCGTCCTTCCGGTCGGAGGTCGTACCACCGCCGCGTGCCCCTTCCAGGGCGGCCGAAAAGCCCCGGGCGCGCCGTCACGGAACCGGGGGGTGGCCCTCATGCCGCCGTGGCGCCGGGGCCGCGAGGCCGTGTGGCGCTGCGTTCCGGCTCCTCGGCCCGCGGGTCCCTCAGGCGAGCGCCGACCGCGCCGTCCGCTCCACCAGGCGCACGCCGTCGCTCATGGACGCGCTGCCGTCGGACAGGACGGCCACCAGATACCGGTGTCCCCCGGCCGTGACCCGGCCGATGCTGTTGACGTCCCAGCGACCCGTGGTGGTGCGCTGCAGCCAGCCGTTTTTCAGCACCTTTCGGGACTTCGCGCCCCCGGCCGCGGAGACACCCCAGGTCTGCTCGGGTACGACACGGCTCATCAGGGCGCTGACGTACCCACGGGACTTCTCGTCGAGCCCCCCGGAGCCCGGGTGCGCGGCGCCCGTGGGGTCGAACACGGCACGCAGCAGCCGTATCTGGTCGCCGGCGGTCGTCCGGGTCAGGCCCCACTTGCCGCCCGGCCCGCCCTCGGTCGCCCCCAGTCCCAGTCGCTTGTTGGCGGCCGCCAGCCCCGAGGCCCGGCCGATCTGCCGCCACAGGGCGTTGGCCGCCGCGTTGTCACTGCGCCGGATCATCGGCTCGGCGAGGTCCCGCTCGCGGGCGGTCAGGTGCCGTCCCTTGTCCTGCGCCTGGAGCAGCAGCGTCGCGAGGATGTCGACCTTGACGATGCTGGCGGTGTCGTACGCCCGGTCCGCGCCGTGGATCACGGGGGCGCGGCCGGCGGCGTCCAGGTCGAGCACGGCCGCGGTGGCGTGTGCCGCGGTACGGCCGGGCGGGGCGGTGGCGGCGGCGGCCGGGGGCGGCTGCAGCAGGCCGGCGCAGAGGAGGGCGGCGGCCGAGGCCACGAGGGCGCCGGCCTTGGTCCGTGCGGTGCGGGAGGAGCGGGACGACATGGGTCACGAACGTAGACAACGAGCGCGCCCGGCGACGTGGCCACCGTCACCTCCGGACCCTGTTCGCCCCGCTTTGTGAGAAGAGCCACCGTCCCGGGACCCAGGACAGAAGCGGCGGACCGGCCGACCGGCAGACCGCGGGGCGGCAGACCGGACCGGTAGATAGGCGGGGCGGCGGACCGGCGGGGCGGCGTACCAGCAGGCCGGCGGACCGGCGGACCGGCCGACCGGTAGATCGGCGGGGCGGCGGACCGGCCGACCGGTGCGGCGGCGCGCGACCGATGGGGCGGATCGTGGTCACGGGTGGTCCGCACGGCGGCGTGTACGCGCGTCCGGACCCCGCTCCTCGCTTATGGTCGGCCGGACACCGACATCCGGAGTGATCATGGAAAGAACGGATGACCTCGTTGGTGTGGGGGACGGCGCGGCGGCCGTACCCCTCGGTCCGACCCTGCGCCGCCCCCGTCCGTGGCCGCTCGGCGCCGCCCTCGCGGTCGCCGCCGGTGCCGCGGCCCTGCTCCTCGCGGCCGGCACCCGGTGGCTGGACGCTCCGGCCGTCCGGGCATGGCGAACCGTCAGCCTGGCCATCACCGTCCAGGCCCTGCCCTTCCTGCTCCTCGGCACGGCCCTGTCCGGCGCCATCAACGCCTTCGTGCCCGCCGACCTGTTCACCCGTGTGCTGCCGAGGCGGCCCGCCCTCGCCGTACCGGTCGCCGGTGTCGCCGGTGCGATCCTGCCGGGCTGCGAGTGCGCCTCCGTCCCCGTCGCGAGCAGCCTGATCCGCAGGGGGGTGACCCCGGCCGCCGCCTTCGCCTTCCTGCTCTCCGCGCCGGCGATCAACCCGGTGGTGCTCACCGCCACCGCCGTCGCCTTCCCCGGGGACCCCGCGATGGTCGCCGCGCGCCTCGTCGCCTCCCTCGCCACCGCGGCCGTGATGGGCTGGCTGTGGCTCTGGCTGGGCAAGGAGGAGTGGCTGCGCCCGCTGCTGCGCCACCGGCACACCGGCCACCGGCACGGGCACAGCCGCTGGAGCGAGTTCCGGCTCGGCTTCCAGCACGACTTCCTGCACGCCGGCGGATTCCTCGTCCTCGGCGCCATGGCCGCCGCCACCTTCAATGTCACCGTGCCGGGCGCCGTCCTCGACACCTTCGCCGGCTCGCCCTGGCTCTCGGTCCTCTTCCTGGCGGGCCTCGCCGTGCTGCTGGCCGTCTGCTCGGAGGCCGACGCGTTCGTCGCGGCCTCCCTCACCGGTTTCTCGCCGACCGCCCGGCTGGCGTTCCTGGTGGTCGGTCCGATGGTCGACCTGAAACTGATCGCGCTGCAGGCCGGCACCTTCGGCCGGGCCTTCGCCTGGCGGTTCTGCACGGCGACCACGGTCGTGGCGGTCGCCGCGAGCGTCCTGATCGGAGGCGCGCTGCTGTGAGACGCCCTGTACAGGCCCTGCTCCTGGCACTGACCGGCACCGGTCTGCTGCACGTGGCGCTCTTCACCGACACCTACCTGCGCTACGTCAAGGCCGGGCTGCGCCCGCCGCTGATCGTGTCCGGCGCGGTCCTGCTGCTCCTCGGCCTGGCGGCAGCGGTCACCCGCGGCGGCGGACGACGGCCCGCTCCCTCGGACGGCCACGACCGCGCGCCCACGCACGCGGGCGACCACGGGCACGATCACACCGCCGACCACGGGCACGATCACGGCACCGGCCACGGGCACGATCACGCCGCCACCCCGCGCATCGCCTGGCTGTTGTTCCTCCCCGCGCTCAGCCTGCTGTGGTACGCCCCGCCCGCGCTCGGCGCCTACACCGCGGCACGCGCCGGCAACAAGCCGGTCGCCGTGCAGAAGAGAGGGTTCGCCCCGCTGCCCGCGACCTCACCCGTGCCACTGACCCTCACCGACTTCACCAGGCGCGTCCAGCTGGACCGCAGCCGCGCCGTCCAGGGCCGTACCGTCCGGCTGACAGGCTTCGTCACCCCGGCCGGCGACGGGGACGGCTGGTACCTGACCCGCATCATCTTCTCCTGCTGCGCCGCCGACTCGCAGACCGTCAAGGTCCGCATGTACGGCACGCAGGCGCCGCCCGCCGACACCTGGCTGGCGGTGACCGGCACCTGGCACCCGCACGGCAGCCTGGGCACGCGGCACGCGGAGCCGGCCCTCGACGTCAGGACCGCGACCCCCGTCGCCCAGCCCGTGAACGCCTTCACCGACGACCTCCCGCTGACCCCGTCCTAGAGATCGTCTTCAAAGGTCAGATCCAGAGCATGATTGAGGCGATGGTGACGGCGGCTTGGTAGGACTCGCGGGTCTTGTCGTAGCGAGTGGCCAGCCCGCGCCACTGCTTGAGGCGGTTGAAGCAGCGCTCGACGACGTTGCGGTGGCGGTAGATGTCCCGGTCGAAGCCGGGCGGCCGACCGCCGCGTATGCCGCGGTTCAAGCGGCCGAGGATCTGGTCGACGCGTTCGGGGATGGTGTGCGGGATGCCGCGTCGTCGCAGGTAGGCGCGGATCTTTCGAGAGCTGTAGCCCTTGTCGGCGACCACGTGGTCGGGCCGGGTCCGCGGGCGCCCGGGCCCGACTCTGGGCACGCTGATCGAGCCCATCACCTGCTCGAAGCGGGTGCAGTCGTTGGCGTTGCCGCCCGATAAGACGAAGCCAAGAGGGCGGCCGCGTCCGTCGCAAGCCAGGTGAACTTTCGTGCTCAGTCCACCACGGGATCGACCGAGGGCGTGATCACCCGCTTCGTCCCTGTCGACGGCCCCTTTTTGCCGCCGGCGGCGTGCTGGTGTGCCCGCACGATGGTGGAGTCGACCGAGACGAGCCAGTCGATGTCTCCGGCCGCGTCTCTCTCCGCCTGGATGGCCCGCAGCATGCGCGAGAAGGTGCCGTCCAGAGCCCACCTGCGAAAACGCGTGTACAAGGTCTGCCAGGAGCCATAACGTTCCGGCACGTCACGCCAGGCCGATCCGGTCCGCAGCTTCCACACGATCCCGTTCAGTACCACCCGGTCGTCCAAACGGGGCCGCCCTGCGGTCCCCGAACTCGGCAGGAACCGCGACAACACTGCCCACTCGGCATCCGAAAGCTCATGACGACGCACCACGACAAGCATGATCCCTCATCACTTGATCACCTTTGAAGACGATCCCTAG
>NZ_WWJT01000069.1 GCF_009865385.1 Streptomyces sp. SID486 | reverse complement strand
GAGTGGACCGGTCACACCGGCAAGCGCATCAGGAACGTCGTCAACATCGGCATCGGCGGCTCCGACCTGGGGCCCGCGATGGCCTACGAGGTGCTGCGCAGCTTCACCGACCGCGACCTCACGGTCCGCTTCGTCTCCAACGTGGACGGCGCCGACCTGCACGAGGCCACCCGGGACCTGGACCCGGCCGAGACGCTGTTCATCATCGCCTCCAAGACGTTCACCACCGTCGAGACCATCACCAACGCCACCTCCGCGCGCACGTGGCTGCTGGCCGCGCTCGACGACCCGGCGGCGGTGGCCAGGCACTTCGTGGCGCTGTCCACGAACGCCGAGAAGGTCGCCGGGTTCGGCATCGACCCGGACAACATGTTCGAGTTCTGGGACTGGGTCGGCGGCCGGTACTCGTACGACTCGGCGATCGGCCTGTCCCTGATGATCGCCATCGGTCCGGACCGCTTCCGCGAGATGCTCGACGGCTTCCGGCTGGTCGACGACCACTTCCGCACCGCCCCCGCCGAGGCCAACGCCCCGCTGCTGCTGGGCCTGCTGGGCATCTGGTACGGCAACTTCCACGACGCCCAGTCGCACGCCGTGCTGCCGTACAGCCACTACCTCTCCCGGTTCACCGCCTACCTCCAGCAGCTGGACATGGAGTCCAACGGCAAGTCGGTGCAGCGCAACGGCGATCCGGTCGAGTGGCAGACCGGTCCGGTGGTGTGGGGCACGCCCGGCACCAACGGCCAGCACGCCTACTACCAGTTGATCCACCAGGGCACCAAGCTGATCCCGGCGGACTTCATCGGCTTCGCCGAGCCGGTGGCCGAGCTGAGCGGGGAACTCAAGGCCCAGCACGACCTGCTGATGGCCAACTTCTTCGCCCAGACCCAGGCGCTCGCCTTCGGCAAGACCGCCGACGAGGTCCGCGCGGAGGGCGTCCCGGAGGAACTGGTGGCGCACAAGACCTTCCAGGGCGACCGGCCCACCACGACGATCCTGGCCCGCGAGCTGACCCCGTCCGTGCTCGGCCAGCTGGTCGCCCTCTACGAGCACAAGGTGTTCGTGCAGGGCGCGGTGTGGAACATCGACTCCTTCGACCAGTGGGGCGTGGAGCTGGGCAAGGTCCTCGCCAAGCGGGTGGAGCCCGCCCTCACCGAGGGCGCGGACGTCCCCGGTCTGGACCCGTCCACCACGGCCCTCGTCGCCGCCTACCGCACTCTCAAGAACGCATCGGAGAACTGATCATGCAGCTCGGTCTCATCGGTCTCGGCAAGATGGGCGGGAACATGCGCGAGCGGATCCGCCGCGCCGGCCACACCGTCATCGGCTACGACCGCAACCCGGACGTCACGGACGTCAAGAGCCTCGCCGAACTGGTCGAGAAGCTGGACGCGCCGCGCACGGTGTGGGTGATGGTCCCGGCCGGCACCGCCACCCAGGGCGTCATCGACGAACTCAAGGACCTGCTGTCCGAGGGTGACACGGTGATCGACGGCGGCAACTCCCGCTGGACGGACGACGAGAAGCACGCCG
>NZ_WWJT01000696.1 GCF_009865385.1 Streptomyces sp. SID486 | reverse complement strand
GACCGGGGGCCGTCGCGCGGCCGGCGGCGGCCTTCTTCAGGTCGACGACCGCTTCCGCCGCTTGCTGGGGACTGAAGAACGCGGGGCGCAGCATCGCCCGGATGTCGTCACCGGTGAGTTTCCGGCCGTGGTCGTCGACGGGCCTGCGGTCGGCCCGGGCGATCAGGCTCCAGAACGTCTTCTTCACCTCGGCCGGGGTGTCGCCGAGCCGGTAGGTGCGGTGCCGCTGGGCGGTCCACTTCGTCCAGCGGGTGAAAGCGGGCTCGGTGCCCTCCGCCCAGACCTGGATCATGCCGCGCCAGACCCGGGCGGGGTCGACCGCGCTGTCCAGTACGAAGCGGTCGGTCCGCCCGGGGAACATCTGCGCGTACACGGCGCCGAGGTACGTGCCGTACGAGTAGCCGAGGTAGGAGATCTTCTTCTCGGCCAGCACGGCGCGGATGACGTCCATGTCGCGGGCGGTGTTGCGAGTGGTGATGTACGGGAGCTTGTCGCCGTTCCTGGCACGGCACTTGTCCGCGACCCGCTTGGCCCACTTGACGTCACGGCTGAACGTCGCGGCCTTGTAGGGGTGGTCGGTGTTCTGTTCGGCGTACGTGAGACCGCAGGTGACCGGGCTGCTGCGGCCCACGCCACGGGGGTCGAACCCGATGAGGTCGTACTGCTCGCGGACCTTCTTGGGCAGCATGTCCTTGATCATGACCGGCATGTCCAGGCCCTCGCCGCCCGGGCCGCCGGGGTTGAACAGGAGCACGCCGTGCCGCTTGCCCGGAACGCTGGTCCTGACGCGGGAGATGGCCAGCTTGATGGTCTTGCCGTCGGGCCGGCCGTAGTCGAGCGGAACCTTGATCGTGGCGCACTGGAACGCCGCCGGCATCGTCGCGTCGCATCTGTGCCACGCGGGCTTCTGGTTCGTGAACCTCTGCAGCGGCTCCGCCGCCGATGCCTGTGCCGGGGCGAGGGCGGGAACCAGTGTCGCCGTGATCCCCACGGCGAGCACGGGTGCCATACGTCCTATCCGCACGATGGCCGTTCCTTTCGGTCGTCTGTCAGGTCGGGAACACACTTCCGTGCCGGCGCGGGTGGGCGAATCCGTCTGCGGGGCAGACTTCCTACAACCACCGGTGGACGAGAAAAAGACCTGCGGAGGAGAACCCGAACGGGCCGATCACCGTCCGCGGTGACATTCCGTCAGGCCGCTTGCGCAGGAGTGCCGTTCATCGGGGCGTCCCGGGCCGGTTCTCACGCGGTCGCGGCGCTGTCGGCGCGCAGGGCGAGCACGAGACCGTAGTGCAGCTGCCCGAGGGCCGGTTCGTCCGACCGGAACAGGGGGAGGGCCAGCTTCCAGTAGCGCGACATCACGGGCCCGTCCTCGCGGGCGAGCAGTTCCACGAGCCGCCGCCGGAAGTCCGGGCTGTCCCGGGTGCCGAGCGCCGTGGCATAGGCGGTGACGAAGCAGTCGAGGGCTCCCCCGCCCTCGGGCGGTCGCCCGCCGCGTGTCTCGGCGCCCGCCAGACCGTACGCCTCCTCCAGTCCCTCGTACAGCACGGTCGGCCGGTACGTCTCCCCGGGCAGCGGCGGCCCGGGGCGCAGGGCCGGAACGCGGTCCAGCCGCGGATCGCGGACGAGTGCGTGCAGCCGGGCGAAGGCGAGGACCTGCTCCGGCCCGGGGTCGGCAGGCAGCGGCGGCACCACCGCGTCGAGCACCCGGGACGCCAGCCGCGGCGGCAGCCGGACCGGCAGCACCCGGCGCCAGAACCGTACGACGGCGTCCGTGCCGGGAGGCAGGCCCACCGCTCCGAGCAACAGCAGCCGCTCCGCGCGCTCTTCGGGCGGGGACTGCGCGAGCAGCCGCAGCGACGCCTCCCGCCAGCGCAGCCCGGCCAGCTCCTCTTCGACCTCCCGGAGGCGTCCGGCGAGCACGTGCTCCAGCGCCTCGTCCCGGTCCAGCGCGCGCTCGACCTCGGGCACGGCCAGGTCGAGCGCGCGCAACGACCGGATGACCCGGATCCGGTCGAGCGCCTCGGGCCCGTACCGCCGGTGCCCTCCGCCGCTGCGGCCGGCCTCCGGCAGCAGCCCCCGGTCCGAGTAGAAGCGCACGGTCTTGACGGTGACCTGGGCCCGCTCGGCGAGTTCTCCGATGCTCCACAGCCCGTCCGCCTGCACGCCGCGTACCTCCCCCGTGTCCCGACGCCCGTACGCCCGTACGCCCGTACGCCCAGCTTATCGGGGGGTCGGAGCCGCTCCGCGCGACGCTTGACGCCACCCCTGGGGGAGTTCCTGCCCTGCCGGCCGGCCGATCCCGGCACCGGGGCTCGGCGCCATCGCGTCAGGCCCGGGTGGGGCCTTCGAGGGCGCGTACCAGGTCGGTCTGGTGGTGGACCGTGCCGGCGCGCACCACCAGCGGGGTGCGCACGAGGTGACCGAAGTCGGTGAAGGGGTCGCCGTCCACGACGGTGAGGTCGGCGAACTTCCCTGGCTGGACGGTGCCGAGCTCGCGCTCCAGACCGAAGAGCCGGGCGGGGGCGGCCGTGGCGCACAGGAGCGCCTGGGCGGGTGTGAAGCCGTGGGCGTGCAGCGCGCGCAGGGCCAGGTGGAGGGAGAGGCCCGGCGGGACCAGGGGGGCGTCGGTGCCCAGGGCGAGCAGGGCGCCATGGGCGGCGAGGCGGCGGTAGTCGGTCATCTCCACGGCGAGCACCTGTCGTTGGCGGTCGGTGGGCGGGGTCCGGGCGCCCGCGCGCACGGCGGCCGTGTCCCAGGGAGGCATGAGGGTGAGCACGCGCGGGTCGTCGGCGAGGGCGGGATCGGCGCCGAGCAGGAACTGCGCGCTGAACGGGGTCATGATCATGGCGAAGTCACCGTCGGCGTACTGCTCGACGAGGTCCTGGTGGACGTGGCCGGCGGGTGTGGTGGCGTGCCCGTAGGGCAGCCGCTGGGTCGCCTGGAGGTGCGTGGTGAGGTCCTGGCCGGCGGCCCGGCCCGGCGCGCACAGGTGGCTGCCGCTGGGGACTCCGAGCAGCCGGGCGGCTTCGGCTGCCTGTGCCATGACCTCGCCGGAGGCACGGACGTAGGTCTTCACGAAGTCGACCCTGAGGGCGGCGGCCCGCTCCAGGGTGCGCCGTACGCCGGCGGTGGTGCGGTGGGCGCGGCCCATGGCGTACGCCGTGCGGGTGCCGTCGATCAGTTCGGCGCAGGCCAGCAGGCGTGGGCCGATGCTGTGCCCGGAGGCGAGGGACTCGCGCAGCCGGACCGCCTCGTACAGGGACGCGCCCAGGCAGGCTGTCGTGGTGATGCCGTAGGCGAGCGCGGTGAGGCTGTGCCGGGCGCCGTAGGTGGCGCTGTAGGGGTGGGTGTGGGCGTCGAAGAGGCCGGGGAGGACCGTCCGGTGGGACGCGTCGACCGTGCGGTGGCCGGGCCGGCGCGGACGGTGGGGTTCTACGGCGGTGATCCGGCGGCCGTCGATGAGGATGTCGACGTCCTGGCGTGGGCCGGTGCCGGTGGCGTCCCACAACTGTCCGGCGTGGACGCGGAGTCGCTCGCGGGTGCGGGCCGGCCGGTGGGTGATCGGCACCGCCTGGGTGCGGGGGCGGGCCGGGGTGGCGGTGAGGTCGAGGAGCCGGAGCCGTCCTGAGGACAGGTACAGCAGGGTGTCCGTCTCGCGTGCCCAGCTGGGGTGGTCGGCCGGTTCGCCGGTGACCCGGCGGGCGGGCCCGGCCGGGGTGCCGTCGCCGGTGACGGGCAGCAGCCACAGCACCGACTCGGCGACCAGCGCCATCCGGCGGCCGTCGGGCGACCACACGGGCCCCGCCGCGGCGCGGTCGGACAGGGACTGGTGAGCGGCCGGCAGATGGCGTTTCTCGGTACCGGTACGGGTGTCGAGGACGCGGATGAGGTTGTAGCCCTCGCGGAAGCGGCGGTTGAGCCGGTTGCGGTCGCAGAAGGCCAGGTACCGGCCGTCGGGTGACCAGGTCGGGGCGCCGGGCGGTCCGTCGGTGGCCAGCGGCCGGGCCAGCACCCGCTCCTCGCCCGTGGCCAGGTCACGCACCAGCACGTTGCCGGTGAGGTCCTGGCAGGCGAGGCGGGAGCCGTCGGGGGACGGTGCCGGGTGCAGCCGGCCGGGTCCGGTGACCGGCTCGTCGTGACCGCTGTCCAGGTGGAGCCGGCGGACAGCCGTCAGACCGTCCCGGTCGGTGCAGTACAGCAGGCTCCGTCCGTCCGGCGCCCAGGCGGGCATCTGCACGTGCCGGACGGCGTCGGCCTGCACCAGCTTGCGGGGCGTACCGCCGACGGGCAGCAGCCACAGGGCGTTCAGCGCCACGAAGGCCACGCTGCCGCCGTCCGGGGACAGCGCCGGCAGGTGGAGGCCGCGCACGGGTCCGGCGGTCTCCGGCGCGGCGGATCCGCGGCGCCGCCGACGTCGCGGGACCGGCATCCGGGCGGTGAACGGGATGTCCCGCACCGCGCCGGTGGCACCGAGGGTGCGGACGCGGATGCGGCCGTCGGCCAAGTAGAGGAGCCGGTCGTCCCCGAGCCAGCACGGCGGTGCCGCCGCCAGGTCCTCGTCCTCCGTCACGACCCGGCCGTCGACCAGGAGGGCCGTGCGCGCGGCCGGCAGGGACGGGGAGGCCGCGGTGCCCGACAGGTGCAGACAGGCCACCCGGCCCGAGGGGGACACGGCCGGGCCCAGCAGCCGGCCCTCCGGGACCGTCCGGATCACCTGCTCGGGGCCGCCCCCGGTGGGCACGCGGACCAGGGTGGTGCCCCCGTCGGTGCCGTCGGCCGTGTGGGCGGCACGGGCACACACCACCGACCGCCCGTCCGGCCACCACACCGGATCGAAGTCCTCGTGGGGTCCGGCCGTCAGCCGGGTGGGACGGCCGCCGTCCGCGTCGGCGGTCCACAGCCCGAACGGCGCCCCGGACACCGCGTCGCCCCCGCGCTCGGAGGAGAACACCAGGCGGGAGCCGTCGGGTGACCAGGCCACCTCCCGGTCGTCCCAGGGCCCGTCGGTGATCCTGCGCAGCCCGCCGCCGTCGGTCCGCAGCGTCCACAGACGGAATCCGCCGCCCCGGTAGCCGGCCACCGCCAGCCGCCGGCCGTCGGGCGAGAGTGCCGGACGGGTCGCCTCCAGTTCCCAGTCCGTGATGCGTACCGCCGCCCCGCCGCCCGGCGGCACGCGCCACAGGACACCCTGCACCTCGGCGATCAGCACGCTCCCGTCCCGGGAGGAGGTCACCGATCCGCCGGTCGACTCCCGGTAGGACAGGGCCCGCCGGCCTGCGACGGAGGCGGAGGCGGAGGCGGCGGCGGCGGCCGGGGGCACCGCGGAGGAGGTGGCCGCCAGACCGGCCGCGGACGCCCGCAGGAGGCCGCGGCGGCTGATCCGGCCCTGGTCCGTCGTCATCGCTTCTCCTCACCAGGCCGGCCGACGGAAGGCGCGGCTCGCCACCGTGGGCGGCGGCCGGCGGCTCCATGCTGGCGGGCACCGGAACGGAAACCCCGGACGACGCGCCTGGGGCACGCTCGCGGCCGGGCCGGCCGGAGTCCGCCGCGCGCGTTCGGCTCAGCGCAGTCCGAGGCAGGGCAGCCAGGCACGTGAGGCGCCGTGGGCCGCGGTGAGCAGGGCGCAGAGCGTTCCCGCCGCTCCCCCGAGCAGGCCCATGTGCCGCGCGCCGAGGGCCTCCACCGCGGGCAGACGGTCCGTGAGGTGGGCCAGCAGGCGTGCCTTGAGCACGGCAGCGGCGGGCAGTCCGGCGTGCCGCTCGAAGGCGTCGGCGACCGCCAGCACGCCCGCGGCTCCGTGGCACAGGGCCAGGACGTCGGCCGGGCGGTCACCGAAGAGGTGGAAGCGCTCGTCGTACCCTTCGGCGAGCGTGGTGAACGCCGTCGCGGCCCAGGCCGCCGCCTCCCGGTCGCCCACCGCGTCCGCCGCGTCCCACAGCGCCCAGGACACCCCGGGGTTGCCGTAGCACCATGCCTGGCGGGCGCGCGGTCCGCCGGGCGGCGGCCCGTCGAGGCCCGCGCCGTCCCAGGTGCGCACGGAGCGGGCGTCCTCGAAGGACTGGCGTGTCAGCCAGCGTGTCGCGTGCTCCAGCGCGCGGGTCAGGTCCTCGCGCGGCCCGAGGTGGCGGACCGCCGCCGTGAGCGCGGCGGTCACGCCGGCGACGCCGTGCCCCATGCCGGTGTTGACGCGCCCGTCGAGCCAGTCCAGCTGCGGGTGCCCGGCATAGCCCGACGTGCGCAGCCCCGTCAGGTCGTCCGTGTCGCACAACGTGGCGAGGCGGGTGGCGAGGGGGCCGAGTTCGGACGCCGTCGGGTGGGCGCCCGCGCACAGGGCGAGCAGCGTCCCGGAGGGTCCGACGATCAGGTCGTAGTCGGGGAAGGTGAGCCCTTCGCGTCGCCGGCCGGGGGTGGTGCGCACGAGGTGGTCGCGCAGCCGGTCGGCCACGGGGCCCAGTCGTGGGTGCACGCGGGCGCCGAGCCGCAGTCCCACGAGGGTTCCGGCGAGGCCGCCGTCGTACAGGCCGGGATGCCCCCTCCCCCGGCCGGCGGTGCGGGCCCACACGGTCACGGCACGGGCGGCGGCTCGGGGTGCTCCGGTGCCGTGGAGCAGCGCGGCGAGGACGGGGACGCCCGGATCGGACGGGTGTCCGGCGGACGGTGTGTCCCGCGCCGGCCGGGCGGACCAGGCGTCGAGGAGCCCGACCGCGAGGTCGCCGACGGCGCTGCCGGTGGTTCCCGGGTTGTCGGTGCGCTGCTGCACGATCCCTCCTCGCAGGGGACTTGGCCGGCGCCCCGACCGGGTGTGAGCGGGTCCGGGCGGGGCGCCGTGGTGGGTCCTCGGGCCGCCGGGGTGCCGGCGCGACGGCGGCCCGAGGGTGACGGTCACCTGTGACGGTCTGTCAGCAGACGATGACGGTGCAGACCAGGATCGTGCAGACGCCGCTGCAGTGCGCGGTGTCCGCCTCGGCCGTCGGCAGGGTGCTCTCGCTGATGCGAGCGTCCAGGTCGCCGATCAGAGCGTCCAGGTCGTCGAGTTCCATGATGTCGGGCATGGTCGTCCTCCTTCAGGTGCGGTGATGGTTGGGGTTCGCCCCGGAGTGCCGCCCACTGGGGGCGAGCGTCCCGGGGACGTCGGGTGCGCCGGGCAGGGCGGCGGCGGTGAGCGACGCGAGTTCCCCGGCGGCTCGGTCGTGCGGAAGTCGGAGCAGCAGTTGGGCGGCGACGCCGGCACCGCCGTGCAGGGGGTCGTGGAGGAGCAGACCGCCGGGCGCCGGAAACATCTCCTCGACCAGGAGGTCCGCGGCGGGCTGCTGTGCGCGGATCCGGTCCAGCAGGGGTACGGCGGTCAGCGCCTCGAGGTCCACGGGCACCGGTCGCGCCTCGGTGCCGGCCCGCACGAACGCGAAGCGGGGCAGCCCGGCCGAGCGCCGCAGGCCGGCGAGGACCCGCACCTTGGCCGGTTCGCCGTCGCCCGGCCGCCACAGTCGCTCCTGCGGCACGCGCCAGGCCGCGGGGCTGACGACCAGCAGGCCGCCGACGGTGAGCCGGGGCAGCCGGTGCACGCCGGGGAACGCCTCGGCCAGGCCGTCCAGCCGGATGACGCGCGAGGCCGCGGGGTGGCCGGCGGCCAGCAACAGGCGGACCAGGACGTCGTACGGTGGCATGGGCGAGCGGGTGGCGTGGTGGACGGGCAGCAGCCGGCAGCCGTCGGCCTCGGCGACGACCCGGCCGCCGGCCCGCCGGAGGGTGATGCGTTCCAGCGGCAGGTGCCGGGCGGCCAGGCCCGCCGCCCCCTGGTACGGCGTGGCGTCGGGGTCCCCGGTCCACCAGCCGGTGACCACGGGCCGCCGTACGGCGTTGGCGGCGCGCTCGGCCAGCGGTGGCACGAGCAGTTCGACGAACCTCGCTCTGGTCAGCCGCTCCACGGAGGCGAGGAAGGCGCGGTAGCCCCGGAGGTTGGCGTACGCGCCGTACAGGGTGTGGAGGGCGTCGGCGAACCGGGCGTCCAGTACGCCGGCCGGGGAGGCGGTCTCCAGCACCGCGACCGGTCCCTTGCCCGCCAGCGGGCGTAACAGGCAGTCCAGCGGCCAGGGCGGCAGGGCCGTCGCAGCCGGTGGCGCGCCGAGTGCGTCCAGCAGGGCGTCGTCCAGGTCCACCTGCTCGGCGCCGGTGTGCGCGGACAGCCGCGCCAGCAGCCGGGCGTAGCCGGAGCCCGAGGTGAGGGCGGGGTGCCAGCCGGTGTACCGGCGCGGCGGCTGCGGCGGAGCGGGGTCCTCGGAAAGATGACGTGCCATCACATCACCCAGTGGACACGGACGTTCGCCGAGGAGCTCCAGCTCCGGGGGCAGCCGGTGCGACCCTGGCGCCGCGAGGCGGTCGGCCTCGCGCAGCCATGCCACGCGGGCGGCGATCCCGAGGCCCCGCTGCACCAGACGGACGGCTGACCCGGGGACGGCGCCGGTGACGGTGCGGTAGGAGTCGGTGAACCAGGCGCGGCTGCCCTCGGGGTGGGGCGGGCCACCGGTGGTGCGCGGCAGAGGTGGTGCGGCGGGGGCGGTGGTACCGGTGTCGGTGGGGGGAGCGG
>NZ_WWJT01000695.1 GCF_009865385.1 Streptomyces sp. SID486 | reverse complement strand
GGTCGGCGGTGGTGGCCTGGCCGGCAGTGGGGACGGTGTTTTCAGGGGAAGTGGGAGCGGCGTCGGGGCCGTCGCCGGGGGCGGATGTGGTGGTGACGGAGGTGGTGGGGGCCGGAGCGTGTGCGGTACCGGCCGCGCTCCCGGCCGGTTCCCTGCTGATCAGGGCCGCGAGGGTGACTGCGTCGACGGGTGGCGCGCTGCCGGGTGCGCAGGCGAGGCGCGGTGGGCCGAAGCGGTGCCAGCCCGTCGGGGACCAGTACAGGACCGGCGCGAGCAGGGCCGTGCCGCTGGCGGGCAGGGGGATGCGCAGGGTCTCGGCCGTGGGAGCGGTGAGGCCGGTCTCGCGGGCCCAGCACCGCAGGAGGCTCTCGACGGCGGCGGCCTGAGCGGCGGTGTGGGGATCCGGATCCTCCAGCGGGTCGGCGTCGTGCGGTGCCCGCCGGGTGGGGCCCACCTCCCGCTTCTTCTGCTGGGGGACCGAGTCGGTGAGCGGTACGGCAGAGGGTGGGATGCCGGAGTCCCCGTGGTCGTCGGGGGCACCGGATCGGCCGTCGGGGGTGGGGGTGGCGTTCATGACGGCTCCTCTGGGGCTGGAGTGAGGTGGCGCGGGGCTCGGTTCCGGAACCCGCTCGGCCGCCCTGGCCCGGGAGCCGTTGTCGGGCGGGCGGTGGAACGGCCTGGGTGTCCGGGAGCGAGGTCGGAAAGGTGGTGTACGAGATGTCTGCGTCGAGTTCAGCCCGCACATGGGGCGGCGTCGGGGTGGCGTCGCTGGTGCGGGCCGTGGGGCTCGTTGCCGTCGAGCGCGTGACCGTCGGGTCTGTGGTGGTGGGCCGCCGCGTCGATCGCGTCGGCCAGGCGGTCGAGGACCGCCGTCGCCTGCTCGTCGGTGATCGTCAGGGGTGGAAGCAGCCGGATCACGGACGCGTGCCGACCGCCCAGTTCGACGATCAGCCCCCTTCGGAGACACTCGCGCTGTACTGCGGCGGCCAGTTCGGGCGCGGCCGGGAGCGGAGTGTGGCGGGGCACCGGGCCGCTCGGCCGGAGACCGGGGGCGTCCTGCGTGCCAGGGCCACCGAAGTCACCGCGGCGGGCGGCCGAGTCGTCGGCGCCGGGGCTCGCGTCGGAGGTGATCGGGTCGAGTCCCGGGGTGACCAGTTCGATGCCGATCATCAGTCCGCGTCCCCGTACGTCCCCCACGCAGTCGTGGACGCGGGCGAGTTCGGCGAGTCGGCTCAGCATGCGGGAGCCGAGAACGGCGGCTCGCTCGGCGAGGGCGTTCTCGCGGACGTAGGCGAGGGTGGCGGTGCCGGCGGCCATGGCCAGCTGGTTGCCGCGGAAGGTGCCGGCGTGGGCACCGGGCTGCCAGGTGTCGAGGTCGTCGCGGTAGACGATCACGGCCAGTGGGAGGCTGCCGCCGATGGCCTTGGAGAGGACCATGACGTCGGGGGTGATACCGCTGTGGTCGACGGCCCAGAACGCGCCCGTGCGGCCGACTCCGGTCTGGATCTCGTCGGCGATCAGGGGGACGGAGCGGTCCGCCGTGAGCTGTCGCATGCGGCGCAGCCAGTCGTCCGGTGCGGGGATCACTCCGCCCTCACCCTGGACGGGTTCGAGGATCATGCCGGCCGGCCGGGGTACGCCGGACTTGGGGTCGTCCAGCAGGGACTCGGTCCAGCGGGCGGAGAGTTCGGCGCCGGCGGGGCCTCCGATACCGAACGGGCAGCGGTAGTCCTGCGGATAGGGCAGGCGGGCGACCTGGACGTCGTGGGCGCCACCGGAGGCGGCGAGGGCGCCGGCGGTCATGCCGTGGTAGGCGCCGGTGAACGTGAGGACGCCGGTGCGGCCGGTCGCGGCGCGGACCAGCTTGAGAGCGGCCTCGACGGCGTCGGTGCCGGCCGGACCGCAGAACTGCACGCGGGCACGGTCGGCGAGGCCGGGCGGCAGGGTGCGGAACAGCTCGGTGGTGAAAGCGTCCTTGACGGGGGTCGCGAGATCGAGGACGGAGAGGGGTGCGCCGGAGTCGAGGACCCCGCGGACGGCTTCCAGCACGACCGGGTGGTTGTGGCCCAGGGCGAGGGTGCCGGCACCGGAGAGGCAGTCCAGATAACGGCGGCCGTCCGCGCCCTCGATGGTGAGCCCTCGCGCCCGCACCGGGACGATGGGCAGTGCGCGCGCGTAGGTGCGCGCCGAGGACTCGCGCGCCGACTGGCGCCTCAGGATGCCCTCGTGCGCGGCCGGCACCTCCCCGGGTGTGCCTCCCGCCATCGACTCCGTAACGGCCACGGCGTACTGTCCTCCCCGCTCCTCAAAGGCGAGTTGCTCCTCGGGGCCGGACGCAGGCGGCAGGCCCCACCGGCTACAACAGCGCACCGTGCGGGCGGTTACGGGTCGCCTTGAGATCCTTGGCGGGGCGGCGCAGGTGGCACCGCATGCCGGCCTGGTGCACGGGTGGGCGGAGAACGAGGAGGGGCGACCGGCAGCCGCGGTTACGTCGGCGTCCTGTTCAGGCGGCCTGTGACGGAACCGTTGCGGACCCGGCAGAACTCCCCCACTGGGACCGCATAGTGTGTGATGCCGTTCCCGGAAGGTCGTGAGACCGGCATGAACCGTCCACGAGTTCACCGCCGGTGTCGGGGCCGGAGCGCCGAGTTCCTTTCACAGCAGGGGAGTCAAGAACATGCGATCCATACGGCCGTCGTTCACCGTTCGGCGAGGAAGGGGCGGTCGCCGCACCTCGACCTCGCTGACGGCGGTCGCTCTCGTCTCGGCCCTGGCGCTGACCGCCACCGCCTGCAACGGCGACGGTGACGACAACGCCAACGGCGACCCGACCGCCACCGCGACCGCGGCGGGCACCGGCGACGGAAAGATCAGGATCCCGGACGACCTGAAGCGGAGGCTCAAGGAGCACGGGATCGACATCGACAAGTGGAAGAACGGCGCCTGGAAGAACTGGAACAAGGACGACTGGCTGCGCGAGGCCAACGACTTCGTCAACCCGATCATCGCGGGCCTGTGGAACCCGGACCGGATGCGTGACGCCGACGACCCGGACAAGGGCGTCGACGACAACGACATCTCCGGTGACCAGGGGGTGACGGACCCGACCCCGCGGCCGGTGCAGGCGAAGGCGGCCACGCCTCCGTACCACAGCAGTGCGGCCACCTCGGGGAAGCTGCTCTTCGACGCTCCCGGCGGCACCATGGTGTGCTCGGCGACGGTCGTGCAGGATCCGGCGCACCCGGGCAAGTCCAACCTCGTCTGGACGGCCGGTCACTGTGTGCACGCCGGCAAGAAGGGCGGCTGGTACCGCAACCTCGCCTTCGTGCCGTCGTACAACGACCAGGGCAGGTCGTCGGCCGAGCTGGAGAACGCCAGCCGGTCCGAGATCGCGCCGTACGGCGTGTGGTGGGCCGACGCGGCGAAGACCTCGCAGCAGTGGATCAACAAGGGCGGCGAGACGGGCGGCGACGGCGCCTCCTACGACTTCGCTGTCATCCACGTGACGCCGGAGCAGGGCAGCGACGGCAAGTCGCTGGAGGAGACGGTCGGCGGGGCGCTGCCGGTGAACTTCGACGCTCCGGCCGTGGCGAAGGTGCAGAGCATCACCGCGTCCGGCTACCCGGCGGCGGCGCCGTACGACGGTCAGCTGCTGTACCAGTGCCAGGACAAGCCGGGCCGGCTCTCCATCGAGCAGGCCGACCCGACGATGTACCGCATCGGGTGCACGATGACCGGTGGTTCCTCCGGCGGCGGCTGGGTGGAGACGGGTTCCGACGGCAAGCCCGTGCTGGTGTCCAACACGTCCATCGGGCCGGTGAGCGCGGGCTGGCTGGCGGGTCCCCGGCTGGGCGACGTCGCCAAGGGCGTGTACGAGTCGGTGAGCAAGCAGTTCGCCGGCCGGTAGGCGTGCGGCGGCGCATGAGGCGGTAGGCGCGAGGCCGTGCGCATGAGGCGGTCGCGCGCAGGGCCGTCCGCACGACCCGGCAGGCGCGGAGACCGTGCGCATGACGCGGTCGCGCGTGCTGCGGCGCGTGACGCGCCAGGCGCGAGGCCGTGCGCATGGCGAAGGGCTGTGCGGCATGGCGAAGGCCCGTCACCCGAGCCGGGTGGCGGGCCTTCGTGCTGCCGTGGTGGGTCAGGCCGCGGAGACCGGTGCGTAGGGCGCCAGGTCCGCAGCCAGTTCCTCGTGCACCCGGACCTTGAGCAGGGTGCCCTCCGCGGTGTGCTCCTCGGAGATCACCTCGCCCTCGGTGTGGGCGCGGGCGACGAGCTTGCCGTGCGTGTAGGGCACGAGCGCCTCGACCTCGACCGAGGGGCGCGGCAGCTCGTCGTCGATCAGGGCGAGCAGTTCCTCGATGCCAAGGCCGGTGCGGGCCGAGACGGCGATGGAGCGCTTCTCGACCCTGAGCAGCCGCTGGAGGACCAGCGGGTCGGCCGCGTCCGCCTTGTTGATCACGACGATCTCGGGTACGTCGGTGGCGCCGACGTCCCGGATCACCTCGCGTACGGCGGCGAGCTGCTCCTCCGGGACGGGGTGCGAGCCGTCCACCACGTGCAGGATGAGGTCGGAGTCGCCGACCTCCTCCATGGTGGAGCGGAACGCCTCGACCAAGTGGTGCGGCAGGTGCCGGACGAAGCCGACGGTGTCCGCCAGCGTGTACAGCCGGCCGCTCGGGGTCTCCGCCCGGCGGACGGTCGGGTCCAGGGTCGCGAACAGGGCGTTCTCGACCAGGACGCCGGCGCCGGTGAGGCGGTTGAGCAGCGAGGACTTGCCGGCGTTGGTGTAGCCCGCGATGGCGACGGACGGCACCTTGTTGCGCCGGCGCTCCTGGCGCTTGATCTCGCGGCCGGTCTTCATGTCCGCGATCTCCCGGCGCATCTTCGCCATCTTCTCGCGGATCCGGCGCCGGTCCGTCTCGATCTTGGTCTCACCGGGGCCACGCGTGGCGAGGCCGCCGCGGCCACCGCCCATCTGCCGGGACAGCGACTGGCCCCAGCCGCGCAGCCTCGGCAGCATGTACTGCATCTGCGCGAGCGCGACCTGCGCCTTGCCCTCCCGGGACTTGGCGTGCTGGGCGAAGATGTCCAGGATCAGGGCGGTCCGGTCGATGACCTTGACCTTGACGACGTCCTCCAGCTGGATCAGCTGGCCGGGGCTCAGTTCACCGTCGCAGATGACGGTGTCCGCGCCCGTTTCGACGACGATGTCGCGCAGCTCCAGCGCCTTGCCGGAGCCGATGTAGGTGGCCGCGTCGGGCTTGTCACGGCGCTGGATGACGCCGTCGAGCACGAGGGCGCCCGCGGTCTCCGCGAGGGCGGCCAGCTCCGCGAGGGAGTTGTCGGCGTCCTGCGCGGTGCCGGTGGTCCACACCCCGACGAGCACGACCCGCTCCAGGCGGAGCTGGCGGTACTCGACCTCGGTGACGTCTTCCAGCTCGGTGGACAGACCGACCACGCGGCGCAGGGCCGCGCGCTCGGTGCGGTCGAACTGGTCACCGTCACGCTCGCCGTCGATCTCGTGGCTCCAGGCGACGTCCTCTTCCATCAGGGCATCGGCCCGAAGACCCTCGGGGTAGGCGTGCGCGAGGCGCTTGGTGTCCTGGGAAGGGGAAGAAGAGGAGGTCATTGGATCCTTACGTCGATGAGAGTGCCGTTACGGCGTCGGTGCGGCGGCCATCCGGGCCGCTCGCCTTGTTCAACGCACGGGTACCCCGGGAGATTCCCGCGTCCCGTGTCCGCGCCGACCGGTAGATGGTCGCACGGTACGGCACGTCTCGTCACCGGGTTATCGCCGGGTGCGGGGCTCGGCCGCCTTGGCCGACGCCGTCGGCTTCCAGTCGGGGTGACCGGGCATCGGTGGGGTCTTCGCACCGTACAGCCAGGGCTCCAGGAAGCCGCTGAGGTCGCGGCCGGCCACGGTCGAGGCCAGTCGGACGAAGTCGGCCGTGGTGGCGGTGGCGTCGCGGTGCTCCCGGACCCAGATCCGCTCCAGCCGCTCGAAGGCCGGGCGGCCGATCTCCTGCCGCAGGGCGTAGAGGGCGAGGGCGGCGCCGTCGTAGATGTTCGGGCGGAAGATGCTGATCTTCTGTCCCGGGGCCGGTGCCTTGGGCCGGGCGGGCGGGCCGCCGGCCTCGCGCCAGCGGTCGGAGGCACCGTAGGCGGCCTTCATCCGCTGCTCCATGGGCCGCTGCGCGGTCTCCTCGGCGTACAGCGCCTCGTACCAGGTGGCATGGCCCTCGTTCAGCCAGACGTCGGACCAGCTGCGCGGGGTGACGCTGTCGCCGAACCACTGGTGGGACAGCTCGTGCACCATGATCGACTCGATGTACCACTTGGGGTAGCCGGGCTCGGTGAACAGCTGCTTCTCGAAGAGGGAGAGGGTCTGCGTCTCCAGCTCGAAGCCCGTGGACGCCTGCGCCATGAGCACGCCATAGGTCTCGAAGGGGTACCGGCCGACCTTGCTCTCCAGCCAGGCGACCTGGTCGGGCGTCTTGGCGAGCCACGGTTCGAGGGCCTTGCGGTCGGCGGCGGGCACGACGTCGCGCAGGGGCAGCTCGTGCGGTCCGTCGCGGTGCACCACGGCGGAGCGGCCGATGGACACCTGGGCGAGTTCGGTGGCCATGGGGTGCTGGGTGCGGTAGGTCCAGGTGGTGGTGTCGCCGGTCCGGTCGGCTCCGACGGGCAGGCCGTTGGCGACGGCGGTGTAGCCGTTCGGCGCGGTGATCCGGAAGGTGAACATCGCCTTGTCGGACGGATGGTCGTTGCACGGGAACACCAGGTGGGCGGCGTCGGCCTGGTTCGCCATGGCGAGACCGTCGGAGGTGCGCACCCAGCCGCCCTCCTGGTCCTTGCCGGAGACGGGGTCGCTGGTGTGCCGCACGGTGATCCGGGTCCAACCGCGCTTGCCGAGGGGGTGCTCCGGGGTGACGACCAGGTCCTCGCCCGCGCTCGCGAAGCGGGCGGGGCGCCCGTCGACCTCGACGGAGCGGACGGTGCCGTGCGCGAAGTCGAGGTTGAGGTGTTCCAGGTCGGCGGTGGTCCAGGCGTCGATGGTGGTGACGGCCTCCAGCGGCTTGTCGTTGCTGCCGGGGTAGGTGAGGGACAGGTCGTACGCGGCGACGTCGTACCCCGGGTTGCCCAGGTACGGGAAGAGCCGGTCGCCGACACCGAGGGGTTCGGCCGGGGCCGCGGCGGCGACCAGGCAGACGGACACGGCGGAGGCGAGCAGGGCCGCCCTCCGGTGCCGGAACACCCTGGACCGGATCCGGCGCCCGGAGGGCTCGGGCTGGTGCGGGCAGGGCCGGTGGGGGGTGGCCTCGGGCTGGGTACGGGGGCGGGGGCGGGGGGTGAGCGGCATGGACCACCGCTACCAGGACGCACCCGCCCCGCGGCGGCGACGCGCGCCCGGCCCACCCGAACGGGTAAGCCGGACGCCGTCGTCAGGAGTCCGGGGCCTGCGGCTGCGCCCTGCTCACGTCGTACACCCCCGGTACGTCCCGCATGGCGCGCATCAGGGCCGGGAGGTGGGCGGCGTCGGGGAGCTGGAGGGTGTAGGTGTGGCGCACCCGCTGCTGGCTGGGGGGTTCGACGGTGGCGGAGACGATCTCGGCGCCCTCCAGGGCGATCGCCTCGGTGAGGTCGGCGAGCAGATGGGGCCGGCCGAACGATTCGGCGACCAGGGTGACCCGGCACTCCGTGGTGTCCCCCCAGCGCACGCCGATCTCCGGGCGCCCCCTGCTCGTCATGTGGGCCACCGCGGCACACTGCGCGCGGTGCACGGTCACCACTCCCCCGCGGACCACGAACCCGGTGATCTCGTCCGGCGGTACCGGGGTGCAGCACCCGGCCAGCCGTACGGCGGCACCCGGCCGGTCCGCGAGGACGTCGGCGCGCCGGGGGTGCGGGCGGAGGGCGCCGTCCGCGGGGCGCGCACGGCTGGCGCCGTCCGCGGGCCGCGCGTGAGGGGCTTCCGTGGGCCGCGCGGAGGAACCGCCGGTGAGGGTGCCGGTCCCGGCTGCGGACGCCCCGGCCGGCGCGTCGGTGCCGGTGTCGCCGTCGGCCCACGTGGCGGACGCGGGGGCGGACCGGCCTGTGGCGTGGTCCGCGACGGCCCCGTGCCCGGCCCGTGCCGCGTGGGGCCCGGCGGCGGTCCCGTCGCGGGCGGTACGGGTGCCGCCCGGCTCGGCCCTGCCGGGCCCACCGCTCCTGCCGGTGCCGGCGACCGCACCGGGACCGCCGACCGTGCCGGCACCGGCGCCCGTACCGGGCCCACCGCTCGTACAAGGCCCACCGCTCGTGCCGGTTCCGGTGCCCGTGTCGGTTCCGGTGCCCGTGTCGGTTCCGGTGCCCGTGTCGGTGCCGCCGCCCGGATGGGTCGCCAGCCAGCGCTGGATGGCGATGCGGGCGGCCGGTGTGTGGGCGTGGTCCAGCCACTCCCGGGAAGGCTCGGAGGCCGGGTCCTGGCCCATGAGCAGCTGGACCGTGTCGCCGTCGCGCAGGACCGTGCTGAGGGTGGCCAGGCGGCCGTTGACGCGGGCGCCGATGCAGGCGTGGGCGTCCTCGCCGTACTGCGCGTAGGCGGCGTCCACGCACGAGGCGCCCTCGGGCAGGCCGAGGGCGCCGCCGTCGGGGCGGAAGACGGTGATCTCGCGGTCCTGGGCGAGGTCCTCGCGCAGGGTGGACCAGAAGGTGTCGGGGTCCGGGGCGGCCTGCTGCCAGTCGAGGAGGCGGGAGAGCCAGCCGGGACGGGTGGGGTCGGCGCGCTCGCCGTCGACGGAGGTGCCGGCGGCGTCGGGCCCGGATACGCCGTCGTCGGCGGTGGCGGCGCCGGACGGGGTGGTGCCGGACGGGGTGGTGCCCGGCGTGGCGACGCCCGGCGCGGTGGCTCCGCTCGTGGGGGTGCCGCTCGTGGGGGTGCCGCTCGTGGGGGTGCCGGCGGCGGGGGTTTCGGGCGCGGGTGCGGAGAGGGGCGCGGGTGCGTACGGGTTGCCGAGGGCCACGACACCCGCTTCGGCGACCTTGTGCATCTGGTGGGTGCGGATGAGGACTTCGACGACCTGGCCGTCGGGGCGGGCGACGGCGGTGTGCAGGGACTGGTAGAGGTTGAACTTCGGTACGGCGATGAAGTCCTTGAACTCCGAGACCACCGGGGTCATGCAGGTGTGCAGTTCGCCGAGGACGGCGTAGCAGTCGGCGTCCTCCTGCACCAGCACCAGCAGCCGGCCGAAGTCGGTGCCGCGCAGTCGGCCGCGCTTGCGGGCCACCCGGTGGACGGAGACGAAGTGCCGGGGCCGGATGAGGACTTCGGCCGGGATGTCGGCCTCGCGCAGCACTCCGCGCATCTCGTCGGCGACCTCGGCGAGCGGGTCGCCGGAGCGGGCGGCGTTCTCCGCGATCAGCTCGCGGGTGTGTTCGTACTCCTCGGGGTGGAGGATGGCGAAGACCAGGTCCTCCAGCTCGGTCTTGAGGGCCTGCACACCGAGGCGTTCGGCGAGCGGGATGAGGACGTCTCGGGTGACCTTGGCGATCCGTGCCTGTTTCTCGGGGCGCATCACGCCGAGGGTGCGCATGTTGTGCAGCCGGTCGGCGAGTTTGATCGACATCACACGCACGTCGTTGCCGGTGGCGACGAGCATCTTGCGGAAGGTCTCGGGCTCGGCGGCGGCTCCGTAGTCGACCTTCTCCAGTTTCGTGACGCCGTCGACCAGGTATCGGACTTCCTCCCCGAACTGCTCCCCCACCTGCTCCAGCGTCACCTCGGTGTCCTCGACCGTGTCGTGCAGCAGCGAGGCGGTCAACGTCGTCGTCTCGGCGCCGAGTTCGGCGAGGATCAGGGTGACGGCGAGCGGGTGGGTGATGTACGGCTCGCCGCTCTTGCGCATCTGGCCGCGGTGGGAGGACTCCGCCAGGACGTAGGCGCGGCGCAGGGGTTCGAGGTCGGCGTCGGGGTGGTGGGCGCGGTGCGCCTCCACGACGTGGCCGATGGCGTCGGGCAGCTTGCCGCGGGCGGTGGGGCCGAGCAGCGCGGCGCGGCCGAGCCGGCGCAGGTCGATCCGGGGCCGGGATTTTCTCCGCGGCGCCGGGGACGCCGTGATCGCTTGTGGCGCTGCGGGCGCTACCGGGCCAGCCGTCGCAGGGTTCGTGGCCTCCGCACTCATGGGCACCTCCGGCTCGTGGACCGGCGGACGGAGCCCCAGGGCACACGGTGCTCAGGGATGGCGACGTTCCCCCGTCCGTGCCGGTGCTTGATGCTACCGAGCCCACCACGTGCGACCGACCGCCTCTCGCCGAGCGTGAAACGGATCACCCGTTCGAGCGATGGAAACGAGGTTTAGATTTTGCGTCACGTGCCCCGCACTCGTCCGCGGTTTCGAACCGTTCCGGCCTCCGGGCCGCATTCGGACCTCCGCGACCGCCGGACCGGGTGGCCGGGACGGTCCCCGGCCACGCTCCGCCCGCCTCAGCCGAGCGTACGGGCCCGCCAGTCGGCGTCGATCACGCCCTCGGCGACGATCACCGCGGGACCGGTCATCTCGATCTCGCCGTCGGGCCGCTCGGTGATGACCAGGCGCCCGCCGGGCACGTCGACGGTGTACGTCGCCGGGGTGCCGGTGACGGCCGGGTCGGTGCCGTCCCGGCGGGCGGCGGCCACGGCGACGGCGCACGCGCCCGTGCCGCACGAGCGGGTCTCGCCGGAGCCGCGCTCGTGTACGCGCATGGCGACGTGACGGGGGCCGCGGTCGACGACGAACTCGACGTTCACACCGTCTGGGTAGGCGGTCGACGGGCTGACCGGAGGCGCGCTGTACAGGTCGCCGGCGTGCGCCAGGTCGGCCACGAAGGCGACGGCGTGGGGGTTGCCCATGTTCACGTTCCGCGCGGGCCAGGTCCGCTCGCCGACGGCCACATTGACGTCCCCTTCGGGGAGGCGCGCACGGCCCATGCCGACGGTGACGTCACCGTTCTTCGCGAGGTGCACCTGCTTCACGCCCCCGCGCGTGGCGATGGCGAGGTCGCCTTCGGCCACATGTCCGGCGTGCTGGAGATAGCGCGCGAACACACGGACTCCGTTGCCGCACATCTCGGCGACGGAGCCGTCACCGTTGCGGTAGTCCATGAACCACTCGGCCTCGCCGGCCATCGCCCGGGCCTCGGGGTGTGCCGCGGACCGTACGACGTGCAGCACCCCGTCGCCACCGATGCCCGCCCGGCGGTCGCACAGGGAGGCGACGGCGGCCGGGGAGAGGTCGAGGGCGTTCTCGGGGTCCGGAATGATCACGAAGTCGTTCTCGGTGCCGTGCCCCTTGAGGAAGGCGATCGGAGTGCTCATTCCTCGATCGTACGGGGTCGCTCCGACAGCGGGCCGAAGGGAGGGAGGGGCCGGTGGGGGCGCCGGTCCGGTACCGGTGCGGCGGCCGCCCGTGGGTGTTTCCGGACGCCCGCGCCGGGAGCCTCAGCGCAGCCGGGCCACTCGCCAGACGGCGAGGACGACCACTACGGCCACCAGGACGACGTACCCGACGACGACGCGCCAGTCGGGGCGGCGGCCCGAGCCCCGGCTCGGCAGACCCGGCCAGGTGTAGCCCACCCTGCGCGCGGCCATCATGCCCCAGCCGGCCGCGCAGGAGCAGATCAGCAGACCGAGCATGGCGATCACCGCGCCGCTGTCGCCGAAGTCGAAGGCCAGCGGGAAGGCGAACATCAGGGAGCCGACGGCGGCGAGGGCCACGATGGGGGCGAGCTGCCAGATGCGCAGCCGGCGCTGCGGGCGCAGCTCCACCTCGACCTCGGGGCCGCCCGGGTACAGCTCCTCGGGCGCCGGTCCGTCGGCGGTGACGCCGCCGGCGGTGTCGTCGGGTCCGTCGTCGGCCAGCCGGTCCGCGACGAAAGAGTCCTCGGCCAGGTGGTCCGTGGCCGGGCGGTCCTCGGCCAAGGCGTCCCGGGCCGGATGGACCACGGCCAGGTGGTCCGCGGTGGAACGGCCCTCGGCCAGGCGGCCCGCGGCCGGGTGATCCGAGGTCGGGTGAGCCGCGGCCGGGTGATCCATGGTCGGGGGGTTCCCGGCCAGGCCGGCACCGTCGGGTGCGTCCTCGCCCGGGCACCCCTCGCCCCTGCGCGGATCGTCACCCTCGGTGACGAGCTGCTCGGTACTTCGTGCGGTGTCGCGAGGGCCGGCCTCCATCGCCACGCGCCCTCCCAACTAGGCTCCACTTGGTCGATCGAAGCTCGATGATGGCACGGCGCCGGGAGCCGCGATGACCGGCGGCGCATCCCGATGCCATGACGTGATCAGGCTGTGACCGGTCGTTCGAGCAACGCCAGGGCCTGGTGCGGAAGTTCCCCGCGGTCCGCGGCGGCCCCACTCAACCAGTGCACCCGGGGATCGCGCCTGAACCAGGAATCCTGGCGGCGCGCGAAGCGCTTGGTGGCACGCACGGTCTCGGCCCGCGCTTCCGCTTCGGTGCATCCCCCGGCGAGTGCCGTGAGGACCTGCTGGTAGCCGAGCGCGCGCGACGCCGTGCGCCCCTCGCGCAGGCCCTGCGCCTCCAGCGCGCGCACCTCGTCGACGAGGCCCTCGTCCCACATGCGGTCGACGCGCCGCGCGATGCGGTCGTCGAGCTCCGGACGGGCCACGTCGACGCCGATCTGGACGGTGTCGTAGACGGAGTCGTGGCCCGGCAGATTGGCCGTGAAGGGCTGGCCGGTGATCTCGATCACTTCCAGCGCCCGGACGATACGGCGGCCGTTGCTCGGGAGAATCGCACGGGCGGCCTCCGGGTCGGCGGCGGCCAGCCGGGCGTGCAGCGCGCCCGGGCCGCGCAGCGCCAGCTCCTCCTCCAGCCGGGCCCGGATCTCCGGGTCGGTGCCGGGGAACTCCAGGTTGTCGACCGCCCCACGGACGTAGAGGCCGGAGCCGCCCACCAGGATCGGCCAGCGGCCCTCCGCGAGCAGCGCGTCGATCCGCTCGCGGGCGAGTCTCTGGTACTCGGCGACCGACGCGGTGACGGTCACGTCCCAGATGTCCAGCAGGTGATGCGGGACGCCGCCCCGCTCCTCGGGCGTCAGCTTGGCGGTACCGATGTCCATCCCGCGGTACAGCTGCATCGAGTCGGCGTTGACGACCTCGCCGTCCAGCTGCTGGGCCAGGAAGACGCCGAGATCGGACTTTCCGGCCGCGGTGGGTCCGACGACGGCGATGACGCGGGGGGCGAGGGGTGCACTGCTCACGGCACCAGTCTCGCAAACCTCCGGACGGGGTCTCGAACGAGTTACGTGACAGCGCGGGTCCCGCGTCGTTGCCCGTGGGGAGGTACCGCCGGTCCGTTCACGGGAGGCGGTGGCCCGGGCGGCGCAGTCGTACGCACCGGGCGACGCGGGAATTCGCCCGCACGAGTACCGTATGGAGTGAATATGGGCGTTTTTGCACGGCTTCTCGGCAGGTCGAAGGCGACTCCGGAGGTCTCGGACGCGGCGGCACGGACCGGCACGGAACCGGAAGCGGAAGCGGAAGCGGCCGAGTCGGAGCGGACGGGCCGGACGGAGTCGGCGGAAACGGGGGAAGCCGGGGCGGCGGAGGTCACGGAGGCCGTCGGGGACGGACGCGATGACGAGGCCGTACGGTCGGACGCCGGTACGGACGACGGGTCCGAGGGCACCGGGATTCCCCGGCAGCAGTCCGCCGGAGAGGCCGCCGACAGCGAGGCCGGCGAGGGCGCCCGCAGGTAACTGCCCCGCGAGGGAAGGTGGACCATGGGTCTGATGGACAACATGAAGGCCAAGCTGGGACCGGCCAAGGACAAGGTCTCGGACCTTGCGCGGCAGCACGGGGACAAGGTCCAGCACGGGCTCGACAAGGCCGCGAAGGCCGTCGACGACCGGACCAAACACAAGTACAGCGACAAGATCCAGGCGGGCACGGGCAAGGCCAAGGAGGCGATGGACCGTCTCGCGCACAAGGACGGTCCGCAGACGACGCCCCCCGACCCGATGACCCCGACCCACCCGGAGGGACCGCCCCCGGCTTCGTGAGCCGGGACCTCCGGGGGCGTCGCCGGTGATCGCGCGGCGGTGCCCCCGGAGGTCTCTGCGTGCCCTGCGGCCTTGCGTTCCCTGCGTGCTCTGCGATCGCTGCGTTCTCTGCGGCCCTGCGTGCCCTGCGGGCCTGCGGCCTTGCGTTCCCTGCGTTCCCTGCGGACGCCCCGCGGCACAGCAGGCGTCCTTGCGGCGCAGCGGATGTTCTTGCGGCACGACAGAGGAGCGGCGGCGGCAAGGGACGGAGGACAGCGGCGGCAGGCGGGCGGCGGACGCGGCAGGGGGTTTGCGCGGACGGCCGAGAGCAACGGCACGGACGACGGCGGACGGCCGAGGGCAACGGCACGGACGCCCGAGGACAACGGCGGACGGCCGAGAGCAACGGCACGGACGCCCGAGGACGACGGCGGACGGCCGAGGACGACCGAGGAGCGCCACGGCTCCCGGCCGTCCGGCGGCTGTCACGAATCGTGCGTCTGAGGATCGCCGGTCAGGACCAGGCGGCGACCAGGTAGCCCACGCCGTACGGTGCGTCCTCGTACAGCAGGCTGCCGGCGAGGCCCGTGTTCTCCGCCGCCCCGGCCAGGATCTGCCAGGGAGCACGCCCGGCGGCCTTCAGTTCCGCGGCGAGCTCGGGGTCGAGCGCCCGCAGGGCCGCCACGTCCGCCGTGCCGAGCGCCCTGGCCGCCGCCGCGTCGAAGGGCGCCGCCCGCTCGTCCAGGTATCCCGGTGCCTTGAGCGTGCGGCAGGCGCTGGCGTCCCCCATCACCAGCAGGCACACCCGCGCGGCCCGGCCTGCGAGCTCCCGCCCGGTTTCCGCACACCGCTCCGGCTCCAGCGTCTCCGCGACGCCGAGTCCCTCGACGGGGGCGTCGGCCCACCCGGTCCGCTCCAGCAGCCAGGCGCCGACGGCCAGCGAGGTAGGCAGCTCACGCTCCGGCGCGGGACGGGCGGCGGGCCCCAGACGGACGTCGAGGTCGACCCCGAAGCCGCGGAAGGTGCCCGGGGTGCCCTGCGGGAACGGGCCACGGCCGCCCTGGCCGGCGGTGCCGAGGACCACGAGCAGATCCGGGCGGCCGGCGGCGAGCACACCGAGCGCGTCCGAGCAGGCCGCGCGCGCGGCGTCCAGTTCGGGCGCGGCACCCGCGGCGACCTCGGGCACGAGCAGCGGCGGGCAGGGGCAGACGGCGGCGGCGACAAGCATGATCGGCAGCGTAACGCGGCGGGCGGGCGCCGCGTCACTCCTCGATCAACAGGCCGGTCGACCGGTCACCGTACGAGCGGTCGCGTGGGCGGCGGTGGCCGAGGAGCCCCCGACGACGGGACCCGTCACCGCCGTCACCGCCCGGCGGGGACCACGGCACCATGCGGCCGAGTTTGTGGCCGGGACCTCGGCCGCATCCACAGCCACAGCCGACCCCCGCGCCGGGACCTCGGTCGCAGCCGCAGCCGATCCCCGTACCGGGACGTCGCTCGCAGCCGCAGCCGATCCCCGTACCGGGACCTCAGTCGCAGCCGCAGCCGCTGCCCGTGGCGACCGGCGGCTCCGGCACCCCGATCTTCGGCAGGCCGAGCATGACGCCCGCCGGCTTGGCGGCCTCGGCGGCGGTCCGCTTCTCCCACGCGTCGCCCGCGCGCGTGCGGCGCACGCCGAGGACGGGGCCCTCGGCGAGGAGGTGGTGCGGAGCGGCGTAGGTGATCTCCACGGTGACGACGTCACCCGGGCGCACGTCCTCGTCCGGCTTGGTGAAGTGGACGAGGCGGTTGTCGGGGGCGCGGCCGGAGAGGCGGTGGGTGGCACCGTCCTTGCGGCCCTCGCCCTCCGCGACCATCAGCTCCAGCGTGCGGCCGACCTGCTTCTTGTTCTCCTCCCAGGAGATCTCCTCCTGGAGGGCGACAAGCCGCTCGTACCGCGCCTGGACGACCTCCTTGGGGATCTGGCCGTCCATGGTCGCGGCGGGGGTGCCGGGGCGCTTGGAGTACTGGAAGGTGAACGCCTGGGCGAACCGGGCCTCGCGGACGGCGTGCAGCGTCTGCTCGAAGTCCTCCTCGGTCTCGCCGGGGAAGCCCACGATGATGTCGGTGGTGATCGCGGCGTGCGGGATGGCGGCCCGCACCTTCTCGATGATCCCGAGGTACCGCTCCTGGCGGTACGAGCGGCGCATCGCCTTCAGGACGGTGTCCGAGCCGGACTGGAGCGGCATGTGCAGCTGCGGCATCACGTTCGGCGTCTCGGCCATGGCCTCGATCACGTCGTCGGTGAAGTCGCGCGGGTGCGGGGAGGTGAAGCGGACGCGCTCCAGCCCCTCGATGGTGCCGCACGCGCGCAGCAGCTTGCTGAACGCCTCGCGGTCGCCGATGTCGGAGCCGTAGGCGTTGACGTTCTGGCCGAGCAGCGTGATCTCCGAGACGCCCTCTGCGACGAGGGCCTCGATCTCGGCGAGGATGTCGCCGGGACGGCGGTCCTTCTCCTTGCCGCGCAGGGCCGGGACGATGCAGAAGGTGCACGTGTTGTTGCAGCCGACGGAGATGGAGACCCAGGCCGCGTACGCGCTTTCGCGGCGGGTCGGCAGCGTGGAGGGGAACGCCTCCAGCGACTCGGCGATCTCGACCTGCGCCTCTTCCTGGACGCGGGCGCGCTCCAGCAGGACGGGCAGCTTGCCGATGTTGTGCGTGCCGAAGACGACGTCCACCCAGGGCGCCTTCTTCACGATGGTGTCCCGGTCCTTCTGGGCCAGGCAGCCGCCGACCGCGATCTGCATACCGGGGCGGGACGTCTTCCTCGGCGCCAGCCGGCCGAGGTTGCCGTACAGCCGGTTGTCGGCGTTCTCCCGCACCGCGCAGGTGTTGAAGACGACGACGTCCGCGTCGCCGTCCGCCCCCTCGGGGGCCCGTACATATCCGGCCTCTTCGAGCAGCCCGGCCAATCGCTCGGAATCGTGGACGTTCATCTGGCACCCGTAGGTGCGGATCTCGTAACTCTTGGGGGCGGGAACGTCCACTGCCGGGCTCCGGTCGCTGCTGCTGGTCATGCGTTCAAGGGTAGGCGGTCCGCGGAGACCCGTGGTGCGGCGCTCGTCCCACGGGCCGGCCGCCCGCGGCGACGTCGCTGGGGCGACGGCGGGCCGCCCACGACGCCCCCATCGCCCTGTGACGCCACTCACAGGAGGAGGTGATCGACGTGCCGGTCGCCCGTCGCCCCACCGGGTGTGCCGAGCCGGAGACGGGCGTGCCGGGCAGGAGACGGTTTTCGCCAAACGGCGTCCGAAAGGGGCGGCAGGCGTGTGCAAGAGGGCGGACGACCTGCTTAGGTTGGCCACGCCGTACTCGGCCATCTCCGTGTACCGGCAGGGTGTTTCACGGCCGGACCGCTCCACCGGCGAGGAGGTCTCCGAGCGAGTCGGAGACGGGTGGGGTGCGCCCGTCGTGGGCGCCCTGTCCGACGGAACGGAGACGGAGAGACGCCCCAGCCGTTCCGGCCGGTGAGAACGGTGAGAACAGCGAACAGGGGTGACACGACAGGTGAGGAGAACGAGCGAGTACGCCGCGCTGCGGCGCCGGTGCACCGCGATCCTGCGTGATCTCGGGGTGCAGCGGTCGCTTTCCCTGGAGGCGCTCCGTACGCGGGTGGAGGAGCTCAGAGGGCGCCCGCTCGTGCTGCGGGAGCTGCCCGAGCAGGCGGCGGACACGGGGGCGTGCGGGCTCTGGCTGGGCACGGACGACGCCGACTACGTCTTCTACGAGGCCAGGACCGCGCCGCTGCACCGCGAGCACATCATCCTCCACGAGATCGGCCATGTGCTGTGCGACCACCACCGGACCGTCCTCGGCGTCGCGGGCGGCGGTGACCTGCCGGCCGGCCGGCTCCTGACCGATCCACAGCCGCAGCTCGTCAGGCGGCTGATGGCCAGGACCAGTTACACGACCACCGAGGAACAAGAAGCCGAGATGATCGCCAGCCTGATCCAGAGCGCCGGGACGGCGGGCCCGGTGGCCGGTCCCCTGGGGCGTCTCGGCGCGTTCCTGGGAGTGACGGCCGATGCCGGTGAGTGAGCTGGCCGCCAGGGTCGGACTCGTCAGCGTCCTCATGCTGTGGTCCGCCCTGGTCTGGCGTGCCCGGCCCGCGCTGCGGCAGCCCCGGCTGCGCGGGCTGTGGGTGACCGTGCTGGCGGCGACCACCGCCATCACCCTCTTCCAACCCCGGATCGTCACCGGGCTGACGTCCCTCGGCGTCCACGTCCACGCGGTGACCCTCGCCCGCAATCTGATCGGGGTCCTGAGCGCGGGACTGGTCCTTCTCTTCGTGCTCGACGCGGGCCGTGCCCCGCGCCTGCGCCGCTGTGTCGCGGTGGGGCTCACGGCGGCCCTGGCGTCGTTGCTCGTGCTGGATCTGCTGCGGGTCGCCCCCTCGCCCGCGGGGACGGTGGCCGCCCAGCGGCCGGCCTCCGCCGCGGGCGCCTACTGGCTGATCCTCGTCGTCGCCCACATCCTGGGGGACGCCGTCGCCCTCGTGGTCTGCTGGCGGTACAGCCTGCGCACGACGGAGCGTGATCTCGTCTGGTCACTGCGGCTGTTCGCGGCGGGCAGCGTACTCGCTCTCGTCTTCTGGGGCGGTTACCTCCCCGTCCTCTACGGCCTCGCGCCTGGCCTGCTCCCCTACCTGTCCGTGATCATGGGTGTGCACGGCTTCCTGCGGGCGGCCTCCCTGCTGGTGCCGACCGCGACCGCCACGGCCCGGGCGGCCACCGCGCTGCGGACCACCTGGCGGCTGTGGCCGCTGTGGCGGGACCTTGTCGTGGCGGTGCCCCACGTGGCCCTCGCCAGCCCCCGCCGGACCCGGCTCCAGGAGGTGCTGTGGCCGCGCTGTCCGCCGTCCCTGCAGGCGCACCGGCAGACCATCGAGACGTACGACGCGCTGCTCACGCTTCAGCCGTACGTCCAGCCGGACGCCTACGAGCAGGCGCACCGGCACGCACGACGGGCAGGGGTGCGCGACGACCGGCTCGCGTCCGCCGCGCTCGCCGGTGCCGTGGGCCAGGCACGCCGGGCGGTACTGGGCGGCATGCCACCGTCCGACCCGCGCCCCCTGCCCGGAGTGGTGCACGGCAGTACCGAGACCCTGCTGGGCATCGCCCGCATGTGGCCCGCGATGACCGACGCGCTTCCCTGCCGCGACCGCACCGCCCCGGCGGACCGGCCCTGACCAGCGCCCCGACGGACCCCCCTGCGCGCACCGTGACGGGCTCTCCCCGGCGTCCACCCCGACAGACCCACCTGCGCGCACCGTGACGGACCCACCTGCGCGCACCGCGACACGGCACGCGCGCGCACCGCGACACGGCCGCCTGCGCCCGTCACGGCACGACCTCCTGCGCCCGTCGCGGCAGCCGAGTGGCGCCCTGCCGGAAGCGGCACGGCGGGACGCGGCTCGGCGCGGCTCAGCTCGGCTCGGCGCGGCTCAGCTCGGCGCGGCTCGGCTCAGCTCGGCTCAGCTCGGCTCGGCTCGGCGCGGCTCGGCTCGGCTCGGCTCGGCTCGGCGCGGCTCAGCTCGGCTCGGCTCGGCTCGGCTCGGCTCGGC
>NZ_WWJT01000694.1 GCF_009865385.1 Streptomyces sp. SID486 | reverse complement strand
CTGCGCCGGATCGAGCGGGACCTGCACGACGGCGCGCAGGCCCGGCTGGTCGGTCTGGCGATGGACCTGGGGCTGGCGAAGGAGAAGCTGCGGGAGGACCCGCGGGCTGCGGCCCACATGGTCGAGGAGGCGCACGGCGAGGTGAAGACGGCCCTCCAGGAGCTGCGGGACCTGGCCCGGGGCATCCACCCGGCCGTGCTCACCGACCGCGGCCTGGACGCCGCCCTGTCGGCCGTCGCCTCCCGCTGCACGGTGCCGGTGCGGGTGGAGGTCGACCTCCCGGCCCGCCCGGCGCCGGCCATCGAGGGCATCGCCTACTTCACCGTCTCCGAGCTGCTGCAGAACGTCAGCAAGCACAGCGGGGCCCGCGGCGCCGCGGTGGACGTGTGGCGGACGGAGGACCGGCTGATGGTCCAGGTGACCGACGACGGCGTGGGCGGCGCCGAGGCCGCGCGGGGCTCCGGGCTGGCCGGTCTCGCCTCGCGCCTGGACGCGGTCGACGGCATCCTGCTGGTCGACTCCCCGGCCGGTGGTCCCACCCGGGTGATCGCGGAACTGCCCTGGCGCACGCGCGGCTGACGTGAGTTCCGGTCCGCCGCCACGCGACCCCGCCGTCCCATTCCCCCGGTACGGCGGCGGTACGGCCCGTTTACTGGAATGCTGGACCGTGTAGGACGTCACGGACGACGCACGTCACGGACGACGGGGACACTGCGGACGCACGTCGCGCACTGCCACGCACGCGCGCGCACGCGCACGTGCGGCAGGCACGGACGCGCACGGGCGGCGCCGCGGAATCGGGTGTGGGGGGCCGGGAGATCGTGGAGGACAAAGTCGTGCGGGTGGTCATCGCCGAGGATTCAGTGCTGCTCAGAGAGGGCCTGACCCGGTTGCTGACCGACCGCGGGCACGACGTGGTGGCCGGTGTCGGCGACGCGGACGCGCTGATGAAGACCATCGCCGACCTGGACGGCCGGGGCGAACTGCCCGACGTGGTCGTGGCGGACGTACGGATGCCGCCGACCCACACCGACGAGGGCGTCCGGGCCGCCGTGGCCCTGCGCCGCCAGCACCCCGGGCTCGGGGTGCTGGTGCTGTCGCAGTACGTGGAGGAGCGCTACGCCACCGAATTGCTGGCCGGTTCCAGCCGGGGAGTGGGCTACCTGCTCAAGGACCGGGTCGCGGACGTCCGGGAGTTCGTCGACGCGGTGGTGCGGGTCGCCGACGGGGGCACGGCGCTGGACCCTGAGGTGGTCGCGCAGTTGCTGGGCCGCAGCCGCAAGCAGGACGTGCTGACGGGGCTCACGCCCCGGGAGCGCGAGGTGCTCGGCCTGATGGCGGAGGGGCGGACGAACTCGGCGATCGCCCGGCAGCTGGTGGTCAGTGACGGCGCCGTGGAGAAGCACGTCAGCAACATCTTCCTGAAGCTCGGCCTGACGCCGAGCGACGGCGACCACCGGCGGGTTCTGGCCGTTCTCACCTACCTGAACTCCTAGCGGCCCGGCCGTGTCGGCACCGCGCCGGCCACCCGCCGCGGTGCCAGGGCTCACCCGGACGCCCAGCCCACGAGCCCCCTAGGGGGCGGCCGGGAGCCCTGGGGACAGCCGTAGGGGGCGGCCGGGGGCCCTGGGAGCAGCCGTAGGGGAGAACCTGGGAACGCGCGGGGAGCGCCTTGAGCGGCGCCCCGGCGATGCGGGACATGATGTGAAGTCAGCGCGACAGGCCGTCTCGAATGCCGTCCGATCCACGGACGGCCTCGGGAAGGCGACCCTAACCGACGTAGGGTTGATCTGGGACGGTCCGTGGGACGACCGACCCCGGACAGCCGCCTCGAAGGAGGTCCAGTTCAGTGACCAGCCAGGTCAGCAGCCCAGCGGAGCAGACCGACGGAACCGTCGTGGGAGAGCAGCGCAATCCGGGCGGAGCGAAGGACGTGCGGCGCCTGGACCGGGTGATCATCCGGTTCGCGGGGGACTCGGGTGACGGCATGCAGCTCACCGGTGACCGGTTCACCTCGGAGACCGCTTCCTTCGGCAACGACCTCTCCACCCTTCCGAACTTTCCCGCCGAGATCCGCGCACCCGCCGGCACCCTTCCGGGTGTCTCGTCCTTCCAGCTCCATTTCGCCGATCACGACATCCTCACTCCCGGCGACGCCCCCAACGTCCTCGTCGCGATGAACCCGGCCGCTCTGAAGGCCAACATCGGCGACATCCCGCGCGGGGCCGAGATCATCGTCAACACCGACGAGTTCACCAAGCGTGCCCTGCAGAAGGTCGGGTACGACGCCTCCCCGCTGGAGGACGGCTCGCTCGACGGCTACAGCCTGCACCCGGTGCCGCTGACCACGCTCACCGTCGAGGCGCTGAAGGAGTTCGCCCTCTCCCGCAAGGAGGCCGAGCGCAGCAAGAACATGTTCGCGCTGGGCCTGCTGAGCTGGATGTACCACCGGCCCACCGAGGGCACCGAGAAGTTCCTGAAGTCGAAGTTCGCCAAGAAGCCGGACATCGCGGAGGCCAACATCGCCGCGTTCCGCGCCGGCTGGAACTTCGGCGAGACGACCGAGGACTTCGCCGTCTCCTACGAGGTCGCCCCCGCCGCCAAGGCGTTCCCCGTCGGCACCTACCGCAACATCTCCGGCAACCTCGCCCTGGCCTACGGCCTGATCACGGCGTCCCGGCAGGCGGATCTGCCGCTGTTCCTCGGGTCGTACCCGATCACGCCGGCCTCGGACATCCTGCACGAGCTGAGCAAGCACAAGAACTTCGGCGTCCGCACCTTCCAGGCCGAGGACGAGATCGCGGGCATCGGCGCGGCGCTCGGCGCGGCGTTCGGCGGTTCGCTGGCGGTGACGACGACGTCCGGGCCGGGCGTGGCGCTGAAGAGCGAGACCATCGGCCTCGCGGTGTCGCTGGAGCTGCCCCTTTTGGTGGTGGACATCCAGCGCGGCGGCCCGTCGACGGGGCTGCCGACCAAGACCGAGCAGGCCGACCTGCTGCAGGCGATGTACGGCCGCAACGGTGAGGCGCCGGTGCCGGTGGTCGCGCCGAAGACCCCGGCCGACTGCTTCGACGCCGCCGTCGAGGCGGCCCGGATCGCGCTGACGTACCGCACGCCGGTGATGCTGCTGTCGGACGGCTACCTGGCCAACGGCTCCGAGCCGTGGCGCGTCCCCGATCTGGACGAGCTGCCCGACCTGCGGGTGCGGTTCGCCTCCGGACCGAACCACACGCTCGCGGACGGTACCGAGGTGTTCTGGCCGTACAAGCGGGACCCGCAGACCCTGGCCCGGCCCTGGGCGATCCCGGGTACGCCGGGGCTGGAGCACCGCATCGGCGGTATCGAGAAGCAGGACGGCACGGGCAACATCTCCTACGACCCGGCCAACCACGACTTCATGGTCCGCACCCGCCAGGCCAAGATCGACGGTGTCGAGGTCCCGGACGTGGAGGTCGACGACCCGCACGGCGCGCGGACCCTGGTCCTCGGCTGGGGTTCCACCTACGGCCCGATCACGGCGGCGGTACGGCGGCTGCGCGCGGCCGGCGAGCCGATCGCCCAGGCCCACCTGCGCCACCTCAACCCCTTCCCGCGCAACCTCGGCGCGGTCCTGAAGAGCTACGACAAGGTGGTCATCCCCGAGATGAACCTCGGGCAGCTCGCCACCCTCGTCCGGGCGAAGTACCTGGTGGACGCCCACTCGTACAACCAGGTCAACGGCATGCCGTTCAAGGCGGAACAGCTCGCCGCGGCGCTGAAGGAGGCCATCGATGACTGACACCGGCAACGGGCTGCTGCAGCTGGTTCCCAAGGCCGAGGCCAAGCAGTCGATGAAGGACTTCAAGTCGGACCAGGAGGTGCGCTGGTGCCCGGGCTGCGGTGACTACGCGATCCTCGCGGCCGTGCAGGGCTTCATGCCCGAGCTGGGGCTGGCGAAGGAGAACATCGTCTTCGTCTCCGGCATCGGCTGCTCCTCCCGGTTCCCCTACTACATGAACACCTACGGGATGCACTCCATCCACGGCCGCGCCCCGGCGATCGCGACCGGCCTGGCCTCCTCCCGCCGGGACCTGAGCGTGTGGGTCGTCACCGGTGACGGCGACGCCCTGTCCATCGGCGGCAACCACCTGATCCACGCCCTGCGCCGCAACGTCAACCTGAAGATCCTGCTGTTCAACAACCGGATCTACGGCCTGACCAAGGGCCAGTACTCGCCGACCTCCGAGGTGGGCAAGGTCACCAAGTCGACGCCGATGGGTTCGCTCGACGCGCCGTTCAACCCGGTGTCGCTGGCGCTCGGCGCGGAGGCGACCTTCGTGGCGCGCACGATCGACTCCGACCGCAAGCACCTCACCGAGGTGCTGCGCGCCGCCGCCGACCACCCGGGCACCGCGCTGATCGAGATCTACCAGAACTGCAACATCTTCAACGACGGCGCCTTCGACACTCTGAAGGACAAGCAGCAGGCCGAGGAGGCGCTGATCCGGCTGGAGCACGGGCAGCCGATCCGCTTCGGCACCGACGGCGCGAGAGGTGTCGTACGCGACGGACGGTCGGGTGACCTGAGGGTGGTGACGGTGACGCCGGAGAACGAGGCGGACATCCTGGTGCACGACGCCCACGCCGCGTCCCCCACCACCGCCTTCGCCCTGTCCCGGCTGGCCGACCCGGACACCCTGCACCACACGCCGGTCGGGGTGTTCCGTTCGGTCGAACGTCCGGTCTACGACGCGCAGCTGGCCGAGCAGCTCGACACCGCCGTCGAACAGCGCGGCAAGGGCGACCTGGCGGCGCTGCTGGCGGGCGGGGACACCTGGACGGTCGTCGGCTGAGACCGTCCGCGTCTCACGAGGCCCGGGACTGGATTTCCCGGGCCTCGTCGCGTGCCCGGCGGTTCTCGTCGTACGTGCGACGGGCCTGTTCCACCTGGGCCATGCGGTCGTCGGTCCACCGGGCGAGGGCCCGCACCTGCTCCGCCGCCTCGCGGCCGAGGGCGGTCAGGGAGTAGTCGACGCGGGGCGGGATGACCGGCTTGGCGTCCCGGTGGACCAGCCCGTCGCGCTCCAGGGTCTGGAGGGTCTGGGTGAGCATCTTCTCGCTGACGCCCCGGCCGCCGTAGGCACCGATGGCGCGGCGGAGTTCGCTGAACCGGTACGGCCGCTCCAGCAGCTCGATGAGAGCGAGCACGCCCCAGCGACTGGTGACGTGTTCGAGGACGAGACGGTGGGGGCACATCGCCTCGGCGTCCAGGGACTTCCCGCTTACCAGCATGCCAGTACCTTACTTCAAAGTGGGTACTTTCGCTTGGTAAGCGCAGCTCCTACGGTGAGTGCATCAAGGCATCCCACAAGGAGTTCCGCATCATGAGCATCGTCGTCACCGGAGCCACCGGACATCTCGGCCGTCACGTGGTGGAGCAGTTGCTGGAGAAGGTCCCGGCGGAACAGATCACCGCCGTCGTGCGCGACGAGGCGAAGGCCGCCGGGTTCGCCGCCCGCGGAGTGCGCGTCGCCGTCGCCGACTACAACACGCCCGAGAGCTTCGACAACCTGTTCACCAGCGGCGACAAGGTCCTGCTGATCTCGGGCAACGAGTTCGACAAGGGCCGGGTGCGGCAGCACACGGTCGTGATCGACGCGGCGAAGGCGGCCGGCGTGGCGCTTCTCGCCTACACCAGCGCCCCGGGCGCCCTGACGGCCGCGCTGGCCGACGACCACCGGGCCACCGAGGAGGTCCTGCTCGCCTCCGGCCTGCCCTACAGCCTGCTGCGCAACGGCTGGTACCACGAGAACTACACCGAGAACCTGGCGCCGGTGCTGGAGCACGACGCGGTCGTGCAGGCCGCCGGTGACGGCCGGATCTCGTCGGCCTCCCGCGCCGACTACGCCGCCGCGGCGGTGGCCGTGCTGACCGGGGAAGGGCACGAGAACACGACGTACGAACTGGGCGGCGACGAGGCGTGGAGCTTCGCCGAATACGCGGCCGAGCTCAGCCGGCGCACCGGCCGCGAGATCGCCTACCGGCCGGTCACGACGGAGGCGCTCACCGGCATCCTGGCCGGCGCCGGCCTGCCGGCGCCCCTGGCCGCGATCCTGGCCGGTGTGGACGCCTCGATCGAGAAGGGCGAACTGGTCGTCTCCTCCGGCGACCTGTCCCGGCTGACCGGCCGCCCCACCACGCCGCTGGCGGAGGCCGTCGCCGCCGCACTCGACGCCTGACGCCGCCCACCACGGCTGTCATGACCGTATGGCGATACGGGCATGACAGCCGGGGGTGGCCGACGCTACCTTCGTCTCGCGCGTCCACGCCGGACGCACGGGCGAGAAGGAGGGGTCGTGGCCGCGAAATCCGACGGTGAGCACCGGATAGGACTGCTGAACGGCTTCGCCGCCTACGGGATGTGGGGGCTGGTGCCCCTGTTCTGGCCCCTGCTCAAACCGGCCGGAGCCCTGGAGATCCTGGCCCACCGCATGGCGTGGTCGCTGGTGTTCGTCGCCGTCGCGCTGCTCTTCGTACGCCGCTGGGCCTGGGCCGGTGAGCTGCTGCGCCAGCCGCGGCGGCTCGGACTGGTCGCCGTGGCGGCCGGTGTGATCACCGTGAACTGGGGCCTCTACATCTGGTCGGTGAACGCCGGCCATGTCGTCGAGGCGTCCCTCGGCTACTTCATCAACCCGCTGGTCACCATCGCGATGGGCGTGCTGCTGCTGAAGGAACGGCTGCGGCCCGTGCAGTGGGTGGCGGTCGCGGTCGGTGCCGCCGCCGTCGTCGTACTGACCGTCGGCTACGGCCGCCCGCCGTGGATCTCCCTCTGCCTCGCCTTCTCCTTCGCCACCTACGGGCTGGTGAAGAAGAAGGTGCGCCTCGGTGGCGTCGAGTCGCTGGCCGCCGAGACCGCGATCCAGTTCGTGCCGGCGCTCGGCTATCTGCTGTGGCTGATCGCACACGGCGACGCCAGCTTCGTGAACGACGGACCCGCGCATTCGGCCCTGCTCGCCTCCACCGGCATCGTCACCGCCCTCCCCCTGGTCTGCTTCGGCGCGGCGGCCATCCGCGTCCCCCTGTCGACGCTCGGCCTGCTCCAGTACCTGGCCCCGATCTTCCAGTTCCTGATCGGCATCCTCTACTTCCACGAGGCCATGCCGCCCGAGCGGTGGGCCGGATTCGCCCTGGTCTGGCTGGCGCTGTTGCTGCTCACGGGCGACGCGTTGCGCTCCGCGAGGCGGCCGCAGCGGCTCACCGTACCGACGGCCCGCGCCGCCGAGACCCCGGCGTCGTCCACGGCCGCCTCCTGACCTGTACGGAGTCACCCCCTCCGGCGCGGCGTCCGGCTATAAGTGGGGTCATGACCACACAACTGCCCGTCCCGCTGCAGTGGAAGCTCGTCATCGACGCGGCCGATCCGCACACCCAGGCCGACTTCTGGGCCGCCGCGCTGCACTACACGGCGGAGGACAACAGCGCCCTCGTCGAACGGCTGCTGTCGATCGGCGCGTTGCCGGGAGAGGCGACCGTCGAGTACCACGGGCGGCCCGCTTTCCGTGACCTGATCGCCGTACGGCACCCCGACGACCCGTACGACCCCCAGACCGGCACCGGGCTCGGCCGGCGGCTGCTGTTCCAGCGGGTGCCGGAGCCGAAGACCGGCAAGAACCGGCTCCACCTCGACCTCCACCCCGGCCCGGAACGGCGCGCGGAGGAAGTGGCCCGCCTCCGGACGCTGGGGGCGCGGGTACTGCAGGAGGTCAAGGAACCTTCGGGCCAGTGGGTGGTCATGGCGGACCCGGAGGGCAACGAGTTCTGCGTGCAGTAGCCGTCCGGGCGGCCCTGACTCCCGCCCGGACCGGTTACGCCTGTGCCGCCTCGGCCGCGCGGTCGGTCAGGCGGACCATCCGGGCGCGGGCGGCCTCCAGTGGACGCACGTCGTCCGCTGCGGCCCCCGGCTCGGCGGCGAGGTCCGTCCACAGCCCGATCAGATCGCGGCCCAGCCGCAGGCCCTCCTCGGGGTCACGCACCGCGCGCCACGCGGTGGCCGCACTCCGTACGTTGCCGTAGGCGGCGTCCCCGTCCCCCGTCTGGCGGCGCAGCAGGGCGACGTCCACGGACAGCCGGCAGGCACGGACCGGGTCGTCGCCCAGGTAGGCGATGTAGGCGGCCAGTTCCCGCAGGCGCAGCACCTCGGCATGACGCGGGCCGAACACGGCGGACGCCTCTACGAGGGTCCGGTCGGCCAGTTCCGCCGCCGCCTCGACACGACCCGCCCGCACGGCCTCGCTGATCCTGCCCATCGGTTCGGAGAGCAGCTCCGCGCCCTCGGCGGTCTCGGTCAGCGGCCCGTCCCCGAGCACCTCCTCGGCGACGGCGTCGAAGCCGCGGGCCGGGGTGTGGGTGGCGACGGCGGGGACGTCCGAGGCCAGAGCGGTGAACATGTCCGCGGGTACGGCTCCGACTGCGCGCCCGGCGGCGGAAGTGCGGGGCGCTGCCGGCTCCCGGGCGTGCGCCTGTGCCGGTACGGCGGTGCCCCCGGCCCGCGCGTCCGTACGTGCCTCCCGCGCGTCCGTACGTGCGTCCCGCGCGCCCGCGCGCGTACCCGCGTTCGGCGCCACGCCCGTCGCGTGCGGGTCCGCGGGGGGGTCCGTCGCCCCGGCCCGCGAGTCCGGATTCCGGACCGGCACGTCCATCAGGGGGGCCGGACCGAAGCGTCCGGCCGGCGTCTGCACGGTTCCCGGCGCGGAGGCCGCCGCGAGCCCGGCCGGTTCCTCCGATGCGGTCATCGGGACCCGTTCCCCCGGTGCGGTCATCGGGACCCGTTCCCCCGGTGCGGTCATCGGGACCGGCTCCCCCGTCATCCGGCTGGAGCCGTCCGTCGCGACCTCCAGGGGGACCACGCATCCCGCGAGGTCGTCCTGGACCGTGGCGCGTATGGGGGCGCCGAGGCTGATCGCCAGGCGCTGCAGGTGGTTCAGCACGGCCTGCTGGATCTCCTCACCGGGTGCCGCCACGACCGGCGTGCCGCCCACCGACGCAGTCCCCGTGCCGAACACCCGGACGGGTACCGCCGGCTGCTCCGCGAGCTGCGGCGCCCGCCTCTTCTCGAAGCTGAGTCGAGCCATCGGTGTCCCTCACTCTCCCGGCGTCGCCATCCGGTCGTACGCATCCTGCCCACCAGTGTGTCCGCTCGCCCGGACTTCCACGTCACCGCGACGTCACAGCCTCGCACCAGCCGCCTCTGGCCAGACTTACTTGCGTATGCATAAAATGCACACGCCTTTATTCGGGGTACGACATGACGCACCTGGGGAGCCCATGAGCCACCGCCGTTTCCTCTTCGTCCTGGGCAGCACGCGCGCCGAGGGCAACACCGAGCTGCTCGCCCGCAAGGCCGCCGAACAGCTCCCCGCCGACACCGAACAGCGCTGGATCCGCCTCGCCGAGCGACCGCTGCCCGCGTTCACGGACCTGCGGCACGACACCGACCACGTACGGCCTGGGCCGGACACCCCCGCCGGCCTGCTGCTGGACGCCACACTCGCGGCCACGGACATCGTGATCGCCTCGCCGGTGTACTGGTACTCGGTGTCCGGCCTCACCAAGAACTACCTGGACCACTGGTCCGGCTGGCTGCGCACCCCGGGCCTGCGCTTCCGGGAGACCCTCGCCGGCCGAACCCTCTGGGGCGTCGCCGCGCTGGCGGACTCCGAGCCCTCCGTGGCCGACCCCTACGTGGACACCCTCAACAACTCGGCCGCCTACATGGGCATGCGCTACGGCGGAGTCCTGCTGGGCAGCGGCAGCAAGCCCGGTGACGTGCTCGGGGACACCGAGGCGCTGGCGCACGCGAAGACCTTCTTCGCGCAGGACACCCCCCTCGCGCGCTTCCCGTACGAGACCGCCGGTGCCTGACCGCCGGGCCGCCGCGGCTAGGCGCTGATGTCCTTCGACGCGAACCGGGCCCAGGCCGCCGAACCGAACACGGCCGCGTACAGCGCCTGGAGGCCCAGGTTCCGCACCAGGTCGTCCCAGTAGACGGGGTCGCGCATCAGATCGGCGAACGACAGCCAGTAGTGGGAGAACAAGTAGGGCTGCACCACGTGCAGCTGGGGTATCTGGTCGACAATCTGCACGGTGATGAGCAGGCCGACCGTGGTCGCCATCGCCGCCACACCACTGTTGGTGAGGGTCGACACGAACAGGCCGAGGGCCGCCACACCGACCAGCGAGGCCGCGACGACCAAGGCGATCAGCAGGGCGCGGCCGAGCCCCTCGGCGAAGCTGATCCGGGTCCCGGAGATCGTCGTCAGCTCGCCGGACGGGAACAGCAGGGCGCCGACGATCAGTGCCGAGACGGCGACCACCAGTGTCGCCAGCAGGCAGAAGACCAGCACGGTCGTGTACTTGGTGAGCAGCAGCCGGGTGCGGCCGGCCGGAGCCACCAGCAGATAGCGCAGGGTGCCCGCGCCCGCCTCCCCGGCGATCGCCTCCCCCGCGACGACGCCGACCGCCATCGGCAGGAAGAACGGCAGGGTCGCGGCCAGCGCGGTGAACACCAGGAACAGGCCGTTGTTGGTGATCTGCGTGACGAACGCCGGGCCCTCGCCGCTTCCGCCGGCCACCGGCGCGCCGCCCCGCGTCTCGATCCGCACCGCGACACCGACCAGTACCGGCACCGCGGCCAGCACCCCGAGCAGGGCGAGGGTGCGCCAGCGGCGCACGGTGGTGACCAGCTCGCTGCGCAGCAGCCCGAGGGCCCACAGAGGGCTGGGCCGGCGGGTGGCTGCGGTGGGCGGCGGGTCCGCGGCGGCTGCGGCCGGCCCGTGTACGGCGGCCGCGGTCAGGCCCTCTGCGG
>NZ_WWJT01000693.1 GCF_009865385.1 Streptomyces sp. SID486 | reverse complement strand
CTGCTGGACTTCCTGAACAAGGGGCAGTACGCCGCCCAGCAGGCGGACGAGCGGGTGACCGCCACACAGCTGTACAACGACGGCGGTCCCGAGGTCCGGTCCGCCGCCAAGATCGCCCTGGCCGGCTCCCCCGACGACGTGCACCAGTTCGTCGACGCGGGCCGGTACATGGCCGATCGGAAGGACCGACTCGCGGCCAACCACGTCGCCCAGGTGGAACGGCTCATCGCTGAGGGCCGGGAGATAGCGGCCACGGCTCGCAAGAACAGTGCGCTCGCCGCACAGGCAGCGGCGGAGGCCAAGGGCGCCAACCAGGCCGCTCAGGACGCCAAGAAGGACGCGGAGCACAGCGCCGAGCAGGCCCAGGGCTACGCCGCCGAAGCGGACGCCGCCGCAGACCGCGCCGAGACCAGCGCCAAGCAGGCCAAGGCATCCGCGACCACCGCACGAGCCGCCGCCGACCGCGCCAACCAGAGCGCTGTGGCAGCCGAGGAATCCGCCGACGACGCGGATTTCTCCGCACAGTACGCGCGAGCGTCGGCGACGTCCGCGGCGCAGGCCTCCGACGACGCCCGGCAGTCCGCTCTCGACGCCGGAAAGAGTTCGGCGGAGGCCGACGGCCTCGCGAAGGCGGCGTGGAAGGACGTGGTCGAAAAGCGCGAAGCGGAACTGGCCGAAGAACGGCGACTGGCCGCGGAAGCCCGGAAGAAGCAGCGGGAGCAGGAGGCGAAGCCCAAGTGCTACATTCCCGTGAACCGGGACAGTCTGCCCCCGTGCGCCATGGCCGGCCAGGAACTGGTGTTTCCCACGATCGATCCGACGATGAAGGAATTCGCCTGGGAAGTCCTCGGCCTGAACGATGCCAAGGAATGCATCAAGAACCCGACTGTCGGTAAGTGCGCCGTAGCGGCCATGTCCTTCCTCCCCGTCGGCAAGGCGAAGCTCCTGAAAAAGGGAGCGGAAGGGATCGAGGACATCGTCGAGGGTTCTCGTGCGGCCAGGGCGATCAAGTGCGCCACCTGCTTCCTCGCGGGTACCAAGGTGCTCATGGGCGATGGAAGCGGTCGGGCCATCGAGACCCTGCGCACCGGCGATCAGGTCGTGGCGACCGATCCCCGGACGGGGGCAACGCACGTCCGTACGGTCGAGAATCTCATCGTCACGGGCCTGGACACCTCGTTCAACGATCTCGCCGTCAGAACCTCTGGCGGGACCGCGCACCTCACCGCGACGCGTGAGCACCCCTTCTGGTCCCCCTCCGAGGGAGCCTGGATCAAAGCCGGCGAGCTGCGCTCCGGAATGACGCTGCGCACGGCCGACGGGAGCACGGCCGCGGTCAAGGGGAACCGTGGTTACACTCAGCACGCCCGCACGTACAACTTGACGGTGGACGGGCTGCACACGTACTACGTGTTCGCAGGCAGCACTCCGGTCCTCGTGCACAACGACATCTGCGGAGTACGTGTTTCCCCCGTCGCCTCGGACTGGGCCACGAAGGGAGCGCACTTGCACGTGGGAGCCGACGAGATCCACGTCTTCAGTCACGAGGGAGAGCTGGGGGCCAAGGGAATTCGCCTCAGCACGGGGATGGCGTCCGACAAGAGTGTGCAGAAGGTCCTGGACACACTGAAGAACAGCCCTGAGTTGCGGCGTGACTTGATCCAGAAAGCCCGTGCAGCTCAAGAGCACATGAACTCGCACAACTGGGGGAACAACAAGAACCGGGCTCTCGAGCTCCAGTTCCTGATCAAGGCTTTGGAGAAACTGGGATGATGACGGGAGAAGAGTTCATCGCCCAGGCGATCGCAACCGGCTCGCTTTTCGGCTCCAAGGTCGGAAGCGGCCTCGCAGCGCTCGATCCTGCCGTTCCGCTGACCTACGTGGATGACGTCACCGGCCGACAGGGTTCCAGGACGCTGCGGAGGGACTACGGCCTCTTCGAGGTGACATGCGGTGGCGATCCTGACTGGACGTGCCAGGCGTTCTCGCTGGAGGTCCACCGGCTGCTCCATCTGCCACGCCTGAGGGACGAGCTTCGCGATCGGCTCGACATCCGGTTCGAGCGGTTCACGAGATGGACGGACGTTCAGCGAGCCCATGAGCGGATCCCCGGAGCGGGCGCCCTGGAGGTGCTCGACGAGACACCCGGGTATCGCCTCTTCCGGGACCGCGCGTCGGGCGTGACCGTCCACGTCGTACACGACCCGAGTGCCGTACGGGGAGACTTCCCAGGGCACGACGACGTGTGGAGCCTGGAGATCATCTCTCCCGCGTACATGCGATAGTCCGAACAAGCGATGGCGGGCCCCCGGGATGTCTTCCCGGGGGCCCGCCACGTCACCGGGATGGCTTCCCGGGGGGGGCCGCCACGTCACCGGTCAGCGCCGGAAGGAGACCGACGACCACCGCGGGGTGGTCGCCGCGTCGGCCGGCGACTGGAGGTCACTCCGGCGGTCCGCCGTGACCAGCCACGACGTGCTGCGCAGCCGGACCGTGCCGTCCGCTGCTTCGTGGGCGCGCAAGTGGTCCGCCAGCGTGCGGTGGGCGCGAGCCCGTGCGGCCGTGTCGGTCTGCTGCAGCAAGTGGCGGCCGGGGCCGGTTCCCAGCAGGAATCCCGCCGCGTCCTCGGCTCCGGATCCCCAAGCCCCGTACCTCTGTACCCGGTCGACGGTGATGTCCGTGTATCCGGCCGTGGTGAGGATGGCACGGATGCGGTCCGGCGAGGCCAGGGAGAACATGCCGGGCAAGCCCGGCTGTCCGAGGTCGCCGACCGGCAGAGTGCCGCGAAGTGACGCCATCGCCGCCACCCAGTCGTTGAGCCCGGGATCGGCCGGGCAGACGAACGACAGGCGGCCGCCGGGTCGCAGCGCCCGGCCGACGTTGCCGAAGGCGGCGACAGGGTCGGCGAAGAACATCACCCCGTAGCGGCTGATCGCCGAGTCGAAGGCGCCCGCTGCGAAGGGGTGCACCTGCGCATCGCCTTGCGCGAAGGAGACGTTGCCGATGCCTTCCCGCTCGGCCGAGGCCCGGGCCTCGGCCAGCATGGGGCCGGACAGGTCGAGGCCCAGCGCGTTTCCTCGGGGTGCCCGGAGCGCGGCGAGGCGCGTGGTCTGCCCCGAGCCGCAGCCGAGGTCCAGGACCCGGTGGTCCCCGGTGATCCCGGCGGCGTTCAGGAGTGGCTCGTCGAACCCCTCGTTCACGGCGTTCCAGCGGTCCTGGTTGCGGGCCCAGTGCGTTCCTTCGAAGCCGTTCCAAGCCTGCGCCTGCTCGGTGTTGACGATGTCCGGCACGGGCGCCTCCTTCGGTGGATGACGGAGAATGGGCGTGCGCCCAAATAGTATGGGCGTACGCCCAAACCGGCAATGCCCGCTACCATCAGGGAAGTTGCTCCATCGAGGGCGGCAGAGCCCGGAGTGAAGGAGAGGGCGGCAGAGCCCGGAGTGGAGGAGGGGACTCGTGTCACCGCGAGGAGTGGCGACGCCGGACGTACGCGAGCGGCTGTTCGCGGCCGCCGAGCGCGTCGTGGAGAGGGATGGCCCGGGCGCGCTCACGAGCCGGTCCGTCACGGCGGAAGCCGGCTGCGCCAAGGGGTTGTTGCACACGCACTTCGCGGGGCTCGACGCGTTCGTGGCAGAGCTCTGCCTCGACCGGTTCGCGCGGACCGCGACGAAGGCCCGGGCGCTGGCGGGGCTCGCCGGGCAGGGCACGGTGGCAGGGAACCTCGAGGCCGTCACCTTCGCGCTGTTCGACTCCGGCGGCCCGGCACTCTCGGGCCTGGCCATGACCCGCCCCGCCGCCGCGCTGCGTATCCGCGAAGCGCTGGAGGACGGAGCGCCCGGCTTCACCGCGATTCAGGAGGCCATCACCGGCTATCTGGACGCGGAGCGGGAACTCGGCCGACTCGCGGGTACCTTCGACCCGGACACAGCGGCCCTCGCACTCGTCGGCACCGCCCACCACCTCCTGATGACCAGCCGGCCCGGCACACCGGACCCACGGCCGGCCATGGCCCGCCTGGTGGCCGCACTGGTGGACGCCTAGCACTCCGGTCCGGTCGGCGAGCTCGCGGCGGCTCTCCTGCCCGAGGCCCTGCATCCGGCGGTCCGCCTCATCCGCGGCAGGCCCAAGCACATGGGCGTCGCGGCGGATCTGCGCCCTGCACAGGAGGCGCGTGCGGCCATCGAGGAGGCCGTCGCATCCGGTCTCTCCACCGTGCCGAAGGCACCGGTCGCCCCTGCGGCCCCTCCACCCTCGCGGTGCGTTGGCAGTCGGCCTCAGTGGCCTCGACGCTCCTGGGTCTTCCAGGGGGGACCTCGGCAGACAGCCGTACCGTGCGGGCGCAGGGCGCTCTGCCCGGCCTGTACCGGCTGTTCGGCGTGTGGATGCGGGTGGCGGCGTCCCTGACCAACCAGGCGCCGTACTGCTGACCGTGGCGCGAGCCGGCCGCGGCGGGCCGGCCGGCGTGGCCCGTGAGAGGGGCCGGCCGGCGTGGCACGTGAGAAGGGCCGGCCGGCATACCGGATGAGCCGTGCCGCGGGTGCCGGGGGCCCTGCCTCGCCGACCAGGCCGCAGGCTCAGCGGCGGGCCCCGCCGGGGCCGTTGACCTCCTGGTCCCGTGTGTAGCCCTGCTGCGCCCAGCCGGCGATCTTCCGCAGTTCGGTCTTCAGCTCGTCCCAGGTCTTGAAGTAGTTTCCGATGGCCCGGATCTCCATCGGAATCACCGTGGACCCCTCGACCGGGTGCGGCTTGATCTCGTTCATCCCGCCGAACACCCGCTGCTGGGACACGGTCGGCTTGCCCGTCAGAGCCGAGTTCGCGTAACCCAGGAGAGTCACCTTGTCCAGCCCCGGCAGCTCCCGAGTCGCCCGGTCGCGGAACTCCAGCTTCTCACCCTGGGTCTCCGTGTTCTCCTGATATTCCGCGAGCCGGTCGACGATCACCTTCTTGTTCTTCTTCAGGTACGCCTGCACCTCGTCGTCCAGCAGGGCGAACGCATCGGCAAGCGGTGAACGGGAGAGGAAAATGGTCAGGTTCTTGGGCTGACCCTGGTCTTGATCCGTTGCGAGATAGTCGGCGACGGCGGCCACCTGGGTGAAGAAGAGCTGGAGGAACCCGTCGAGGGAGTCGGTGTCGACCCGGCTCCGCTTCTTCCCCGTCCTCGACTCGTCGAACTTCTGGAGCACGTCCTGCGCGAACGGCTTGGCCTGGTTCAGCCGGAACATGGCCCGAGGCAGGGCGTTCTGACCGACGCTCCCCGGGTCGTCACGGTAGTTGTCGAACACCTGGGGGACGCCGGCCAACGGCAGACCGATCGTGTACTGGACGTAGAGTCCGTCACCCCTGCCGGGCTGCCCGGCCTGGTCGGTGTACCCCTCGCTGCTGAGCCGCACGCCTTCGGCCTCGGGCTGCAGCGTCAGACGCATGGTGGCCTCCGAGAGGAGCTTCCCCTCGGCGGTGGCCGCGTAGAAGTCGTCGCGCACCTTCCTCATCTCGTCCACGATCCGGTCGAGGGTTTCGGGGCCGTCCGACGCCTTCGAGCCGACCACCTGAACGGCGCCGGACACGAACTCCAGGTTGGAGTAGGAACCGCCCTGGTCCAGGCTCCTGCTGTCGGAGACCACCGTGAAGTCCTCGGTGCGGCTTCGCCCGAGGTCGGTGTCCCCCGCCAGCTTTCTGCCGTTCCGGTCGTTGATCCGCTTGGCCACCTCGGTCTCGAAGCCCTCCATGCGCTGCACCGGGCCCGTCAGACGCTGGACCGGTGACGCGCCGGAGCGGGCGTCGGCCGTCGCACCCGTGCCCTGCACCGCACTGGCACCGCCGGACCTCATCCGCGCGGCGTTCGACTCCGCCTCACGTTCCTCATGGTCGTGCGGGTGGGTCATGTTGAATCCGCCGCCCGTCGGGTGTCCGACAGCGGCCCTCTGCTGGTTGCGGACCGTGTGCGTGAGCTCGTGGTCCAGCGTGTGCGAGTCGCCACCGCCCTTGCCGATCACGATGTCCTGGTCGACCGTGAACGCGCGCGCCTGGACGGCCGCGGCCGCCTGTTGCGCGGCCGATCCGGTGTGCACCCGCACTCCGGAGAGATCCGCCTGGAACTGCTCCTCCTTACGGGCGCGTACGGCCGGGTCCAGAGGGCGGCCGGGTGTGCGCAGACCGGATTCGACGTCGGAGCGCTCGGGTGTGCGCGGGGCGGCCTCGGCACCGGTGCGCTGGACGGCTTCCTCGTGCCCGCATCCCGCACCGTGCCGGTGTTCCTCGGCCTCTTGGTCGTGGCGCATCATCCTGAGCACCGTCTGGTTGCCGACACTGGCCTGGAGCCCCATCAGCCCGCGCGGGGCGGCCGGTCGCGCCGGCTGGCCCCGCTCGTCCTGGGCTGTGGGACGGGACTTCTTCTCATGCGAGTACATCGAGCCTCCCGCTGGTGACGATCTCTGTGCTCCGAACGTAGGACCGCCGTCCCTCCCCCGAAACCCAGGACGCGCCGCGCCACCTCGCGAGCACCGCTCTGAGCTGCGGGTTTGCGCTCCCGGCACACCGTGGCCGCACTCAACTCTGCCCCTCAGGGCAACGCGTGGTCGCGGGCCGGGAACCGAGACCCCGGCAGGCTCGACGTACTCCCGGGCGGCCTACGGGGTGTGTGCCAGCCGGGGGAAGAGTGCGGCCGCGGCGGTGCGTTGCAGCGACCGGTGCTGTTCGGTGCTCAGTTCGCCGGTACCGGCCAGGGTGGCGGCCAGGCCGTGGACGACCCAGTCGGGGGTGAAGGGGTAGTCGCTGCCGTAGAGCAGGTGGTCATCGGGCACCAGGGTGGACAGGGCCGGCAGCAGGCGTGGCAGGGGGAAGCCGGCCGTGTCGAAGTAGAAGCGGCCCAGAGCTCCGATCACGTCGACGGGCGTATCGCCGTAGGCGGCGGCGAACGCCGCCACGCGGTCGGCGAGGGCGGGCAGCGCGCCGCCGGCATGCGGGACGATGAACCGGACGGCCGGGTACCGGTCGCAGACGCCGTTGAGGATCAGGTTGCTGACGGCCCGGGTGGTCTCGAAGGGGAACTCGAGCATCGGGCGCGGTCGGCCCAGGCTGGTGGCGTCCGCGCACGGCGGCGACGTCGGGTGCAGGAAGACGACCACGGCACGGCGGTCGAGTTCGGCCATCAGCGGCTCGTAGCAGGGGTCGCCGAGGTGGCGGCCCGCGTAGTGGGTGAGCAGGATGATCCCGTCGGCGCCCAGTTCGTCGTAGGCGTAGCGGAGTTCGTCGAGGGCGGCGGGGATGTCGGGCAGTGGCAGCGTGGCCAGCTGTCCGAACCGGCGGGGATGGTCGCGGATGATGTCCGCGGCTTCCTCGTTGACCGACCGGGCGAGCTCCCGTGTCGCGGCTGCACCGGTGAGATGCACGCCGGGCGAGGACACGGAGAGCAGAGCCGCCGCGATACCGGCTCCGTCCATGACGGCGAGCGCTGCCCGGGGGCTCCAGTCCGGGATGGCGGCCACGCCGTCCGGCCGGTCGTGGCCCGCGTGGGTCATCGCGGCCCTCAGCCGCGGGGTGATGAAGTGGGCGTGGACGTCGATGGCCGCGTCGAGCGGCGGGGCCGCCGGCTCGTCCTCGTGCTCGTGCTCGTGCTCGTGCTCGTGCTCGTGGGTCATCGGGCACCCTTCCTGGTCCGTCGGCGTTCGGCGCCCAGGCGGGCGAAGTGATCGATGAGGTCCGGGGCGTCGACGGTGGCCGGGTCGACGACGTCCTCGGGTGCCGCGCCCTGCAGCAGACGCTTGACCGGAACCTCGAGCTTCTTGCCGGTGCGTGTGTGCGGGATGGCGGGGACGGCGATGATCTCGTCGGGCACGTGGCGGGGTGAGACGCCGGTGCGGATCGTGTCCCTGATCTTCGTCCGGAGTGCGTCGTCCAGTGTCACGCCGGCGGCGGGGACCACGAACAGCGGCATCCAGTAGCCTCCTTCGGGTTCCTCCGCGCCGATGACGAGTGCCTCGGCGATCTCTGGGAGCGCCTCGACGGCTTCATGGATGTCGGCGGTGCCCAGACGTACGCCGTTGCGGTTCAGGGTGGAGTCGGAGCGGCCGTGCACGATCACCGAACCATGTGAGGTGACGGTGATCAGGTCACCGTGCCGCCACACTCCGGGGTAGGTGGAGAAGTAGGCGTCGCGGTACCGGGTGCCGTCGGGGTCGTTCCAGAAGTACAGCGGCATGGAGGGCATGGGCCGGGTGACGACGAGTTCACCGACCTGGTCGAGGACCGGGCTGCCCTGGGCGTCGTAGGCGGCCAGGGCCACGCCCAGGTTGGGGGCGGACAGTTCGCCTGCCCAGACCGGTGTGGTGGGGGCGCTCCCTGCGAAGCCGGAGACGACGTCGGTACCGCCGCTGGTGGAGGCGAGGACTGCCCGTGCGCCGACGTGGTCACGGACCCAGGGGTAGGCGGAGGCGGGAAGAGCGGAACCCGTGCAGCCGACGACGCGGACGTGGGACAGGTCGTGCACGGAAGGGTCGATGCCGTACTTGGCCATGCCGAGCAGGTACTGGGGACTCGTGCCGAAGACGGTCACCCGGTGGCGCGCTGTCAGCTCCCAGAGGATGTCGGGCTTGGCGACGGGCGCGGGGCTGCCGTCGTAGGTGCACGGGACGGCGCCGGTCAGCAGGGTCGAAGCGATCAGGTTCCACATCATCCAGTGGGTGGTGGTGTACCACAGCAGACGGTCTCCCGGACCGAGGTCGGAGTGCAGGCCGAGCGTCTTGAGGTGTTCCAGCAGGACTCCGCCGTGTCCGTGGACGATGCCCTTGGGCAGGCCCGTGGTGCCCGAGGAGAACACGACCCACAGGGGGTGGTCGAAGGGAACGGGTGTACAGGTGAGGGTCGCGGTCCGGGTGGACGCGTCGTCCCAGGGCACCACCGGACAGGGGTGGGCGGTGTCGGGCCAGGGCAGCCCCACGTGATCGACCAGCAGGACGGCTTTGAGGGTGGGCAGGGCCCTGGCCAGTTCGAGGGCGGCGTCACGGCGGTCGTGGGTGCCGTTGAAGAGGTAGCCGTCAGCGGTGATCAGCACGGTGGGGCCGAGCTGGGCGAAGCGGTCCGCGGCGGCCTTGGGCGAGTAGTCCTGGCCGCACACCGACCAGACCGCGCCCAGGCTGGCGGCGGCGAGGAAGGCGACGATCGTGTGCGGGGTGTTGGGCAGGTAGCCGACCACCCGGTCGCCGGCCGACACCCCCGATGCGCGCAGGGTGGCGGCCACCGAGGCGACCTGGGCACGCAGGCGGCCCCCGGTCGTCTCGTGCGCGGACCCGGTCTCGTCCAGGCCGACGATCGCCACGTCGTCGTCGGCGAGGTGGCGCAGGGCGTGGTGGGCGTAGTTGAGCGTGGCGCCGGTGAACCAGCGGGCGCCGGGCATGGTGTCCTCGGCCAGGACCTCTTCATGGGGCGTCGCCGCCTCTACGCCGAAGTATTCCCACACCGCGCTCCAGAAGCCTGCCAGGTCGGTGACCGACCAGCGGTGGAGAGCGTCGTAGCCGGCGTGCTCGGGTACACCCCGGTGGCGGGCCGCCCAGCGGGTGAAGTCCGCGATGCGACTGGCCGCGGCGGTCCGGGGATCGGGGCGGCGGAACGGTTCCGGGTACGGTGCGTTCACAGCGGCAGGCTCCTCGGTGAAGTCGTTTCGTCGGCCCTCCGGGCAGCCGGAGGGGTCCTTGCGGTGTGCAGCAGGGACGCCCAGGATGCGAGGGCCGTGAAGTCGTCGTGGCCGGCCGGGACCACGTCCATCACGATCCGGTCCGGTCGCACCAGTACGGCGTCCGCCTTGGCCCCGCGCAGCCAGGCCGCGACCTCTCCGTCGTCACCGAGGTCGGCGGCGCGGAACGTCCGGGCTCCGAGGCCGTCGGCGACCGCCCGCAGCGCCGGAGACAGTGGTACCGCCGTCAGCACGGTGAAAGCGTCGCCGAGCAGGTCGTCGAGGCGGGCACGGTGCCCGTCCACGGTCACCCAGGGCTGGGGGCAGAAGCGGCCGGCGAGCGCACGGCCCGCTCCCGAGACACGGCGGTGTACGAGCGGTCCCGCGGCCAGGGCCGGGCTGAGCCCGCGCGCCGCGGCCGTACCGAGTCCGGGAACGCGGACCGCCGCGCCGATCACACCGCGACGCAGGGCGGCGGCTGCGTCCTGGCCTCCGGTCATGGCCCAGCCCATGGTGACGGCGAGGCGTATCATCCGGCGGGCGTGCGGCCTGCGTTCACTCTGGTAGGTGTCCAACAACGCCTCCCGCGCCCCGTGCCGGAGGACCTGGGCGAGTTTCCACGTCAGGTTGTGGGCGTCGCGCAGTCCCGCACACAGCCCCTGGCCGATGAACGGCGGGGTGAGGTGGGCGGCGTCGCCGAGAAGGAAGACCCTGCCCCGACGCCAGCGGTCGGCGATCCGCGCCCGGAAGGTGTACCGGGCCTGGCGGAGTACCTCGAATGCGGCGGGGTCCGCGAGATCCACCCACGGAGCGACCAGTTCCCGCAGCCGTTCGCGGCTCGGTTCCGTGTCCCGCGGCAGCCGGAACTCCCAGCGGTAGCGGTCCTCGCCGATCCGCATGAAGGTGGCCGGCCGCCGTGCGTCGCAGATCTGCTCGACGCCTTCCCAGCAGCGCACCGGTAGGTCGGTGCGCACGTCGATGACGGTCCAGCGTTCCTCGAAACGCAGGTCCTCCCACACGGCGCCGATGGCGTCGCGGATGACGCTGTGGGCGCCGTCGCAGCCCAGGACGGCGCCGGCCCGCAGCACGTGGTCACCCGTCTCGTCGCGGTAGGTCACGTGGACGGGACCCGCGCCGTCCTGGTCCAGGCCGACCACCTCCGCTCCGCCGTGCAGTGTGCACAGCGGTGTCCGGGCCAGGGCGTCGCGCAGGACCCGCTCCAGTCGGGGCTGGTCGAACATGCTGGTCTCGGGGAAGCCGTGGGCGCCCTGCTGGTGGCGGGGGAATTCGGCCATGACGCGGTGCCGGGCGTCCAGCAGCCTGAGTCCGCGTGCCGGGCGGGCGATGGCGGCGAACTCCTCCTGTACTCCGGCGGCCTGGAGGATGCGGCGCACCTCGTCGTCGGTGGCGACGGCACGGGGCAGGGGGTAGACGTCGTGGTGGCGCTCCAGGACGACGGTCCTCACTCCGCGCCGGGCCAGGAGGAGGGCTGCGGTCACTCCTACCGGTCCGGCACCGACGATCACCACGGGTGGGTCCGCCGGGTTGGTCTCGACGCTCATGTGCGGCTCGCTTCGGGTGTCGGTTCGCGCGTTCAGGGTGCGTCGGCCACGGGTGTGCGCTGTTCGCCGAGGTCGATGCGGCCGTCGGGGGTGGCGATGGTGGCAGTGACGATGTCGCCCCGGCGCAGGTAGCGGGGGTTGCGGGCCTGGCTCCTGAAGAACGCCTTCCACTTCACCGCCGGGGGCAGCAGCGCACCGATCTTCTCGACGGCCTTGGGCGGGGCCTTCAGCGCGGTACCGCCGGGTGTCCCGGTGAGCAGCAGGTCACCGGAGTCGAGGGTCTGGAACCGTGCCAGCAGGGTCAGCGCCTGGGCCGGGCGGACGATCATGTCCGCCAGGGTGCGGTCCTGGCGGAGTTCGCCGTTCACCGAGAGCCGCAGCCGGAGGCCCAGGAGGTGGGTGAAGTCCTCAGGGTCGAGAAGGCTGAGGTGGGGGCCGGTCGGCGTGAAGGTGGGGTAGGACTTGCTCTCGTAGAACTGCGTCTTCGTCAGCTGTACGTCGCGGGCGCTGACGTCGTTGGCGAGGACGAGTCCTGCGACGTAGGACGGAAGGTCGTCGTCGGCGACGACGGTTCCGATGGGCAGGGGGGCGCCCAGGACCAGGCCCAGTTCGACCTCGTAGTCGAGGAACCTCACGTGCGCCGGCCGGAGGATGTTCGTGTGCGGACCGGTGACGGACGCGGACGACTTGCGGAAGAAGGTGGGCGGGATGTCTCCGGTGAACCCCGAGTCCCGGGCGTGGCTGCGGTAGTTGACCATCTGGGCGACCACGCGGCAGGGGGTCGTGACCGGCGAGAGGGCCACGAGGTCGGCGACGGGTGTCCCCTGTGCGGAGGAGACGGCGGCCTCGCCGACGGCGGCGCGGTCGGCCAGAAGCTCAGCGGTGGTGGCGGCCTTGGTGTCGACACGGACGGCGCGGTCGCCGCGGACGGCCCACCAGCCGTCGGCGGTGCGCAGGACGTTGGTGCTCATGTCGTTTGCCTCGAAGGGGTGGCGGGACGGGTGGTCAGGAGTTCATGGCTTTCATCAGGCCCAGCAGACGGGCCGGATCGAGTTCGTTGTCGCCGCGCAGTGCCCGGATCACCTCGCGGACGCGTTGCGGGGAGGGGCCGGCGCCGAGGAAGTCGCGGGTGGCCGGCGGGCCCCACTGGGCCAGTCCGCTTGCCGACATGGGGGCCCAGCCGGGCTCGACGTCGCAGGAGAAGAGGTCGCCGTCGGCGTAGTGCTCCAGCATGAAGTGGTCGGGGTCACGCCAGTAGTCGAAGAGCTGGCTGCCCTGGATGTGCCGGCCGATTCCCCAGCTGCGTCGGTAGCCCCGTTCGGCCAGGTATTCGCCGCCGACGGCGATCGCGTCGAGGTCGGTCACCTGGTAGGCGGAGTGGACGTAGCCCGTGCCCGGCCCCAGATGCATGGCCAGGGTGTGGTGGTCGGCGGGCCGGCCGCCTCGGTCGCAGCGGATGAACGCCATGGTCGGCCCTCGGTCGCGCTGTCCGTCCAGATACAGGAAGTCGGACACGATCATGCCGAGGGTGTCCAGGTACCAGTTCAGGGCGCGGGCGAACACGCGGGTCTCCAGGACCACGTGGCCCAGGCGCTGGATCCGGGAGGGTTCACGCGGGGGCCGCTGTGGGACGCCGACGCGGCGGTGCTCGGACCCGAAGTTCAGCGGGAGCGGCTCCTGCTCGGGCAGGGCCCGCAGTTCCTCGCCGCTGTGTACCACGCGGACCGGGAAGCCGGACGGGTCGAGCAGGTCGACCGCCCTGCCGCCGCCGGGGACGTCCGCGTCTCGTACGGTCGTGCCCGTCGCCCTGGCCAGTCGGTCCAGGTCGGACGGCTCCCCGGCCCGGAACGCCGGGCCGACGAAGCGCGAGGTCCTGCCTCGGCGTATGACCATGCACGGTGGGCCCGCGAGTGTGCCGCGCAGCCACACCTCCTGCGCCGTGCGGGCGGCGACGCCGAAGCCGAAGTCACGGGCGAAGACCTCGGCGCGGTCCAGGTCGGGCTTCTCGAACTCCAGCCAGGCCAGATCCACCACCTTGATCACGGGGTTCCGCGACCGTCCGGGGTGCTCGCCTCGCAGGGCGCCCTCTTCGCTGTGCAGGTCCTGGTGAGCCGTCGTGACGTCCGTGGCACCGGGTGCGCCGCCGCGGGATCCGGACATGTGTCCTCCAAGCAACGTGGCTTCTATGAGGAAATCATCAGCACTGATTCATCGATCGTCAATACCGGACGGGACCCAACTTGATGATTTCATCAACGTCAGGGCGTGCCGGTCGGACAGCAGACTGATCGAATCATCAGAACTGTGACAGGCTGGAGATCATTGCTAGGATCCCCCGTATGCCCACGTCAGCCGCGCCCCTCAACCGCTTCGAACGGCGCCGCGCCGAAACGCGCCAGGCGCTCATCCGGGCCGCCCGGCAGATCCTCGCCGAGACCGGTGACACCAGCGCGAGCATCCAGGCCATCGCGGAGCGCGCGGACGTGGGCTTCGGCTCCTTCTACAACCACTTCGAGTCGAAGGCGCAGCTGTTCGACGAGGCGGTGCGCGACGCCCTCGACGAACTGGGGCAGTCGTTCGATACGCATCTGCGGGGCGTGGACGACCCCGCCGAACTCGTCGCGGCCGGCTTCCGCCTCAGCGCCCGCCTGGCGGACTCGCGGCCCGAGCTGATGCAGGTCCTGCGTCACCGTGGCCTCGGCCATGTCCACTCGGACTCGGGTCTCGCCCGTCGCGCCGTGCGCGACCTGGAACTCGGCGTCGCTTCCGGCCGGTTCGCCGTCACCGACCCGGTCGTGGCGCTGACCGCCCTGGGGGGCTCACTGCTGGCGCTGGTGGAGCTTCGTTTCGCCCGGCCGGACGTCGACGGTGACGAGGCAGCCTCCCGCATGGCGGAGATGCTGCTGTCCATGCTGGGCGTCCCGGCGGAGGAAGCCCGAGAGGTCGCACGACGCCCCTTGCCCGATCTCGGCTGACGAGGGTGCCGGGACCTTCGAGAGGGTGACCGGCCGTCAGGCCCCCGCCGTGGAGACGTGGGCACGCGCGTGCTGAGCTCGGGCTGTCTCCAACAGGCGCTGCCAGGACGTGACCGTCGGCCGCCTGCGCAGCAGGGCACGGCGCTCGCGCTCGGTCATGCCTCCCCAGACTCCGTGCTCGATGCGTTGGTCCAGCGCGTAGGCGAGACACTCCGTTCGCACGCCGCAGCCGGCGCACAGTGCTTTGGCGCGGGTCTGAGCGGCACCCTCGACGAACAGCTCGTCCGGGTCGGCCTTCCGGCACAGCCCTCGTTCACTCCAGTCGGTGCGCGCCATCTGCTCGATCCGTCCTCTCCCCTGGGCTCTCCTGCACGCTGCCCTTCACCGCAGGCAACAGCCATATGACACCCCGCCGTTCGAAGATCGTCCACCCCTCCCCCCTCGTCGCCACACCTTCGAGTGATCGCGGCTTGCCTGACGCCCCCGACGACCCCATGGACCTCCCCGCGGCCTGACGGGGCCGGCGCCCGCGTCCTCGCGGATCCGGTCAGATCCAGAAGTACCGGCAGGCGGGGCTGACAGCGGGGGCTGCGAGGATGCGGCCATGGAGCAGATATTGAGTCGGCAGGAAGCATCAGAGGCTGTCCAGCACCACGGGTGGCGCTTCCTGCTGGGCACCTTGCGCACGTCGGTCCGGGTCGGATCGATGGCTCAGGCGACGGGCTTGGCGGCGGACACTGTCGCGGTGTGCGGCGACGACGCCGACCGGCACCTTCGGGTCGATGTCCGCCCCGATCGGGTCGTCTTCACTCTGCAGTCGTCGGACCGCGCAGCGGTTACCACCCGGGATGTCGAGCTCGCGCGTCGGATCTCCGCCACGGCTGATCGGGCCGGGCTTCTGGCAGAGCCCGAAACCGGAACGGGGGCACTGCGGTCCGTCCAGCTTCTGGAGATCGCGATTGACGCCCTGGACATCGCCGGGATCCGGCCGTTCTGGAAGGCGGTGCTGGGCTATACGGATGAGGCGGGTGCCGAGGGACCGGAGGATCCGCTCGTCGACCCGGTCGGGCAGGGCCCTGCCATCTGGTTCCAGCAGATGGACCAGGCGCGCCCGCAGCGCAAGCGCATCCACTTCGACGTCTGTGTTCCGCATGACGAGGCGCCCCGGCGGATCGAGGCCGCACTGGCGGCTGGAGGCCGCCTCGTGTCAGCGACCCGTGCCCCCGCTTTCTGGGTACTTGCCGACCCCGAGGGGAACGAAGCCTGCGTGACCACATGGCAGGGCCGAGACGGCTGAGACTTCCTTCGACCGTGCTGGTCGCAGCCACTCGTCGACGGCTGCCACCAGCACGGGCGCCTCGTGGCGGACGGCGAACTTGTCCTACCTCGGCGACGCCTCCGGGCGGCTCCTTCGGCGGCTCCCCCTTTCCTCGCCCCGGCGGCGTACCGGTGGGCCCGGCACGCCGTGGAGTCGACGTCGATGTCCCCGGTGATCAGCTCTTTCGCGTCGGCCCGGGCCCCAGCGCGGTGAGGATCCGATGCCAGGTCCCGTCCCGCTGCCACCGGCGGGACAGGTCGTACGCCCGGCCGCACAGCCCGTACCCGGCCGGCAGGTCCCGCCAGGGGAACACGCCCTAGAAGGGTTCCGCGGCCCGCAGGAGACGCTGTGGAAGGTAGGGGGACTCGACGCGGATGTCCCAGCCCCGGCGGCGGGCGTGGCAGGCCAGGGCAAGAATGTCGAGGCTGACGGAGGCGTCCGGATCGCCGGCGCGGTCGGCGACCTGGTAGTGGTCACGGTGGGTTTCGAGCGCGTCGGCCAGGGCCAGGTTGAAGCTCTCCTCGTCGCCCTCCACGAGCTGTGACAGCAGCACGGCCGGCGGCATGGCGAAACCCCAGTCCTCGGCCTTCTCGTCCTGCTGCAGCGCCCGCTGCGCGGCGGACTCGGGATCGGTGCCCTTCAGGTAGGCGTGGAGGGCTTCGCGGTACGGGGCGAAGGCGGAACCGTCCGGCTGGGCGAAGGCCGGGCCGGTGAGGACCAGCGGGGCGAGATCCTCGCGTGTGCCGGTGATCAGGGCGCAGGCCGTGGCCTGTTGCCAGGTGCCGGCGCCGGCTTCCTTGTCCCGCTCGGCCACGTAGCGCAGCTCGCGGCCGTCGATCGTCACCGTAGCCACGGTGCCCGGCTCCGCCTGGGCTACGCGGAACACGGCGGCTCCTGTTCGGGAGGCCAGGCGAAGGTTCTCGAGCTGGGCGTCCGTGACATCGGCGGAGTTTCCCGCGCGCCACTTGAAGAGACGCACCTGGTCCTCCATGACACCGCCGAGCTGCCAGACGGCGAGGGGCTCTCCGTCGACGGGGGTGAACGCCTCGCGGATGTGTTCCTCGTACCTGGCCTCGAGCCGCGGGCTCACGGTCCGTTCGCAGGCGGGCCGTTCCACCACCAGCGGGCCCGCGGCGAGCGCGGCGACCGCGTCGGGACGCCGGTCGCGGCCGAACCCCCCGACCCGAGGTGGCCGGGTCTCGAAGCCGGTGATCAGGGCGTACGGGAGGTAGTCGGTGCGGACGGCCGGGGCCCAGCCCAGGGTCCGGTACGCGAGTGCGGCGAGGGCGATGGGTACGAGCGGCAGGAGAGTGCGCGGGGAGGTCGCGCGGCCACCGTGCACGGCGGCGTGCCTGGCCAGCAGGTCGGCCAGCCCGGCATCGAAGGCGCTCTGGTCCTCGGCGGCCAGCGCGCGCAGGGTGTGCAGCGCCGCGCTGTCCGGCCGGTCCGCAAGGGGCTCACCGGTCTGCTGGGCACGGGTGCGGATGCGGGCCTGGGCCGCGTCGAGGGCGGCGAGTTTCGCCTGGGCGCTCGGCGGATACTCCTCGTCGTCGCCGGTGTCGTCCAGGACCACGGCCGTCAGTGCGGTGACCAGCTCGCCGGCGGGTGTTCCCTGCGCCTTCTCGGCGAACTTCCGCCGGGCGAAGTGGAACGCCTCGCCGTGCCGCTCGGCCCGGCCCGTGAGCACTGCCAGGCAGAGCGCGTCGGTCCACTCCCCCGGCGTCACGCTCTCCTCGGGGGCGTCCTCACCCGGGTCGTAGCTCATGCCGAAGTTCACGTAGTCCAGGAAGATCTGGAAGCTGCAGTGCGGGTGGTACGCCGCGTAGGCGACGGCGCCGGCCGCTGCCTCGGAGGCGTCCTTGAGGGCGGCCTTGGCCTCCGGAGTGTCCAGGTCGGGGGTCGCGACGGAGAGGGCGCCCAGGTAGTCGAGGAACTCGTCGGCGAGCGCCTGCCATTCGTAGGTGGCCATCCGGCCGCCCCTCGACATGGACCGCACCTGACCCCCGATCCGGTTGGTGAAGTCCTCGCGCGCTGCCGACACAGCGGCCTCGGTCACCTGGTGACGCCCTATTCGCACTGCCCTAGCTCCTTGATCGATCTCTGGGACAGCCTAAAGCCCGTTCCGTACCCGCTGGTTGCCACAGGCGCCGAGCCGCCGGTCGGAAGTGCCGGCTCAGCTTCCCGGATTCACCCGTGCCGCGCGAGCAGGTGCCGGAATGCGGCACCGTGTCCGGTCGGCATGTGGGTGACCGCAGACGGTCACATCCGTCAGGAGCCGCTGCCAGGACGGGCGTTACGACGAGACCCGAGGAGATCGGCGCCGTGCGTACACCGACCGGTGCACGGTGAGCGGCGGCCACCTCGACCACGTCGACGGCACCGGCGTCACCGCCATGGGGGACCTCCGGGACGGCGTGCTGCACCACGAACACCTCGTGCTCTACCGCGAGGACCGGGCGAAGAGCCCTTCGTGAGGCACCGCGGTACCCTCGCCGGCAAGCTCGTCCTATGCTCCCGCAGCCGGTCTCCGGAGAACGGTGCCCGGGACACCGTCATGACCGGGCTGACATGCGGCGGCAGCGCCCCACTAATGTGTGGGGACGTGATCTTCTCCTGTTCTGACTTCACCACCGAGGACCTTCGCGGTACCAGCGTGGAACAGCTCTTCACCAACGTCGAAGCCGATCTGCGGGTGGCTGACGGTGATGTGCTGGTCTACGAGGAAGTCCGCTTCCCGGTGGCAGAACTCGCGTCCGTATTGCTGGAATGGATCCGTGAGCCGGAGAGTGAGCGTCCCGATTTCGTGCTCGACTCGATGTCCTTCGCCGAAAAAGGGGTGATCAGCATCACCCGGGCCCCGGGAGGCTGGCGGATCGGATCGGTCTTCTCGCCGGGGGTACGCAGCGGGGTCGTCGACGACTCCTCGCTGCTCCGGGAGATACGACGGTTCGCCGGTCTCGTACGGCGTGACGTGACCGCCGCCGGCATCGATCCCGCGTTCCTGTCCGAGACCCGGGGGACGTGACGACTGCCGCTCCGCCTCCCCCTTCATCCCGTGAGGCGCACCGAAAGACACCGGCCTCATCCCAGGAGGCGCACCGAAGGACACCGGCTTCATCCAGGGAGGCGCACAGAAGGACAGCGGCCGTCCCGGAGTGCTGTCACGGTGCAGAACCGCTCGAGGTGTCCACTCCCGACGGTGGACGTGCGCTCATGCAGGGCACGGCCGTCGGCTCTTGCCTTGCGGTGCACTCCAACTGCGAGTATCCCCGAGCCGCCGTTGGACGGGGCGCTTCGGAAGGGGACTGTCTTGCGTTACCGCACCTTGGGATCTCGCCGTGTTTCCGTACTGTGCATGGGCACGCTGCCGTTCGGATCGGTGGTGGACGGTCCGACGTCGTTCGCCCTGCTGGACCGGTTCGTGGAGCGCGGCGGCACCTTCATCGACACCGCCAACTGCTACTGCTTCTGGCGGGACGGCAGCGACGGCGGTGACAGTGAACGGCTCGTGGGCCGCTGGCTGGCCGACCGTGGCCTGCACGACGAGATCACCGTCGCCACGAAGATCGGCGCGCTGCCCTCAGGGGACGGCGAATGGCCGGGCAACCGGGAGGGTTTGGCCCCCGGCACGGTCCGTACGGCGGTCGAGGGCAGCCTGCGGCGGCTGGGCCGTGACACGGTCGACCTGCTCTACGGGCACATCGACGACCCGGCGACTCCACTGGAGGAAAGCACCGAAGCGTTCGCACAGCTCGTCTCCGACGGCCTGGTCGACCAGATCGGCATGAGCAACCAGAGCGCGCCGCGCTTCGCCACGGCACGGGACATCGCCCACCGGGCGGGCCTCCCCTCCTTCGCGGCCATCCAGCAGCGGCACACCTACCTCGCGCCGGCCCCGGAAGCCGACTTCGACTACCAGGTCGCGCTGGACGACGAGATGCTCGCCTACGCCACGGCTCATCAGGACGTGACCGTCCTGGCGTACAGCTCACTGCTCAACGGCGCCTACTCCGGAGCCAAGCCGGTGCCGCCGGAGTACCGCCACGACGCGACGGACACTTCGCTGCGCGTGCTGGCGGACGTCGCGCGCGAGCTCGGGGCCACCGCGGGCCAGGTGGTGTACGCCTGGATGCTGCAAGGCTCACCGATGATCGTGCCGCTGGTCGGCGTGAGCACCACGGCCCAGCTGGACGAGGCACTCGACGCGGTCGACCTGAAGCTGAGCGACGAACACGTCAAGCGACTGGACGCCGCGCGAGCACCCGTCAGCGGAGCATGACGCCGGACCTCCGGCACCTGAGCACCGTCCCAGGAGGCACCGGCACCGGACCGTAGACACCGCAGGCACCGGAGACACCGAAGGCACCGGCACCGCACCGGAGACATCAGCGACACCGAAGGCGATCGGCACCGGCACCGGCACCGGCACCGGCACCGATCCAGAAGGCACCGGCCGGTCGAGCGTGCCGATTCCGGGGTCTCTCACAGAGCGGGCGCGCCGAACGCTCGCGCCGCGGCGAACATCGCCTCGACGGCTCGGCCCACGCTCATCTGGCTGTTGCCGGCCACGATGTGCAGCCCGTACGCGTCCTCCAGCGCGACGAGGTTCAGGGCCGCCGTCGATGTGTCCAGCGAGAGGTCGAACGCACCGGCGGCGGCCCCCCGCTCCAGCACGGTGCGATACGTCGCCAGTTGCCGCTCGTACATCGCCTCGACCAGCGCGGTGTGCAGCGGTGAACTGCCCGCCATCACGTCGAACTCGTACAGCAGGCGCATCAGCGCGTCGTCGGGCCCCGTCGGCAGTCCGGCGCGGATCGTCTCCCCCAGCAGCCGCGCCGGATCCGCGATCGCGTCCCGGAGCGCGTCGCGGCGGTCGCAGAAGCGCTCCATGCCGGCGCGGTACGCCTCGCTCAGCAGCGCGTCGAGGTCGTCGTAGTAGTACAGGACCGCCCCGCGCGTCAGTCCAGCCCTGCGCGCGACGTCGGCCAGCGACAGGGAGCGCAGCCCGGTGCTGGCGGTGGTGTCGATCACCGCCTGGATGAGGTGGGCGCGACGTTCGTCCTGGTTCTTGGGGCGGGCCATGTCTTGACAGTAGCCGAGGTTCTCATGACACTCGACCCATTCTTTGACGCTGGTGGCAAAAAACTCGTGCGCCGTCTCCGCCCGCGTTTCCAGCGCTCGTTCGCAGTGCGACCCAGAACCGAGGACCACCATGCTCGACACCCTGATCACCGGCGCACGTGTGCGCACCTTCGACGACGCCCGGCCGTGGGCCGGCGCCGTCGGCGTCACCGGTGGGCGCATCGCCTTCGTGGGCGAGGAGACGGACGCCCCCGCGGCCCGCGAGCACCGTCGTCTGGACGGCGGCCTGCTCACCCCGGGCATCATCGACAGCCACAACCACCTGCTGCTCGGCTTCGATCCCGACGCCGTCAGCCTGGAGGGGGCCGACACGCTGGAGGAGGTCCGCCGCCGCCTCACCGAACTCGCCGGCGCCCGCCCGGACCTGACCTGGATCTGCGCCGAGAACGCCGTCTACTCGGTGGTCCACGGCCGCCGCCCCCGTGCCCGGGACCTGGCGGGCATCACCTCCCGCCCCGTCTTCGTCACCACCTACGACCAGCACTCCGTGTGGCTCAACGACGCCGCCGTCCGCGCGCTGGGCCTGGACGACGGCGGTGACATCCCCTGGGGCCGCCCGGAGCGGGACGCCGACGGGCGTGCGACCGGGTGGGTCACCGACTTCTACACCAGTGCCATGACCACGGCGGGCCTGGCCGGCCTCCAGCGCGACATCCCCATGTACGCGCCGCAGCGGCGCTACCGCAAGCTGCTGGGCAGCCTGGAGATGGCCACCGCCGCCGGCATCACCACCGTGGTCGAACCGCAGGTGCCGCTCGCGGAGATCGACCTGTTCCGGCGCGCCCGGGACGAAGGGCGCCTCAGCTCCCGCGTCATCGCCGCGCTCTTCCACCCCATGGGCTCCGACGGCGCGTTCCGACGGGAGCTGCGTGCGGCGGCCGACTCCGCCCCGGGCGGCGACCGGCTGGCGTTCGGCCCGGTCAAGCTCTACGCCGACGACGTGATCGAGCCCCACAACGCCTGGATGCTGGACGACTACGCCAACCGGCCCGGTCACCGCGGCCACCCCTCGGCGCCGCTGGGCGAACTCACGCAGGTCGTCACCGAACTGGACCGCCTCGGCTTCCAGACCCACACCCACGCCACCGGCGACGGCGGCATCCGTCTCGCCCTGGACGCCATCGAGCACGCCGCGCGCACCAACGGCACCCGTGACCGCCGCCATGGGATCGTGCACGTCGAGTGCCTCGCCCCGGAAGACCTGCCGCGCTTCGCCGGGCTCGGCGTCACCGCGGCCATGCAGCCGCGCCACTGCTCCCCGGACCTCGTGGCCGGCACCTGGATGGAGAACGTCGGCGAGACCCGCTGGGACCGGGCCTGGCGGCTGCGCTCCCTCATGGCGTCCGGCGCCCATGTGGCCCTTTCCAGCGACTGGCAGGTGGGAGAGATGGACCCGCTGATCGGCTTCTACTCGGCCCTGACGCGCGCCGGGCTGGACGGCAGGGACGCCTGGACCGCGGCGGAGCGCCTGGGCCTGGACGAGACGCTGCGCGGCTACACCGCCGAGGGCGCCTGGGCCTGGCACCGGGAGGGCGAGTACGGCGTCATCCGTGAGGGCGCCCGGGCGGACCTCGTCGCGTGGTCCGAGGATCTCTACGCGCTCGAACCGGACCCGGCGGCGCTGCTCCAGCAGCGGGCCGAGGTCACCTGGGTCGGCGGCGAGGTCGTCCACGAGGCCGCCGCAGCCCGCACCACCGCCGGCCACTACGGCGCACTCACCTCCTGCTCCGCCCACGCCGAAGGCGGTCACGCCCATGCCTGACGTCTCCTCGCCGGCCCCCGACTCCTCCGCGGCCGTCTCCGCCGCCTCCGTGCCCGCCGACGGCACCGCGGCGACAGGCGGGGCAGCCGCGGGTGCACCGGGCGGTGCCCGGCTGCGGGGTGGCCTGAAGCTGCGCCACATCGTCTTCCTCGGGCTGGCCTTCATGGCGCCCCTGGCGGTGTTCGACACCTTCGGCCTGGTCTCCGAAACGACCGACGGCCATGTGCCGCTGGCCTACCTGGCCGTCCTCATCGCCGTGGGGCTCACCGCGCTCAGCTACGCCCGGATGGCCCGTCGTATCACCTCCGCCGGATCCGTGTACACCTACGCCGGCAAGGCGCTCGGCGCCCCCGTGGGATTCCTGGTGGGCTGGTCGGCCACGCTCGACTACGTGCTGCTCCCGATGCTCAACGCCCTGCTGGCCGCGATCTACATGGGGGCCGTCCTCCCGGCTGTCCCGGCGTGGGTGTGGGTGCTGTCCACCGTGGTGATCTGCACGGCACTGAACCTGGTGGGCGTGCGGCCGGCCGCCAAGGTGAACGTGGCGCTCGTGCTCGTCCAGGGCGGGGTGGCCGTCGCGTTCCTCGTCTTCGCCGTGCGCGCCGTCGTCACCCACGGCCGGTCCTTCGGTGCCGCGGGGTTCGACCCGGCGACGGTGGCGCTGCCCGACCTGTTCGGCGGTGCGTCGCTGCTGGCCCTGTCGTTCCTGGGGTTCGACGCCGTGTCCACGCTCTCCGAGGAGGCCGAGCACCCGCGCCGGGACATCCCGCGGGCCATCCTGCTCATCGTGGCCGCCGCCGGGGTGTTCTTCCTCGCCGTCACGTACGTCATGCAGACGCTCTTTCCGGACGTCTCGGCCGTGGGCGACATCGTGGGCGCCTCACCGCGGATCGCCCGGTACATCGGGGGTGCCGCGTTCCAGACCGTCTTCGTCGGCGGGTACCTCACCGCCGTCCTGGGCTGCGGACTGACGCAGCAGATGAGCGCGGCACGGCTGCTCTTCGCCATGGGACGCGACGGGATGCTGCCGCACTCGGTCTTCGGGCGGCTCGATCCGCGGACGGGGGTCCCCGCCGTCAACGTGCTCGTCGTGGGTGTCATCGCCGCCTCCGCGGTCTTCCTGGACCTCGGCAGCGCCGCGTCGCTGATCAACTTCGGCGCCTACGTCGCCTTCGCCGCGGTGAACCTGGCGGTGATCGGCTTCTGGGTCCGTGACCGGCGGGCGGGGCGGCCGGAGGCCCGCGGGCCCGCCGCCGCCGTACTCCAACTGGTGCTGCCGGGCCTCGGGCTCGTCGTGAACGTGGCCCTGTGGATCAGCCTGGACACCCCGGCCAAGATCGTGGGCGTCGTCTGGGCTCTGGCAGGCGCCGGGATCCTGGCGCTGCGTTCCGGCGGATTCCGCCGCCCGATACGGATACCGGAACTGGTGGAGTGAACCCCGCGGCTCCTGGCGCCGCGGGCCCCTGCCGGACTCCCGGCAGGGGCCCCGGTGCGCGGGCCGTGGCGGTCCGGGGCCCGTCCCCGTCGTGAGGCAGGCCGGCCGGCGTCGGCTAGCGCGTGCCGCCGGTCAGGCGGCCCGGCCTCACTTCAGATGCCGGGTGAAGAACCGGGCCGCGGCGTCCCCCGCGTACTGCGGGACGCCGGTGTGCCCTCCGAGATGGGCGTGCAGGGACTTCTCCTCGGAGCCGAAGGCGTCGAACAGGTCCAGGGCCGCCTGCCGGTCGTTGCCCTCGTCGTCCCACTGCAGCAGGACGTGCAGGGGGATGGTGACCTGCCGGGCTTCCTCGAACATGGCGCGGGGCACGAGACTTCCGGCGAACAGTACGGCGGCCGAGATGCGCGGTTCGACCACCGCCAGCCGGACGCCGATGGAGATCACTCCGCCCGAGTAGCCGACCGGGCCGTCGATCTCGGGCAGCGAGAGGAGGGCGTCCAGGGTGGCCTGACACTCCGGGACCGCCTCGTCGACCAGCGGGAGGACGAGGGCGTCGACGATGTCCCCGCTGACCGGCTCGCCGGCCTCCATCGCCCGACGCAGGTCGGCGCGGGCCTGCTCGGCGGCGGGCCGGCGGGGCCGGTCACCGCTTCCGGGAAGCTCGATGGTGGCCGTGGCGAAGCCGTCCGCCGCGGAATGCCGGGCCCGGCCCAGCAGTCGGGGGTACATCCTGCGCAGGCCGAGGGGAGGGTTGCCGAGGAGGATCAGCGGCGCCGGCTCGGACGCGGATGCCGATGCGGGTGTCCACAGGATGCCGGGGATCTCGCCGAGGATGAACTCGCGTTCGAGGACGCCGTCGTCGAGACGCTGCTCGGAAGTGAAATGCATGGTCGTGCCTTTCGGGAGTGCACTGGTACGGCGCTCCCGGGCGGTCTGTCTACCGCCCGACCGTGACCCCGGAGGGGAGCACCCATGTCGGTCCTGCGTTCACGGGTACCACCTCCTTGATCTGTCGCACGGCCTCCGGAAACATAGCAGGGGCCGTCCTCTCCCGACCAACGGTTTTGTACGACCCTCCACTTTCCCGCGAGCCTCCGTGACACCGGTCCCTCCGCGGTGGCCGCTGCTCCGCACGTCGGTTCAGCGGGATTCGCCGAACCAGCGGGCGAGCGCGGGTTCCGGACCGGCCGACCTGTACGCGAGCGTGGTGTGCACGGGCCCACGGGGGCTGTACCGGTACCTGACCACCCGGGTCGCCGCTCTCCCGGCCATCGCCCACCTCGAGACGGCACCGGTGATCAGGGCCGTCAAGCAGGCGGCGAACCGGCCGTAGCGAGCGGTCCCTGCCCTGCTGCCTCGATCACCATGCCCGTGCCTGTGCCGCTAGTCCCCGCCACCGTCTCCGCCGCCGTCGCCTCCATCGCCACCACCCCCGCCTCCGTCTCCGCCGTCCCCGCCGTCGGAGCCCCAGCCGTCCGACGCGCCCGCTTCGTTGTCGTCACCGCCGCTGCCCAGGTTGCTGAACCAGGGGCGGTCCCAGGCGCTGTCGGTGGCGACCGGTTCGCCGGCGGTGGTGTGCGGGCGCTGGAGCCGGAAGCGGGCCGTGCCCGTGGTGTCGCCGAGGCCGAAGGCGGCCGCGAAGGCATGGGCCATGACGGCGTCCAGCGGGTCCGGGCTCTCGTACTGCACGGGCGCGAGGGGCAGCAGCACCGTGCCGGGGTCGAGGTCGGGACGGCGGGGCGGTCGCTGTATCAGGGCCACCCGCCGCTCGTCGCGCAGCAGCCATGAGCTCGTGCGGTTCTCCCGCCGCAGCTCCCAGACGCCCTGGGGCAGCCGCGCCTGTGCGTAGCTCCGGGATTTGCGCAGCTTCCTCTTCAGGACGAGGGCGGCCGGTGCGTCCCCGACCGTCATGCGCAGCCCCTGCGCCTGGTCGGCGGTGCTGCTCAGCAACCCGCGCGGCGCCCGTATCCGTACGGTCGGAGCGCCCGGACCCCACACGTCGACGCGTACCAGGCGACGGTCCACCGCCACACCCACCTGGCCGGCCGGTCCGTGCGCGTACCGTCGGGCCATCCACAGCGGCACGCCCTCCGCCCGCGCCCGCTCGGCCAGGACGTCCAGCTGCGCGGGCCCGCCGCAGTGCCGTACCGCCAGCTCTCCGAGTCGCCGGGCGAACTCGGCCGCCCGGCGCACCTTCACGGGGGCGGTGGTGCCGGTGACGCGGGTGACCGGGACGACGCCACTGCCTGCGGCCAGCCGCTCCAGCGGACGTTCCGTGCCGCCCCCGCCGAGCCAGTGGCCGCGCTGGAACGCCTCGGCCATGGCCGGCAGGTTCAGCTCGCTCAGCGGTGTGACCTTGCCGGCGCGGCGCAGGTCTTCCTCCGTCAGCTCGACGGTCCGTGCCATCGGATTCCACGATCGTTCCGTGTAGAGCGCCTGGCTCACGCCATCCCCCGTGTTCTCGCATTGCAGCGACCGAGCCTGTCGAGCCTCAGGACGCAGCCGAGCGACGTCCGGTTTCGCGGGCCCGCCGCCGTGACACACGGCTGACCTGCGCGGCGGTGACGCGGACGTCCTGGAAGACGTGCGGCCCGGGGTCTCGGACGGGCGGCGATCCCGTCGGCGGGATGCCACCCCGGAGTGGCATGCCACCCCGGCCTGGCATGTCACCCCATCGGCGTGCCAGGGCCAGCCGATGGGATGGGCAGGACCTCACAGGCCGGGGGTGAAGGGAGCGATGCCGACGATGAAGACGTCGCGGTGACCGTTCTCGGCGTTCTCCGCGAGGCGCACCGGACCGACGTAGTGGCTGACGCTGTGGTCGTGGACGCCGTAGCCGTCGAGCAGATCACTCAGCACGAAGCGCTCGTGGATGTCGCCGGGGTCCACGTCGTCGGGTTGCCGGCCGGCGCTCTCCGGTGTGGCGATGACGTTCTCGCCGCCGGTGATGTCGCGGCGGTCGATGAGGTGGGCGAAGGTGCACAGTGCCGGTGAGCCGCCGTCCCGGTGCAGGCAGTTGGGTGAGGACACGGCGACCTGGGTCCGGTCCCGGACGGCCAGTCTGATCATGTGGATGGCGAGATAGACGGGTGCCGTGTGCAGCTGCGGCAGCCAGAGCGCCTCGGCCAGGTCGGCGCGGATGATCGCCCGTACCGCTCGGTTGCTCTGCAGCTCCGGGGTGAGATCGGGCAGCTTGCGGTGGGCGTCCGGGAACTCCGGGTTGTACTCGTCCTGCCAGAACTCCGACACGGTACCGAATTCGTCGTCCGGCGTGCCGGGGATGAAGGACAGCTCGTCCGTCCAGGCCAGGTAGACGGCGTGTGAGTAGCGGCGGAACCGGTTGGAGTCAGGCGAGTGGGGATCGAGGGGCAGGTCTTCGAAGGCCCGGGCGAGCTGGGCGAGGTCTCCTGCGAGTTCCTCCGCGTCCAGGCCGAGGTCCGTGCCTCGCAGCCGGGCGTAGCCGTCGCGGCGCAGTCTGCCGGTGCCGGCGGAGGAGGCGGCGCCGAGGACTCTGCTGCTGCCCGCCTGGGGGCCTGAGGCGAGCTGCGGGGTGTGGACCATCCAGTTCTCCGGGTGTCGTGACCTGTCGGGGTAGCTGTCTTCACGGGTTGCGTCCACCGGTCTGCTGTCGACCTCCAGGGGCCCGCACTGTGGCGTGCGTGCCGACGTCGTGCCGTCGGGGGGCGGCACTGTGGCGTGGGCGCCGACGTCGCGCCGTCGGGGGGCCGGCGCGGTGGGGTGTGCGCCGGCGTCGCGTCGTCAGGAGGGTTCGTCAGGGGGTCGGGGTGTGGTCGTCGTCGGCGCGGAGGGGTGTCAGTGCCGGGGCGGCTGCCTCCTTGACCGATGCGCGGTCGGTACGGGCCGTCGAGCCGACCAGGTCGTCGACGACGTGCGCCAGTCCGCCTGCGCGGAAGGCGGCGCGCTGCCGGTGGGCGCCCGTGCCGTGGGCGGCCAGCCGGTCGAGGAAGGCGGTGACCCGGGCGGTGTCTCCCAGCTCGTCCAGTGCGGTACGGATGTGGTGCAGCAGCCGCCGGGCCCGTTCCGGGGCGGCCAGCATCGTTCCTGACAGCAAGTCCAGGCCCCGACCGGTCCAGCCGTCACGGGTTCCGTACCAGTACGCACCGCGCAGCAGCTCGCTGATCAGCCGGGGGCCGGGGTCTCCCTGCCGCACCAGGCGGGCGGAAGTCACCACCAGGGCGCGTACGACGGCTGCCACCGCAGCGGAGTCGGCGGGGTCGGCGGGCACGTCCATGCACCGCACTTCCAGGGTCGGCAACCGCGGATGCGGGCGGATGTCCCAGAACGGCAGCTCGGCGAAGGACATCGCGCCCGCTTCGGCCATGGCCGCGGCGGTGCGCCGGTAGTCCTCGAAGGACTCGGCGTACGGCGGCGGTCCCAGGCTCGGGATGCGCAGGCGGAGCACGGAGCGCCAGCTTGCGTAGCCGGTGTCACGGCCGTCGTAGTACGGCGAGTTCGCCGTCATCTCCATCAGCAGCGGCAGCCAGGGGCGGAGGTGGTTGCCGACCTGGGCCGCCACGTCGCGGTCCGGGAGGAACACGTGGACGTGCAGGGCACAGAGTGCGAAATCGTCCATCAGCGACCGGTACAGTTCCACGCCGGCCCGGTACCGGGGGTGGTCGCCCACAGGGGGCTTCGTCCCCCCGATCACCGGTGTCCCCGAGGGGCAGACCCGCAGCCCCTCAGCGGCCGCGGAGGCGGCGACGGCCTGCCGTAGCCGTACCAGCTGCGTGTGCAACTCGGCCATGTGCGTGCAGGGCGGGGTCCGCACCTCGACCTGCAGGTCGGTGAACTCTCCGGCCACCAGGTCACCCAGCTCCCGGGCGGCCCGGGCGGCCACCACGGGGCCGGCGCCGACCACGGCGCCGGTGTCCGGGCGGACCAGGAAGAGCTCCTCCTCCACGCCGACCGTCGGGATCCCGCCGCCGGACCGCAGGCGCTGCGGCGCCTGCGGCTGGGGCTCAGCCGCACTGTTGTCGCCCATGGGACCACGCTCACACATCCACCCCGATGTGTCCTGCGGACCTGGCATTCGGCCTACGAGCGACTGACGGGACACCGGAGGGGGCAGCCGAGGCGCCTGGCCGCGGACCCTCACGGGACTCCTGCATGCCGGCCGGAGTCCCGTGAGGGTCTCCGGCATTCCGGCCGGACACCCCCCGGAAAGGTTCGGCCTGAGGCGATCCCGGTGCGGGCGGTGTCCGGAAGACGAATGCCTCCGGGCCCGGCTTCGGGCCGGATCGTCCGCCCTGGGGCCGGATCGTCCGCCCCGAGGGCGGAGCATCAGGTCTGAGACCGCATGCTCCGCCCTGGGGTCGGATCGTCAGCGCTCGGTCAGGGCACGGGCGAGGAGGGGCAGCAGGCGGTCCCAGTGGAGCCGCACCGCGGCGGGGTCGAAGGCATCGGTGTCGGACATGGTGAAGCCGTGGACGGTGCCGGGGTAGATCTCGGAGGTGTAGCCGACGCCCGCCGCGTCAAGGGCCTTGTTGAGCTCTCCAAGGGCCTCGGGCGTCAAGTCGCTCTCGGCGTGGCCGAAATGAACCTCGGCGGTGAGCTCGGAAAGGCTGTCGGGTCCGTCGGCTCCTACCGGGCCGTGGAACGCTGCGAGGGCGGCCACCTGGCCGGGGTGTGCCACGGCGGTGCGCGTCGCCAGGAGGCCACCGATGCAGTAGCCGGTGACGGCGACCGGTCCGGCGCTGACCTCGGGCCGAGCGGTGAGGAACCTGAGGTAGGCGTCGGCGTCGCTCAGGACACGTTCGGGCGTGTGCGCCTCGATCAAGGGCATCAACCGGGCGAAGACGGCGGGCCGGACCTCTTCTCCGATGTGCTCGGGGAGTTCGATCACCGGTGCCGGGCCGTGCCGGTAGAAGAGGTTGGGGACGAGCACGTAGTACCCGTGCCCGGCCAGTTCGCGGGCCATCTCCCGCAGCACGGGCCGGATCCCGAAGCCGTCCGCGTACATCAGCACTCCGGGGTGCCGCTCACCGTCGTCGGGGTAGGTGGCGAACGCATCGGCCAGGCCGTCCGCGGTGGGAATCCGCAGGTTTTCGCTGGGCATGAACTCTCCTGTCGTGGTTGAGGTGTCGATCCTGTGTTCAACACGACGGAGGGGGAGCCCGCGGAGCAGCGCAGGTCAACGGGTCCAACGGCGGGCCGGCATCGGCCCGTACGGCGCTCAGAGGGGCACCGGGTCACCGATCCGTGTGTGGCGTGATGCCGTCCCGGTGGTCATGGCTGAACACCGTAGTCCACCGGACGAAGCCGATGCCAGCCCCTTTCCGGGGGCACGGCGTGACGGCCGCGGCCCATGTGCCGACGGACGCGGTCGCTCGGTGCGGCCGGCCCTGCCGGTCCCGTGCGCCGGTGCGGCCGGCCCTGCCGGTCCCGTGCGCCGGTGCGGCCGGACCTGCCGGTCCCGTGCGCCGGTGCGGGACAGGATCCGGGTCTCACCCGAAGCCGTTGACGCATTGGTCCAGACCTTCTACGTTGAGCCCTCAGTCAGGCAACGCGCACACCCGGTTCACCTCGGCCCTGTACCACCCCACGATCACAGGGAGAGCCATGTTCCACCTGCGCAGACCACCACGCACAGAGCCACCCGCACCCGCACGCACCCAGCCGTCCACGCCGCCGCGCGGAACCCCGTTCTGGGGTGTCGGCGCACGCCCCGGCGCCCGGCGTCGGGGTGTCCGGTCTCGGCGACGGATCGCCGCCCTGGGCACCGCGCTGCTTCTGCCGCTCGCGCTGCTCACCACGCTCGCCGCTCCCGCTCACGCGGCCGGGACGCTGACGGCGACGTTCACCGCCCAGGACAACGGCTCCTGGTGGAAAGGCACGTACGTCGTCCACAACGGCGGCTCGGCCGCCGTCAGCGGCTGGGACCTGGAGTTCGACCTGCCGGCCGGGGTCTCCGTGACGGGCCACTACAACGGTGCCGCGACCGTCTCCGGGCGGCACGTGAGCGTGAAGAACGCCTTCTACAACGCCGGCGTCCCGGCCGGCGGCAGCACCGAGCCCTACAGCTACTGGTTCATCGCCGACGGGCCGATCGGCGCCCCCACGGGCTGCACCGTCAACGGCGACAAGTGCGACGGCACCCCGGACGTCCCGCCGACCGCGCCGGGGGCCCCGGAGGCGACCGCGGTCACGGCGCGTTCGGTCGCGCTGCGCTGGGCCGCCGCACAGGGCGGCGACCACCCGGTGGCGTCCTACGAGGTGCTCAGCGGCTCCGGCACCGTGGCCACCACGACCGGTACCTCCGCCACCGTCACCGGCCTGACGCCGGCGACGAGCTACACGTTCACCGTGCGCGCCAGGGACGCGCGCGGCAACGTGGGAGCGCCGAGTGCCCCGTCGACCGTCAAGACCGTGGACCCGGCGACCGATCCGACTCCCCCTACGGCGCCCGGCGATCTGCGCGCCACCGGCAAGTCCTCCGTCAGTGTCGGCCTGGCGTGGGACAAGGCCACCGACAACGTGGCCGTGGCGGCCTACGACGTGTACCGCGGCGGCACGCTGGCGAAGACCGTCGGCGCGGACGTCACGACGGCCACCGTCGACGGGCTCTCCCCCGCCACCGCCTACACCTTCACGGTCAAGGCCCGCGACACCGCCGACAACTCCTCGCCCGCGTCGAACACGGTGGCCGCCACGACCGACGACGTCGCCGGTCAGGGCAAGCAGCTCAAGGTGGGCTACTTCGCGCAGTGGGGCATCTACGGCCGCCAGTACTTCGTGAAGAACCTGGACACCTCGGGCGCCGCGGCCAGGCTGGACGTGGTCAACTACGCCTTCGAGAACCTCGACCCGGCCGACCTCACCTGTCAGGCGGGGGTGACCAAGGGCGTCTCCGCGAACCCGCAGGACCCCGACGAGGGCACCGGCGCGGGCGACGCGGACGCCGACTACGCGCGTCCCATGTCGGCCGCACAGTCGGTGGACGGGGTCGCCGACGACGGCTGGGGCAGACTCCGCGGCAACCTCAACCAGTTGAGGAAGCTCAAGGCCAAGTACCCGAAGCTGAAGGTCCTGGTGTCGCTCGGGGGCTGGACGTACTCGAAGTTCTTCTCGGACGCCGCTGCCACGCAGGCGTCCCGGGAGAAGTTCGTCAAGTCCTGTGTCGACGTGTGGATCAAGGGTGACCTGCCCGTCTACAACGGCGCGGGCGGCCCGGGCACGGCCGCCGGGATCTTCGACGGTATCGACATCGACTGGGAGTGGCCCGGCTCCGAAGGACACCCGGGCAACCACTACGGCGCCCAGGACAAGGCCAACCTCACCGCGCTGCTGGCCGAGTTCCGCAAGCAGCTCGACGCGCTCGGCGGCGGACACCGGCTGCTGACCGCGTTCACGCCCGCCGACCCGGCGAAGATCTCCGCCGGCTGGGACCTCAGCCGGATCTTCGACTCGCTCGACTACGCCGACGTGCAGGGATACGACTTCCACGGCGCCGGCAGCGACAATTCGTGGGAGCCCAGGCGCACCGGCCACGGTTCCGACCTCTACGCCGACGCGCAGGACCCCTACCCCTTCCACTTCAGCGTCGAGGACGCGATCAAGGTCTATCTGCAGGCCGGGGTCAATCCGCGCAAGCTGACGGTGGGCTTCCCGTTCTACGGGCGCGGCTGGCAAGGCGTGACGGACGGCGGGGTCGCCGGTGAGTGGCAGGACGCCGGCGGCGCGGCGCCCGGCCAGTTCGACACCGAGGCCGGCGTGCGCGGCTACGACAACCTCGTCACCACCTTCCCGGCGATGACCGTCCACCACGACGAGCAGTCCGTGTCGACCTACGGCTACACCGGCCCGGGCGGCCAGTGGTGGACGTTCGACGACGCCTGGTCCATCGGGAGGAAGACCGCCTGGATCAGGTCCAAGGGGCTCCTGGGCGGCTTCGTCTGGGAGATGTCCGGTGACACGCCCAACGGTCTGCTGATGACCGCGCTCGACGACGGACTGAAGTGACCGCACCGTCGCCGCCCCGCACCGCCGGGGCGCCCCCTCGCGTGGACGGCGTCCGCCCGAGGGGGCGCCCCGGCGGCCGTACGACCCGGGCGGCGCGGTGGGGAGGTGTGCGCGTGGACGTCCTCGACGCGTCGGGCGGCCGCCACCGGGCCAGACGGTCGTACCGAGCGGCCACCGGCACCGCACGGGGGCTCATCCACCGGAACGGCTCTCGGTCACCCCTCGTCCACGACGTGTGTCCGGATTCCGCGACCCACCGGCGACCTCGTCGACCAGGGGCTGGACCCGGTAGGGGATGACCGCGCTCAGGGCGATGACCGTCGTGCTGCGGCGGACCCCGGGAACCTCGAGGACATGGTCGATCACCTGCTGCACGTGCTGGTTGCTCGTGCCGGCGATCCGGCACCAGATGTCGCCGGGGCCGGTCACGATGCGGGCCTCCAGGATCTGCGGCACGGCCCGCAAGCGGGCGACGATGGCCGCGCGGGCCGGCTGATCCACCTCGAACGTGGTGAACGCCTCCACCCCGTGCCCGAGAGCGGCGACGTCCACGTCCGGGCCGAAACCGGTCACGACACCGGACTCGGCGAGTCGGTCGAGCCGCGCCTGCAGTGTTCCGCGTGCGACGCCGAGCCGGCGGGCGATCTCCAGCAGGCCCTCGCGGGGGCGCTCCCGGAGCAGTCGCAGCATCCGGCCGTCGAGCGCGTCGAGTCCTTGCCGTGCCACCGCATCTGCCGATCTGCTGCCTCGAAGGCACGTCTGCGCCTCAGTGTTCGTCAGATTAGCAAGGGAGTGAGGGGACTGTTGCCGATTCGGCTGTCAGGGGCCCACGCTGGCGACTCCCCGTCCACGAGGAGCAGTCGTGAGGCAGCACACCCACCCGTTCGTCCCTTACCGACCCGACCGGTACGACGAGGACGAGATGGTCCGCAGGGGCCGGGACTTCGTGTCCTTCCTCGACCGTCGGCGCAGCGTGCGGTTCTTCAGCGACGAGCCGGTCCCGCGCGCCTGCATCGACCTCGCCATCGCCGCGGCCAACACCGCCCCCTCCGGGGCCCACTTCCAGCCGTGGAAGTTCGCGGTGATCGGTGACGCCGAGACCAAGCACCGCATCCGGGTCGCGGCCGAGGAGGAGGAACAGGCCAATTACGAGGGCGGCCGGATCCCGCCCGAGTGGCGTGCCGCGCTCGCCCGTCTCGAAACGAGTTCGGACAAGAGCTTCCTCGACGTCGTGCCGTGGATCGTCGTCTGTTTCGCCGAGAAGAGCACCGCGATGCCGGACGGTTCGCTGCGCAAGAACTACTACGTGAACGAAAGCGTGGGCATCGCGTGCGGGTTCTTCATCGCCGCGCTGCACGCGATGGGGCTGAGCACGCTGACGCACACACCCAACCCGATGGGCTTCCTCACCTCGATCTGCGAGCGGCCCGGCAACGAGCGGCCGTACATCCTCTTTCCCATCGGCTACGCGGCCGCGGACTGCGAAGTCCCGGACCTGGCACGCAAGTCGCCGGCGGAGGCCACCGCGGAGAGTCCGGGCCGCCGGTCGTGAGCGCGTTCCGGCGCCTGGTCGGTCAGGCGGCGTCGCAGCCGCCAACCGACGAGCTGTGCCGGGCTGCCGTCGCCTGCCCCCAGGAGCAGCGCGTCCGGAAAAAGGATCACCGTTCCTTCACACGGACTATATGATCACCGACTGCCAGGCTGACGACGTGGGTCGCCCGATGACCGCCGACCTGGTTGCGAAAGGATGCCCGTGAAGTTCCGCCGTTCCCTCGCCGTGGCCGCCACCGTCACCGCGGCCGCGCCCATCGCGCTGATCACCGCCGCTCCGGCCTTCGCCGACGGGACGGCCGCGGGGCTGACGCAGAACCTGCCGACGTACGCGGAGCTGCTCAAGGCCGCCACCGACGCGCAGAGGGCCTACGACGCGGCCGTCACCGCCGAGGCGGAGGGACAGAAGGAGGTCAAGGCCGCCCTGGAGGCCCTCGACTCGGACACCCACCCCCTCAAGGCGGCGGTGATCGCCGCGGACAAGGCTGCCAAGGAGGCGGCCGGCACCAAGCTCAAGGCGGAGCAGGCGGTCGCGGACGCCAAGGCCGCGCTCGAAGCGGCCGAGGGCGACACCGGCAAGGCCGAGGCGCAGGCGGCCCTCGATGCCGCGGAGAGCGACCTGGCCGAGGCGGTCGCGGCCCAGCAGAAGGCCGACGCGGCGGCCCGGCAGGCCGACACGGCACTCGACGACGCCCGGGTGGCGGCCGTCCGCGCGTACAGCCGGACCAAGCAGGCCCTGGAGCAGGCCCGGACGGCCAAGGAGGCCGCCGACAAGGCGCTCGCCGCCGCCAAGGAGTGCGTCCGGGAGAACGGGCTGACCTCCCTCGCGGTGGGGCTGCCGGCCAAGGTCGCCGCCGGGAGCACCGTCGACTTCGTCCTGCGCGTGGACAACGGCACGGAGCGCACGCTGAGCGTGGATCCCCTGGTCTTCTTCCACGTGGCCGGGGAAAGCCGTGACGCGAAGAGCGTGCTGAAGGTCGAGTGGTCCAACGGCACCGACTGGCAGACCGTGGACGGCAAGGGCTCGCAGCACATCGCCCACATCGACGTGATGAAGCCGGGCGAGCACACCGACGTGAAGCTGCGCATGACGGTCGACTCCGCGGCCGAGGACGCCGACGGCCTCGCCCTGCTGGCCGGCGACGCCTCCGACGCCTACCACCCGTGCATCCTGGGCCCGATGAACCGCTACGACTTCAAGCTCACGCCCGCGGGCACCGAGACCGGCCCGACCGGGGACGCCGAACCCGGCCGGCCCGACCCGCACGACGACCAGCGGCCCGGTGCGCCGGAGCCCCAGGACGATTCCGGTCCCTCGGCGCAGGGTGGCGCGTCCCAGCAGGTGACCGGGAAGACGGCCACGGGAACCGGCGCCCAGGGCACCCTCGCGGAGACGGGTGCCTCTTCGGCGACGGTGCCGCTCGCCCTGACCAGCGCCGCCGCCGTCGTGCTCGGCGCCGGAGCGACGGTCGCCGCGCGCCGACGCAGGTCCACGAGCGACGTCTGACCTGACGAGGTGGCCGACGGCACGTACGCCGGCGCCGTGGTGACGGTCACCGGAGCCATGGGGCCGTGGGGCCCTGTCCGGGGGCTGAAGCCGGTCCCGGACAGGCGCTGTTCACGGCTGGGGCCGCCGGGTTCGTATGCTCGGTGCCGTGGCTGATCAGATACAGGAGATCGTGGCGGGGCTGGCGGACCTGAAGGAGGTCCACGGCGTGTGGGCCGTGGCCGACGGCCGGGTCGCTCAGGGGGACGCCGGCTGGGTCGCGGACCTCGGGATCGCTCTCGCCCGGGCGTACGGCACCGGGGAGCCGGTGTGGCAGTACCGGAGTGTCTTCGACCATCTCCTGCGGCTGCTGGCCACCACCGCAGGCCCCGGCCATGTCGCGCAGGCGCTCCGGCTGGTGTCATCGGCAGAGGTCACCAGCCGGAGGCTGGATCGCTACACGGCCTCGTTGCTGGCTTCCGGCCAGGCGGCGGAGGACCTGAACGTGGCGTTCACCGGGCACGCTCCGGAGGAGCTGCGGGCCTGCCTCGTCCACGAGTTGGTGCTCAGGGGGGTGGCCGTCGGGGAGGTTCCGGGGATCGCGGGCTGGGCGACGTCGCCGCACTGGAGTCATCACCCGCTCGGCTGGCTGCCGCTGACCCGGTCCGGCATGGAGGAGGAAGCGGACCTGCCGAGTTACGGCATCCGTGGGAGCAGTCACTCGATGCCGTACGGACCGTCCGAGGACCGCCCCTCGGCGGTGATCGCCGACGCGCACGTCCCTGCGGCGCGGGAGACGACGACACCGGCCGTCGCGTCGAGGATCGGTGCGGCACCGGCCAACTGGGCCGAGCAGTCCAACGGGCGTGTCGAGGCCCGGGTGTTCGACCTCGCCGAGCCCCTGGATGCCCGGACGGTTCCGAGCGCGCTCCTGGCACTGGGTCTGGAGTGCCTGCGCGGGACGGGGAAGAAGACCCCCCTGTCGGTCACCGTCTGTCCGCCTGCCCTGGCGTGGCGGGTGCTGTTCGCAGCGGCGTCGACGGGCGGGGCGTACAGCTCCGGCTCGTACGGCGCCTACGGCCGTCTGGCGGCCTGGCGGTCGCTGGCCGCGCTGGCCGGAAGCCCGGAAGGTGCCACCGCCGCCGAGGCCGAAGCCCAGGTGCTCGACTGCGGCTGGCACGCCTTCGACGCCGGTACGCAGTGGTTCGAACAGGTCGCCTGGGACATCGGTCTGGCGGCGCTCTCCCCCGGCGGCCGGCGTCTGGCGGTGCTCGCCGCGACGGACACCGACTGAAGGGGCCGTCTCCGGTTGCCGGCGGCCGGCCCCTGGTGGACCGCCGCACGGCTTGGGCAGCAGGACGGCGGGAATGTGATCGCGTCCGTGCGGGTTGGTGAGTGTCATGCCCCCAGACACCGCACGCCCCCGCATGCCCATGGCCGTCTACGTCCTCGGACTCTCCGTCTTCGCACTCGGCACCAGCGAATTCATGCTGTCCGGGCTGCTGAGGCCCATCGCCGAGGACATGGATGTCAGCATCCCGCAGGCGGGTCTTCTCATATCCGCCTTCGCGATCGGGATGGTCGTCGGGGCGCCCCTGCTGGCCGTGGGCACGCTCCGGCTGCCGCGTCGCACCACCCTGATCACCTTGATCAGTCTCTTCGGCCTCGGACAGGTCGCGGGGGCGCTCGCTCCCACTTACGAGCTGCTCTTCGCCTCCCGCGTCGTCTCGGCCCTGGCGTGCGCCGGCTTCTGGGCGGTCGGTGCGGCCGTCGCCATCGCCACGGTCGACAGGGACCAGCGGGCCCGCGCGATGGCTGTCATGATCGGCGGCCTGTCCATCGCCAACGTCCTCGGTGTCCCGGCCGGTGCGTTCCTCGGCGAGAACCTGGGCTGGCGTTCCGCGTTCTGGTCGGTCGGGGCGGCCTCCGCCGTCGCTCTCGTCGGCATCCTGGCGCTGATCCCCCCGATCCCGCTGCCCGCCGAGCGGCCGACGCTCGGCCGCGAGCTGCGCATCTACGGCGACCGTCAGGTGTGGCTCGCCATCGGCATCACGGCCCTGGGCGCCGGTGGGGTGTTCTGCGCCTTCAGTTATCTGTCGCCGCTGCTCACGGACGTTGCCGGGCTGGAGTCGACGTGGGTCCCGTGGATCCTCGGACTGTTCGGCATCGGCGCGCTCGTCGGTACCACCGTCGGCGGCCGGGTGGCCGACGCCCATCTGTTCGGCGTCATGATCTGGGGCATCACCGCTTCGACGGCCTTCCTGGCGGCCCTCGCTCTGCTGGCCGGGACGGCAGCCGTGGCCATCGCCCTGTCCTTCCTGCTCGGCCTCTCCGCCTTCTTCACCGCCCCGGCCCTCAACGCCCGCATGTTCGACGTGGCCGGCGCCGCCCCGACCCTGGCCGGGGCCACCACGACGGCCGCCTTCAACCTCGGCAACACCGGTGGCCCGTGGCTGGGCGGCACCGTCATCGACGCGGGCCTGGGTTACGCCGCCACCGCGTGGGCGGGCGCCGCCATGACCGTCACCGCGATCACCCTGGCCGTGGTCGCCCTGCGCCTGGACCGCCGTACCGCGCGCCGCCCGGCCCAGGTGCTCGCCTCGGGGTCCCCGGCCGCCGCCGAGCCCGCGGCGGACCCCGTCCGCGACCCGGTCGACACCGCCGTGTGCTAGGGAGCGATGGTCCCGAGGGGGCGTGGGCCGGGGGTCGACGGTCGTGGTTACCCTTCCCCTCAGGAACCACCGAGCCGCCCAGTCCGGGCCGGTGACGCCGAGCCGTCGGGACCGGGCCGCTGGGGGCGGGCCTACGAGACCGGGCCGCCGGGGCTCCCGGTTCAGCCCTGCCGGGGGTGCAGGCCCGGGCCGTCGCCGTGTCCGGCGAGCGGGGTGGGGGAAAGGACGGTCTGCTCCTCGCCGGGTTCCAGCAGGGTGTCCGCCGCTCCGACGATCAGCGGATCGGGCTTGCCGACCGCCTCCTCGTCCTTGGCCGGGTAGTCGCAGCGGTAGAGCAGGCTGCGCATGGCTTCGATGCGGCCACGCCGCTTGTCGTTGTTCTTCACCACCGTCCACGGCGCGTGCGTGGTGTCCGTGGCCCGGAACATGTCGACCTTGGCGGTCGTGTAGTCGTCCCAGCGGTCGAGCGAGGCCAGATCCGTCGGCGAGAGCTTCCAGCGGCGTACCGGGTCGACCTGCCGGATGGCGAACCGGGTGCGCTGCTCGGTGCGGGAGACGGAGAACCAGAACTTGACCAGCAGGATGCCGTCGTCGGTGAGCAGCCGTTCGAACAGCGGCGCCTGCTCCAGGAAGTGCCGGTACTCGGCGTCCGTGCAGAAGCCCATGACGCGCTCCACGCCGGCCCGGTTGTACCAGGAACGGTCGAAGAAGACCATCTCCCCGCGAGCCGGCAGGTGCGAGATGTAGCGCTGGAAATACCACTGACCGGCCTCGCGCTCGGTGGGCTTCTCCAGGGCGACCACCCGGGCGCCACGGGGGTTGAGGCGTTCGGTGAAGCGCTGGATGGTGCCGCCCTTGCCGGCCGCGTCCCGCCCCTCGCAGACGACGACGATGCGCTGCCCGGTCTCCTTGACCCAGCGCTGCAGCTTCAGCAGCTCGATCTGGAGGACCCGTTTGTCCCGCTCGTAGGCGTCCCTGCGCATCTTGCGGTCGTAGGGGTAGTTCTCCCGCCACGTCTCTATGGGGCTGCCGTCGGCGTTCAGCAGGACCGGCAGCTCCGGGCGCCGCTCGTCGACGCGCAGTCCCTCCAGCAGTCTCCTCTGGGCCGTACCGTCCCCGCCCTCGCCGCCGTCCGCGCCCACCGTGCCCTCGTCGCCCTCGTTCACCACGGCACACCCCTCTCGCTCCCTGCCCCAGTGCCCCGCGGCACGGCGGTGAACCGTGATCCCCGGCATGCACGGACCGTGCCGCGACCGTGACCGTCGATCGCGGGCGGTCGCGTCGGCTGTCCCGGGTGAGCCGAAGGCGCGCGGGGCGGTACGGACCCCGCACGCACCGGGGACGTCACGGTTCCGTAAGGACGCCCGGTCCGTGGTGCGCGGTCCGTCTTCGTAAGGTGAGGGAGGTGATCGACAGCTCTCCGTCACCGGCGAGCGCCCCGCGGACCAGGGAGGGCCTGCCCGGCCATGACCGACACCACCACATCCCGCCGGCCGGGCCCGGACCCCGCCGAGCGGCGGCCGTGCAGCACCCCGCCGGCGAAGGCGCGCAGCGCCCCGGTGGCCCGCACCGCCGTCGTGGCCGGGCTCCTCGCCGCCCTCACCGCCGTCGTGGTCACCACCCTCCACGCGGGCGACAACGTGGAGCACCCGGGCCGCCTGCTGGTCGGATACGCACTGGCCTGGGCGCTGTACGCCATCGCCGTCCGGGCCGTGCGCGGGCTGGCCCCGCGCGCCGCGACGGTCCTCGTCCTGCTCGGGTCGGCCGCGGTACTGCTGGCCGGGCTGGCCGCGCCACCCCGTACCAGTAACGACATGTACCGCTACGCCTGGGACGGCCGGGTCCAGGCGGCGGGGATCTCCCCCTACGCCCATCCGCCCGCCGCCCCCGAACTGGCGCGGCTGCGCGACGACTGGCTGTTCCCCGCCCACGGGACCTGCGTGGGCTGGGGACTGACGCACACCGACGGCGGCCTGTGCGTTCGCATCAACCGGCCCACCGTCCCGACCATCTACCCGCCCGTCGCCGAGGGCTGGTACCTGGCCGTCCACAGCGTCTCCCCTCCGGGCAGCCGCCACAAGCCGATGCAGGTGGGCGGTGCGGTCCTGGCGTTCGGCACCACCCTGGCGCTGCTGGCGGTGCTGCGCCGACGCGGGGACCCGGCGCGGGCCCCGGCTCGTGCCTCCCTGTGGGCCTGGTGCCCGGCCGTCGCCTTCGAAGCCGTCGACAACGCGCATGTCGACACTCTCGGCGTGCTGCTCACCGTCCTCGCGCTCGGCACCGCCACGGCGGGTGTCCGCCGCGGCGGCCTGCTGGGGGCGGCGATCGCGGTGAAGATACTTCCCGTTCTCGCGGTGCCCGGTGCCCTGTCGGGGCGCCGCCGTCCGGCACCCGTGCTGCGCGTCGTCGTGTCCGCCGTGACGGCGGTCGCGCTCGCCTATCTCCCCTACGTGATCGCCTCCGGCGCCGGCGTCCTCGGATACCTGCCGGGGTACCTCCACGAAGAAGGCTACGAACCGGGTCACGTCAGCCGCTTCGCCCTGCTGCGTCTTCTGCTGCCGGACGCGGCGGCCGCCCCGGCCGCCGTGGTGCTGCTGGGGCTGACCGCCCTCCATGTGTGGTGGCACGGGGACCCGGCCCGGCCCTGGCGCGGCGCCCTGCTGCTGACCGGTACGGCGCTGCTCCTGCTGTCGCCCGGCTACCCCTGGTACTCCCTGCTCGTCATCGCCCTGGTGGCTCTGGACGGCCGCTGGGAGTGGCTCTCCCTCACACTCGCCGGCACCGTCCTCTACCTCGCGGGCCGGCTGCTGCCGGGCTTCCCCCTCCAGGCGTGGGCCTACGGTGCGGCCGCCCTCGCCGTCGCGGCCGGAGCCGGTCTGCGCGCCGGTCGGCGCCGCGCCCGGGGCGGGCGTCGGCGGCTCGTCAGCCGAGCTCCCGCAGCACCTCGGTGATGTTGGCCCGGTACGTCCGCAGCGCCCGCAGCCCGGCGTCGTAGCGCTCCCGGTGCTGTGCGATGTCCACCGCTTGCTTCTGCGCCCGTACGGCGTACCAGAGTTGGGCCGTACGGTGGCGGCGCTTGCACATGACGTCAGCGACGGCGGTGGCGCGTTCCCGCCGCGTGTGCCGGGTGTTGCCGTCGCTGCCGCGCTGCCAGGCGGGGTCCGTGTACGCCGCGACGGGGTCGGGGTAGCGGGTCGCTCCGTCTTCGGCCACGCAGCGGGACCACACGGCCCAGGCCGCTCGCAGGCGCGGGTCCCGCTTCACCGCCTTGTCGACCTCGACGGCCCGTGTGCTCGCGTACAGCCAGTCCCGGCTGACGTCGACACCGCGCATCAGACGCCGGTCCGCCTCTGTGCCGCAGGCGGGCATGTCAGCGTATTCGGCATCGGTCATGCGGCGGCCCTCGGGCCGCCGGACCGGAGACTTCGCCGGATCCCACCCGTAACCCCAGCGGCGGGCGTCGGCGGGATCCAGCGCGCCGTAGTCGGTGGCGACGGCGGTGGCCACGAGGGGATCAGTGGGATAGCGGGGGTCGAGCGGGAAGTCCGGATGGCCCCGCCGCGCCATGCACTGCCGCACCAGCAACGCCGACGCCCGCTGGGCTCGCTCGTAGTCCTGCGATGTGGTGGTGTAGCGGTCCGCCGGGAGGGAGCCGAGGTCCGAGGCATCGCGCACGGGTCGCGGGCCTTCCGTACCGGAGGCACAGACCGCCGCGAGCACCGCCACCCCGATGACGGCCCCCAGCCGTCGCCCCCGCATCGTCATACGACAGGAGACTAGCGGGCGTTGTTCCGGCGCCGGTCGTGGCCCCACTCCCCCGGAGACAGCGGGCAGAGGGCCGGCCCGAAGTACCGTGAGTGCCGCGCGTCGCGGTCGGTGGGACTTCGCTGCCGGGTTCCGTTGTGGTTCCGTCGGTGCGTTCAGAACGGCATACGGCCGCGGGCCTGTCGCCCGGCGGCACCGCTGCGGCCCATCGCCCGCGAGCTGGAGCTGAACGGCTTGCTCAGCAGGCGGCCGAGGATGCCGGGTGCCTTCGAGCCGGCGCGCGCACCGGCCCCGAGCCCACGCTGGGCGCCGTTCTGCGGGTGACGCGAAAGCCGCGGCAACAGGAATGCCAGCACGGCCAGGACCACGCAGGCGGCTATGACGACGCCGATGACCATCTCGGTCTCCTAGTTCTCGAGGGGCGTGCAGGTGTTCTGCTCCTTCGCTCCCTCGCTTGCCCCGTCCGCCCACGACCACACGGTCCGACCTGTGCCGGGGGCCGAGCACACGACGCCGGGCCCGGCCCCACCGAGCCGGGAGGATGCCCCTATGTCTTTGAGTAATCGTCAAGACCTGTGGATGTGTGGGGTCAGCTGATCGTCAGCTGCCATCTGGTCTCTCCGTCGTGTGACTGGTCGGTGGGGGTGAGGCCGGCTGCGGTGGCGACGGCGGCGGATGCCTGGTGGTCGGGGTGGATGTGGGCGATGACCGTGTGCACCGGGTGTTTCCGGAGCCAGGCGACGAGTCCTTGGGCGGCTTCGGTGGCGATGCGGCGTCGTTGCCAGGGGGTGCCTGTCACCCAGGCGATCTCCGCAGCGGCACCGCGGTCGTCAGTGGTGACCGTCGCCTGGACGTAGCCGGCCAGGCAGGAGGCGTCACGGAGCTGGACGACCCAGTTGCACCAGGATTCACCGAGGCGGGGGGAGCCGGCCACCAGACGTTCGTAGCGGGCGCGTAGATCCTGGGCGGTGTCCGGGGTGCCGCCGGTGAAGGTGTGCAGGCCGGAGTCGGACAGCACCGCGGCCATCTCGTCGGCGTGCTCGACCTGCAGCGGAAGCAAGGCCAACCGGTCGGTGCGGATGGTTTCGGGCTTGAGGGTGATCACGCTGCCTCCTGATCGGAACGTTCGACGAGTATGCCGCGCTCGAAGCGGGCCCCGGCCCGCACGAGTGCGACGCGAGATGGGGTACGTTCGCCGCGCGCCACCGGTGTGATCTTCTTGACGGCCTTGGGGAACTTCGCCCCGTAGAACTTCGCGAACGCCTTGATGGCCTGCCCGGCGTGTTCGCGGTCCGCGGCGTTGCAGATCTCGTGCAGGGCCCTCTTCGCCGCCGGCTGCGCGGACTTGGGCAGGGCATCGAGGACGTTGGCTGTTTTATGAACCCAGCACCTCTGCTCGCGGGAGGCGGGGAAGACCTCGCGCAGGGCCTTCCAGAAGCCGAGCGCGCCGTCGCCGACCGCCAGGACCGGGGCGCGCATGCCGCGGCGTGCGCAGTCCCGCAGCGGGCCGGCCTATGCCTCGGACGACTCGCGGTAGCCGTCGGTCATGGCCACCAGTTCCTTGGTGCCGTCCGCGCGCACCCCGATCACCACCAGGACGGCGGCTCTGGCCTCGTCCAGGCGGATGCGCAGGTGGATGCCGTCTACCCACACGTACACGTAGTCGGTGCCGGGCAGGTCGCACTCCTGGAAGACGGCGTGATCAGTCTGCCACTGGGCGGTCAGGCGGGTGACGGTGGCCGGCGACAGGCCGGCGGCCGAGCCGAGGAACTGCTCCAGCGCGGGCATGAAGTCGCCAGTGGACAGGCCGTGCAGGTAGAGCAGCGGCAGCACCTCCGCGATCTTCGGTGACCTGCGGCACCACGGCGCCAAAATCGCCGAGGAGAACCGTCCTCTAGCGATCTTCGAAGACGGGCCCTAGCGGCCGAGGGCCTGTCGCAGGGGCAGGTTGTGGTACTTCCGCAGCCGGTACAGCTCCCAGCACGACAACACCGTCACCGACACCGGAGCACCGAGCAGAAACACGACCCGGGCAAGGACGGGAACCTCGGCGTTCGCGTTATCGATCACGTCTAGGGTGGCCATCACCCACGCCAGCACGGTGGCGAGAACCGGCGGCAGCACCTCGTGGATATCGGCGGTGCGGAACACGTGGTTGAGGCAGAGTGCGATCCCGTACAAGGCGAATCCCAGCGACCATGTGCAGAGGACGATGAGGACGACCATGCCGGGAATCCCGATGGCATCACGGAAGCCAGTGGTCGCCGGGTCGGGCGCGACGGCGAGCGGGAACGTTGCCATGGACCCCATCAGAGCCGCCACCGCCCCGAAGGGCTTCAGGGACCGTCGCAGATAGAGCCGACGCAGCGCGCCCTGCGCGGCGAACGCGAACAGGGCGATCACGAACGGGAAAGCACACACGAGGAAGAGTGTGCTGGTCCAGCTCTGGTCGAACTTGTCGCTCGCCACGGCGTCGGCACCCTTAGCGGTGTCGACCGGCTTGTACGACATGACCAGCACGAGCCAGGCGGCGGCACCGAGCCCGGTCCGCCACATTTGGATCTTGCGTACCGTCAGGTCCTCGACGGCGTCCGGGCGCGAGGGGCGGAAGGCCCGCTGAGCTGCGTAGAACGGGTTGTAGACGCACTTGAGGATCCGCTGCCCGCGCGTCAGCGGCGGCCGGAGCGGTCGCGGGAACGGAGGCTGCGGGCCACCGCCGTGCGGTGGTGACGGGTACGGGCCCCAGCCCTGCGGACGTCCCGGAAACCCCTGCGGCGGCACGGGGGCGGGCTGCGGCGGGTAGGGCCCCACGCCGGGACCGCCGGGGTACGGATGGGGTCCGCCTCCGGGGTAAGGCTGAGGGGCGGGACCTGAGCCCGGCTGTCCACCGGGGCCGTAAGCGGGTCCGCCCGGACCCCACTGACCATTGCCGTGCGTACTCATCGCATGCGCCCCCGATGTTTCGCCTGTGCCGTGCGCGGCGTGACTCGAACCGTCCGCTCGGCGTGCAGCGTGATCCTACCCATGCGTGGCGCGTCACCGGCCTGCCCAGCGGTAAGCGTGAAGGCCGGCGGCCGGCAGTGGACGTCGGAGGCCAAGTGGATCTTCGTGGTGAGCCGGCCCGCAGGATCCGCCGATGGCGTGGTCCGCAGGTTCGCCGGTCGTCGCCCCTTTTTTTGCGGGCTCCGGCCGCGTGCTGGTGGGCACGCACGACGGTCGAGTCGACCGAGACGACCCGGTTGCGTTGTTTCTCGGCGTCGGCCTGCGCGATGAGCGCGGTGAACACCCCCTCCCAGGTGCCGTCGACGGCCCACATCCGCAACCGGTTGTAGACGCCTCGCCAGTTCCCGTACTTCTCGGGAAGGTGGGCCCACTGCGAGCCCGTCTGGAACTTCCAGGCGATCGCACCGATCACCTCACGGTGATCCCTCCACCGGCCACCCCCGTCGCGACGTCGCGGCGTCCGGTCCGGGAGCAACGGCTCGATCCGCGCCCACTGCGCGTCAGTCAACGGCACGACCAGACCAACGAGCCGACGACCGGGATGAAACGGCCGCACCACCTCGCCTCATACGGGCTACTGCCCTGTCGCCCCAGGTCGGTAGTTCGGATTTGCCTGGTAGCCGCCCGAGAGCCGGCCGCGAGCGTCTACCTGCCAAGCCGCGATGATGGCCTCAGGGGGCACAGCCCCCCTCGGATCATCGACCATGTTCCCGTCGATCTCGTACACCCAGCCCCCTGGATTTGCCTCGGCCTCGGCAACCAGCTCGGGCGGAGGCATCCACTGCCCACCGCGCTTCCTTCGGAAGATTCCCACGTCTCACGCCTCCCCGGTCCTGAGGGGCGATGTTACGCAGCACTGGATGATCCGAACGAAGTGCCTGGGTGGTTGCGGGACATGAGGTTGTTGACGCCTGAGCAGGTCTTCGACTCCTCGCAGCGCGTGACGGAAGTCTGCCGTGCCCTTGGACGTTGGCTGCGTGTATGAAGATCAGCGATGCTTCCAGAGTCAGCGGCGTGAGTGCGCGATCGTTGCGGCACTACGAGGACGAGGGCTTGATCGTCCCTGGCCGATTCAGCAACGGGTTCCGTGACTACTGCCAGTCCACCATCGACCAGGTGCTCGTCATCCGCTCACTGCTGGAGTCTGGGCTGCCCGTGCGGCTGATCAGGGAAGTCCTGCCCGGCCTCACCGACGGATCCGATGCCGGCACCGATGTGGTGTGCGCGGAGTTCCTCCACGAGGTGCAGAGCCATCGCGATCGGCTCGCGGCCCGCATCGCCGTGCTCAGCGCTCAGCAGGCGGCACTCGACGCCTACCTGCGAGAGGCCCGCCGCACTGATCTCTGACAGCCGCTTGACCTTGACGTAAGTGTCAGGCTCCTACCTTCGGTGCATGGAGATCAACAAGCAGCAGACCGTACGAGCTCTGGTCCAGCACTCACACCGGGGACCGGAGGACCTGACTCTCACGACCGATCACCGCCGCCCCACCCCGGGGCCCGGCGAGTACCTGATCCGAGTCGGTGCAGCCGGGGTCAACTTCGCCGATGTCATGCAGACCCACGGCACCTACGGAGGAGGCCCACAGGCACCCTACGTGGCGGGCTTCGAGGCCGCCGGCGAGATCGTGGGGGTCGGCCCGGACGTCGAGACTCCGCTACAGCTCGGCACCCACGTCGTCGGAGCCGGACCGGGCGCCTTCGCGCAGTACATGACGATGCCGACCGCGGGTGTGCTTCCCGTGCCGTCCGGCTGGAGCGACGCTGAAGCCCTTGGCCTGGTGCTGAACTGGGCCACCGCCTTGACGGCACTGAAGCCGCTGGGCGAGACCAAGGCGGGTGAGGCAGTCCTCATACATGCCGCGGCCGGAGGTGTCGGGCAGGCCGCCGTCCGCCTCGCCCGCCACTACGGCGCACGCGTGATCGCCACGGCCTCACCGGAGAAGCATCACACCGTCAAAGGGCTCGGCGCCGACGAGGTCCTGGACAGTCGACGCCCCGATCTGGCCGAGGAGATCACCCGCCTGACCGGCGGTGTCGATCTGGTCCTGGAATCAGTGGGACAGGCCACGTTCAAGACCAGCCTCTCCGTCGCCAAGCCCTTCACCGGACGCGTCGTCGTGTTCGGCGCGGCCTCCGGCGACGCCACCCTCACCACCCAAGACCTGGTGTTCACGCACCAGGTCCAAGTCAAGGGTCTGCACATCGGTGCACTGGCGGTCGCTGCCCCGTCCCTCTACCAGTCGTTGCTCGTCGAGATCGAGGCCCTCATCGCCGACGGCGTGTACCCACCCGGTACGCCCCACGTTCATCCCTTGGCCGAGGGACCGGCGGTGCTGCGGCAACTCGAAGCGGGCCGGACCCTCGGCAAGCTTGCCCTCGATCCCTGGCGCTAGGAAAGCCTGTGCTTCATCGGAACGCTCCGCTGTCCCCCGAGGGGAGACTTCGGCTCGTGCAGCCTTGTCAGAGCAGCCCGATTGCTCATGTGGCGGCCGAGACGGGGATCTCCCGTGCCTGCGCGTCGAAATGGGTCAGCCGCTACCGTCAGCATGGTGAACTCGGTCTGTTGGACCGTTCCTTCACCCCTCGGCGTCATCCGACGGCGATGAGTTGTGACGTTGTGGCCAGGATCGAGGCACTCCACCGCGACAAGAAGTGGTCGGCGTCCCGGATCGCCTTTGAACTCCAGGCCGAGGGAATCTCACTCAGTCGTCGCACAGTGTCGGCTATGTCGCCGGTGTCGATCACGTGCAGGCCCCTCCATCACGCTTTCGTCCGGCCTTGCCAGGGCACCGAGCTGCCACACCCACGTCACGGAAAGCTCTTCCGGCTCGGGTGGAGCCGGAGCTCAAGCCCCTCATCAGCGGTCCGTCGATGCCTCCGGGCCCGGTGACACCACCCCCCGGATCATGAACAACAAGGGGGACGTCATGCCGGACCCGAAGGCCGGAGCCCCATTGCGGAGCCACGAAGACGGTAACCGGGGGGACGGGCCCGGGGCTGACAGCCCAGACGGGCGGTGTCAGGAAGGCGGGTAGTTCGCGTACTTCAGGCGGCGGGCGAGGTGCGCCACATTCGCGGCCAGGGTCGCCGTGGTGGCCGCCGTCTTCTCCGGCGTCTTGTCCAGATCCTGGTAGTCGGTGCCCTGCATCGCCTCGCCCACCCAGTAGGTGACGGCGTTCGGCGGCAGGGTGAAGCCGCAGTCGTTGAGCCCCTGGAAGAGCTCGGCGCTCACATGGTGCGCCCCGTCCTCGTTCCCGACCACACACACCCCGGCCACCTTGCCGTAGGTGAGCATCCGGCCCTCTTCGTCGCTCTCACCGATCTCGGCGTCGAGACGTTCCAGCACCCGCTGGGCGACGCTGGACGGGTGTCCGAGCCAGATCGGTGTGGAGAGGATCAGGATGTCCGTGCCCAGGATCGTCTCGCGGATCTCCGGCCAGAAGTCCCCCTTGCCCATGTCCACTTCCACGCCCGGACGCACATCGTGGTCCGCGACGCGGATGACCTTGCCGTTCACGCCGTGTCCGGCGAGCGCTTCCATGGTCTGCTCGGCCAGGAGCTGGGAGCTGGACGGCTTCGGGGACGGGGACAGGGTGCACACGAGCGCGACGGCGCGCAGCGGAGTGGTGTCGTTGGCTTCCATACGCCCCGACTACCCCTGGTGGTGAGTCGCTATCAGGCGTTACGGCATCCGCCTCAGTCCCGTCGGCGCGTCGGAGGTGCCGCGAACGGTGGACGCCGGAATCCGCGTCCGGTCTCCGCGTCGGAACCGACGTCACCCGAACCGGCCCCTTTCCCGCTCTGCTTCCTTCCCCCTCCACCGGCAGTCGGAGCACCGGGCCGTAGGGGGCATGTGACGACCGGTGAGGCTCCGCCGTCCTCCTCGTGGTACACGGCGCACGCCCGGCGCACACTCTGCACCGGCCCCCTGGGGTCGCCCTCCGCGTGGTGAGCCAGGCGGGCGCACGGCGTCGGCGGTGTCAGCCGTTCGGCCGCAGCGAATCGATTCGGCGTCCACGATCGGGGGACAGGGCGCTTGGCCCACGGGGGCCGGGGCATCGCTGGAACCGACCAGACCGGTAACCGAAAGAGAGACAACTCCCGTGCCTGTTCGCTCCCTCACCCACGCCGTCGGCGCCGCAGCCGGCGCGGTCGCCCTTCTCGTGGCCATGCCCGGCTCAGCCACGGCGGCGACCGGCCAGTTCCGCTACTCCTACACCACCGCCGAGGGGTACGAGGCCGTGGGCTTCCTCAACGATCCGCCCAGCGGCGAATGCATCGACCTCGTCGGGCCGGGTTCCGCACCCGGATCCGCCTCGAGGGCACCCCGGAACCACACGGACGCCACCGCCACCGTCTTCCTCGGCTCCGACTGCGAAGGCGACACCTACTACACCCTGCTTCCCGGCCGGGGCGCCTCCGAGCGTCTGCTCGTCCGCTCGGTCGTCTTCTCCTGACCCCGGTCGGCCCCGGTGGCGCCACCCGCCGCCGCACGGGCCGGGGTGGGCCGCCGCGCCCCTTGCGCGCGGCCCGCCCGGTCCGGTGGTGTGGTTGCGCTCAGGGCGCCCGGGGCGCTTCGACGGACCAGGTGGTGTCTTCCGCGAGCGGAGATGGCCTCCAGTTCCTTACCGCTGCCGAGGCGGCGGTTCTTCATGGGCGGCGTGCCCGCAGCCGGCCACGGCTCACCCGTCCCGGATCGAGGCGGGCACCGACATACGTCGACTCCTGTCGGCGGCCGCCTGGCCGCGCCGGCAGGGCGACGCCTACCATGAGCCGCTACTGGAGAGTAACCATGTCCGCGCCGAGCTGAGGAACCGCCATGACCCGCACCTTCACGGTAAGTGAGAGCATCCACGTCCGGGTCGCGCCCGAGGTCGCCTACGAGGCCGTGAGCCGTCCGGCCGACATGGGCCGCTGGAGCCCTGAGAACCTCGGCACCACGGGGGACACGGGGGCCGGCCCCGCCGTGCTGGGCACCACGTTCATCGGACGCAACCGGCGCGGCAGGTTCCGCTGGGTCACCCGGTGCACGGTCACGGCGGCCGACCCCGGCCGTCGGTTCGCGTTCCGCGTCCACGCGATCGGCGTCCGGCGACCGTGGCTGCGCGGCCCGATCGCCAGCTGGGAGTACCGTTTCGAGCCGACGGACGACGGCACGCAGGTCACCGAGACGTGGACCGACGACCGCCGCGCCTGGCCCTCCTTCGTGGCCGGCGTCTTCGACCGGGTCGTCACGGCCGGCAGCACCTTCTCCGCCTTCCAGAGCCGCAACATCCGCGCGACCCTGCGCAATCTCAAGCGGGAGCTGGAGTCGCACACCGGGCGGGAGTCGGCGTGAGCACCACCGCGTGACGCGGGACGGGGACCAGGGCGGGTGATCGACGGCCGGCCCGGAGCGGAGGGGTGCCCGTGAGCCCTCCGCCCCGGGCTCTCCCCGAGCGAAGGGGTGCCGTGAGCCCTCCGCCCCGGGGGTCTCCCCGAGCGAAGGGATGCCCGTGAGCCCTCCCGCCCGGGGGTCTCCCCCCTTCGGCCCGGGCGGCGTCGCTTATGTGCGCCGACGGGTGACCGTCAGGACCTTCAGGGCCACCGAGGGGTGGAACAGCACGGCGGGCGAGGCCACCATGTTGACCACGCGGACGAAGGTGGCCCACACCGCCGCGTCCTCGACGGCCACGTGGAAGAGCCGGGTGTTGTACCAGTGGGCGAAGCGCGCGGCGAGGGGCTGTCCTTCCCGGGACCACATCAGGTCCGAGTTGGTGGACAGCGTCCACGGGCCCAGCAGCAGACGCCCCAGTTTCTTCTGGAAGGCGCGGCCGACGCCGTCCAGCCGGCCGTCCGCCCGGCGGCGGCCCAGCATGCGCCGGAGCAGTTCCGCCTCCATCGCCGCGACCGTCAGTCCCTGGCCGTAGACGGGGTTGAAGACGCAGACGGCGTCCCCGAGGGCGAGGAGGCGATCGGGCCAGTTCTTCACCGTGTGGTAGAGCCGCCACTGATTGTCGACGTTGGTGTAGCGGCGGGCGGGCTCCTGGACACTGCGCCGCCTGATCTGCTCGGCCAGGCGTGGATTGTCGAGGCTCTCGGCGAATGCCAGGTAGCCGGTGTCGTCGGTCGGCGGCTGGTCCTCGAACCCGAAGAGCGAACACGTCCACCGGTTGCGCTCCACGGCGAGGAGAACCCCGGCCCGGGGCACACTAGGGGCGAACAGCATCTGGTAGGCGACGTAGTAGTCCGGATGTGCGGGGCCGCCCTCCTCGGCCCGGTCGAAGTTCATCGACGTGTAGGTGACCTTCGCCTTCACGGACCTCTTGGGCGGTACGGCGACCCCCGTCGCGCTCAGCCAGTCCGTGAGGGAACTCGACCGTCCCGAGGCGTCCACGACCAGATCGGCGGCCAGCTCGAACGACTCCGGTGTCTCCGGCGCCACCGCGGACCGTGCGTCCTGCGACCGGCACGTCACGCCGTTCACGCGGCCGGAGGAGTCACGGGTCAGCCCCGTGCACCGGGTGGAGGGACTGAGCCTGACCTGGGGAAGTGCGAGCACTCTGCGTCGCAGTCGGCGTTCCAGCTCGTCGCGTGTGAAGGTCTGGATGCGGACGCCCGTACGGTGGCGTGGCGCCGGTCCCGCGGGCAGGAGGAAGTCGATGCCCTCTCCGTAGTCGAACACCGGGGCTCCCGCCGCTCGCAGCTCCGCGCGCAGTCCAGGGAACAGCCGTTCCAGGATCTGGCCGCCCCTGGCCAGCATGGCGTGGGCGTGGTAGCCCTGGGGGGCGCCGGGGTGGGCGCCGGTGTCCTCGTCGACGGCGTCCCGTTCCACGAGGACGACCTCGCCGAAGAAGTCGGCCAGCACCCGGGCGGTCACCAGCCCCGCGTAACTGGCGCCGATCACCACGGCCTTGTCCCACGGTCGGTCGTTCCTCACGTCGTCTCCCAGCTGTGGTCGGGGCCGAGGGGTCCGGCACGCACCAAGTCAACGGCAGTTCCCCGGAGTCCGACACGGGGCTCCAGGAGCGTCCGGGGAGCGCGTGCGAGCCCGCGGCACCGGTCGGGCGACGTCCCCGGGGCTCATGCGCCGTAGGGCCGGATCCGGTCCAATGCGGGGGAAGGGCAGCCGCGTGCGGAAGTGCCGCGCCGGGAAGGGGGTGGGTCAGCCGGAGCGTCCCCCCGGCGGCGGTGCCCCCTCGATCGCCCAGAGCGGCGCGGTGACCGCGCCTCGCAGGGTCTTCGCGCGCAGGGAGTCCATGCCCAGGTGCAGGGCGGTGGCGCCGCGTGCGTAGGCGTCCTCGATGGGGAGGTAGCAGACGAGGTTGAAGTACTCGTGGGCCCCGCGCAGCCGGTCGTAGTCGTAGCCGGTGGCGCGGAGCCAGAGCGTGTCGGCGTGGTGGTAGTAGAGGCTGAAACCGGCCATACGGCCGTCGGCGTACGCGGCGAGGACGACTCCGCCGTCGGCCATGCCGTCGGCCTGGTCGCGCAGCAGCCGGGCCATGGCGTCCGGGTCGGCGCTGTGGCCGTACCGCTCCTGGAGCCGGGCGAGCAGCGCGCCCGCGGTGTCGGCGCACTCGGACAGCCGGAGGGTGCGCACCTCGTAACCGGCCTCGGCGAACGCCCGTCGTTCGCGGCGGACGGCGACCCGGCGTTTGGACGGCAGCGCCGCCAGATAGTCGTCGAAGGTGCCGCCGGGCAGGGGGATGCGGGCGTCGTCGGCCAGCCGCACGGGTTCGGTTCCGCAGGCGTCGGCGAGTTCGGCGGCCGCCGAGTCGGTGACGTACAGCCACCAGGACTGTGCCCGGTGGGCTTCGGCGAGCGAAGCGGCCGCGGTCAGCAGGGAGTTCAGTGCCTCGCGCCGCCTGTCGGGGGTGAGCCGGGGGTGCAGGAGGGGCGCGTTGAGGTAGCCGCGGCGGCCTCCCGCGAGCAGGGTCCGGGCCGGAGTGCGGCCGGGTACGAGGTCGTGGACGCGGTAAAGGGCGTTGGGTTCGGTGTCGATCAGGTACAGCGGCGCGGCGGCAACCAGGTGGCCGCCGTCGTGGACCAGGGCGTAACGGACCCGGGCGGTGGGGTCGTGCTGCTGGGCGGCGAGCCATTGATGGGAGAGGTAGAGACCGGTGGACGCGGCGAGGACGTCCCACTCGGCCGCGGACACCTCCGCCAGGTCGTCGAGGATGGTGAGGATCACGACGGGGGTTCCTCCCGGTCCGGTAAGGCGCTGGTCACGACGGGGGTTCCTCCCGATTCAGCGGGGCGGTGGTCACGACAGGGGTTCCTCCCGGTCCGGAGGAGCGGTGGTCACGACGGGGGTTCCTCCCGGTCCGGTGGGGCGAGGGCGCGGGCGGCGGGGACGGCGAGCATGCTGAGGACCGCGAGCAGCAGCCAGGGCAGGACGGGCCGGCGGCTCAGGAGCGTGGTGAGGACGACCGGGGCGGCGGCGCCTCCGACGGACCAGGACAGCTGGAAGGCGGCCTGGTGGCGGCCGTCGCCCTCGGCGGGCGCGCAGGCGACCGAGAGTTCGTTGAGCGCGGGTGAGCTGAGGATCTCGGAGAGGGTGAACAGGAGCATCGCCGCCGTCAGGACTCCGGCCACGGTCCAGCCGGGGCCCTCCCGCCACGCGAGGGGCGCGGCGAACAGGACGAAGGCGCCGGCGCCGACGAGGAAGCCGCCGGCGATCACGCGTTGCGGGCGGTGGCGTGCCGCCCGGCGGGTGACCGCGGGGGTGACCACGGCGACGACGGCCGTGTTGACGACGAGGAGGGCACCGGGGATCCACTCGCCCGCGTGCAGGGTCTCGGTGACGTACACGGCGAGCAGGACGGGCGGGACCATCTGTGCGAGGACGAAGGCCAGGTTGGCCCCGACGAGCAGCAGATAGCGGCCGTCCGTGAGGACCGCCCGCCAGCTCCCCCGCAGCCGGGCCGCCGTGCCGTCGGACGCCGGGCGACGCGAGGTGCCGGGCACGCCGGGCGCGTGGGCGGGCCGCCAGGTCGCGAAGAGCGCGGCGGCGCACAGGAACGTGCCGGCGTTCGCCGCGACGAGGACGTAGAGGCTGTCCGGGCCGAACAGGGCCGTGGTGACGGCCGATACGGCCGCGCCCGCGCCGATGCCCAGGTTGCGCAGAGAGGAGATGAAGCCGAACCACAGACGCTCCTCACCGGGCACCCCGGCCAGTGGCACCAGGCTGCGGGCAGCGGTCCAGTACAGGTTGATGCCGGCCTGGACGACGCAGTAGGCGAGGCTGACCTGCCACGCGGGGCGGACGAGGAGGAACGCCGTGAAACCGGCGGCGCAGACGAGGTTGGCGGTGACGACGACCGCCTTGGGGCCGTGGCGGTCCATGAGGACTCCGCCCAGCGCGGGGGCGGGCAGCGCGAGGAGGTTGCCGACGGTGAGCGCCGCGCCGACCTCCGCGAGGGAGAGGTGGGTGGCGTGGGTGAAGTAGACGACGGTGAAGGCGAAGACGAGGCCGGTGCCGAGGCTGTCCACCGCGTGTGCGGCGACGAAACGGCCCGCTCCGGCGAGCGCCGGCAGACCGGCTCTGGCCCGTAGCCCGCGGGGACGGCCACGGCCCGGCGGGGCACCGGGACCCGGCGGTCGCCCGCTGGTGGGGATGCTCACCGGTCCGTGGGGGTCAGCAGGCGACGGATCTTGTCGAGCATGGGGGCGGGGATGAAGCCGGTCTGCGCGCACCACTCGGCGAGTTCCTTGACCACCCGCTGTTCGTCTCCGGGGCTCACGGTGAACGTCAGGATGCCGCCGTGGTCGCGTCCGTCGATGATCAGGTCGTGGCAGGTGACGAGGTCGACACGGGTGCGGAGTTCGGCGAGCAGTGCCGGGGTGGGGTTGGCGGTGAGGCACTCGACCGCGAACCGTTCGGCCGGAGCACTGGTCCTGGTCGGCCAGGTGCCGTCCAGGATGTCGAGCAGTGCGGTGAAGGTGTTGAGTCCGCCGGCGGCGATGGACAGGGTCGTGGCTCCGCCGATGCGGGGGTTGATCTCCAGGACGTGGTGGACGCCGTCGGCGTGGATCATGTCGACGTTGACCGATCCCTCGACCCCGAGCGCCGTGCACAGGTCCACCAGGCGGCGCGCGGTGGGGGCGAAGCCGTCGTCCGGGACCGGCCGGGCGTAGCGCAGGTCGTCGAAGGTGAAGGCGGGAGGGCCGCCCGCGGTGCCGGTCCGGATGACAGGCATGACGGTGTAGTGGCCGCCGGCCCCGACGATGTCGACCGAAAGGAGCTCTCCGGTGAGGCACTTCTCCAGCACGGCGTGTGCCGCCGGGCGTGCCGCCAGGTAGCGGTCGAGGGCGGCGGGGTCCGGGATGAACTCGATGCCCATGCTGGTGGAGTCCCACAGGGGCTTGGCCATGAGGGGGAATCCGATGTCCTGGGCGGCCAGGCGGACGGCGTCCGGGTAGGCCGGGACGGGCAGCGCCCGGTCGTTGAGGAGGTCGCTGTCGACGAGGACGGCGGGCGGGGTGGCGATGCCGTGTGCCTCCAGGAGGCGCTTGGTCTCCCATTTGTCGCACAGGAGGCGCGTGGCGGCGAGCGGGGACATGACCGTGCGGATGCCGTTCGCTTCCAGCTTCGTCTTGACCACGGCGTCACGCAGGGCGTGTTCGTCCGGCAGGGAGATCGCCACGGCCGCGTCGGCCCCCCAGGCCCGTACGCGCGTGACGAACTCGTCCGGGGTCGCGCCGGGGTCGAGCCGTTCGCTGGTCCCGGGGAAGTCCTCCGGGCCGCAGTCACGGGCGTGGGTGTGGAAGAGGCGGGCCTCGGCGCCGAGCCGCGCCAGGGCGGGGGCGATGCCGTGGATGTAAGGGTCGGCGCGCCGGATGTCGGCGGACCTGAGGAAGGCGATGCGCTGCATGTCAGCTCACTTCTACGCGGGTGTGGGCGAGTGCTCGGGCGGCGTCGGCGTTGACCTGTGCGGGCGTGAGGGCGGTGAAGACCAGGTGTCCGATGCGGGCCGAGTTGTCGTGAGCGTCGCCGACGGCGGTGCCTGCCGGAGTGGTGATGTGCCGGCCGACCAGGGCGTCGTGCCGGCCGAGGATGGTCACCCCCTGGAAGGTGCCGGCACGTGGCGGGGTGAGGAAGCGGATCGCGCACGCTCCCCGCCGGGGCTCCGGTACGTCCGGCTCCTCGTCGAGGACGGCCTGGAGGTAGGCCCGGGCCTCGTCGATGCCCGAGGCGCGGCGTACGACGTCCACCAGGTGGTCTCCCGGCAGGCGGGCGCCCACCTCGATGACCACAGGGCCGCGGCCGGGCGCCGTCTTGAGTTCGGTGTGGGCGACGCCGTTGCGGATCCCGAGCGCCCGCAAAGCCGCTTCGGCCGCCGTCCGCAGGGCGTCGAGGCCGGCGGGCGTCAAGGCGGCGGGGCAGGTGTGGCCGGTCTCCGCGCGGAAGGTGCCACCGGTGGTGTGTTTCTCCACGAGGGGAAGATGGAAGTACTTGTCGCGCCATGCCACCGTGTCGAGGCTGAACTCGGGTCCGGGCACGTACTCCTGGACGACGACGCGCTGGTCCATGGGCAGGCCGTGCGGGGCGGCCACGGGCCAGGACCGGGCGAGCCGTACGGCGCTGTCGAGCCGCTCGGGGGAATCGACGACGCTGACCCCCCAGGAGCCGCCCTGCTCGGCGGGTTTGACGACCACCGGGAAGGGGATGCCGGCGCGGCCGAGGGCGTGGGCGGCCTCTTCGGCGGTGTGGACGCTGACCGTCCTGGGGGCCGGGACGCGGCCGGCCAGCAGGGCCTGGGCCATGTCCGCCTTGTTCCGGCAGGCATGGGCGCGCAGCGGGTCGTTGCCGGGCAGTCCCAGGCGGTGGGCCAGGTGGGCGACCAGCGGGGTGAAGAACTCCCAGCAGCCGGCCACCGCGTCGATCCCCGTCGTCCCGGCGAACGCGGTGAGGTCCGCCAGCGCCCGGTCCGGGTCGGTGAGGTCGGTGAACACCGTGCCGTGGATCTTGTCGCGCAGGGCCGTGGGGTAGCCCTCGTAGACGTCCTCGTGGGTGGCGACGAAGACGCGGGCGTCGAGGGCGGCGGCGGCGTCCAGCACGTAGGAACCCGAGTTCGCGAGCGCTTCGATCAGCAGGATCTTCTTCACGCCGCGCAGTAGACCGCACCGGGAGTGCGGGTGCCACGAACGTAACAACCAGAGGACGACGGCGATTTCACGACAGCGGTTGTAGCAAGCTCCAGCGGGCGTGCGGAGCACGGATCCTAGGGGCTCCGGCCTTACGGAAGCGCCCCCTCCGGGGGACTTCGGAGCTTCCCACAGAAGTAACGGCTCTGCCGGGTACGGGGGTTCGTGGCTACCGCGCCTGGGTGCGGGACGCCGATCGCGGTTTGACTCTCACAGGACCCAACCGGAACACATGTACGAGAGGGGCAAGTCCGCGTGACCGGCTATGCCGCACAGCTCAGCGACTACATCCGTCAGGGCGTCATCCCGCCGTACAACTACTCCTATCCGTCACGCTCCACCTACCGGCCGCTCGACGGCTCCTGGACCACCGAGGACGTCTGGAACCGGGACCTGGACCTTTACCAGGTGCCCGAGCTCAACCTGTACCTGCACGTGCCGTTCTGTCGTTACAAGTGCGGCTTCTGCAACCTGTACACCGTCATCAGCGAGGACGCGGACGTCTACACGGCGTACATGGACGCGCTCTGTACGCAGCTGCGCGACCACGCCGACATCATCCGCGCCCGGCGGCTGCGTACCGTCTACATCGGCGGCGGCACCCCGAGCCTGCTGTCGCTGCGTCACTTCGAGCAGCTGTTCGGCACGCTGGACGAGGTGTACCCCAACTGGCGTTCCACCGTGGAGGAGGTGGCCATCGAGGCCACCCCGGACTCGATCGTCAACGAGCCCGCCACCCTGGAAGGGCTGCTGCAACTCGGTCTCACCCGCGCCAACATAGGGATCCAGTCCCTCGTACCGAAGGAGATCCGCGAAGCCGGACGCGGCCAGGCGGGTGAGCAGGTCATCCGCAAGGCCATCGAGATCGTGCACGACAAGGGCCTGCCGGACCTGTCGACCGACCTCATCATGGGCTTCGCCGGCCAGACCGACGAGACGTGGCGGACCTCCGTGGACGAGCTGGCCCGTCTCGAACCGACGACGATCAGCACCTACTTCCTCACGGTGCGGCCGGACGCCTGGTTCTCCAAGACCGGTGCCTACCAGTACGCGCAGTCCCCGAACCTGTACGAGCGCTACGACTACGCCCGCGAGGTGTTCTCCGGCCACGGCTACGTCCAGGAGGGCTCCGTCCGCTACAAGAAGCTCGGCCGCGGTGGCTACCGGCAGAAGGTGCTCACCTTCCACGGCGTACCGCTGCTCGGGCTCGGCGTCGGCGCACGCTCCTACACCGGCGTCCTCGACTACATGGTGGGATCCGTCAAACCGTCCATGTCCGAGGTCGCCGACTACATCAGGCAGGCCGGAGCGCACACCCTGCGGCCCCTCACGGGGTTCGTCCTCGACGACGAGGAGATCATCCGCAAGCGCCTCGTCCTGGACACCTTCGACCTGGACCTCGCCGAACTGGACCGCTTCGGATACCAGGACCGGGCCCACCTGTTCGAGCCGATCCTGGACGCCGCCGAGGAGACGGGCCTGCTGCGGCGCCTGGGACGGCGTGTGCAGCTCACGCCGAAGGGCTTCAAGTACCGCGACATCCTGTCCTGGATGTTCTTCTCCGACACCGTCGTCCAGCGCGACCGCGAGTACTACGAGCGGCTCCACGAGCGGAACAGCCGGGCCCAGAAGCACATGGGCACACCGGTCGGCATCTCGGGCATCCGCACCGCACGCGCTGCTTCGTGACCGCTTAGTCATTGAGTGAATCCACCCGCACGGCCGGCTTCCGGTCTCCGGAACAGGCCCTTCGCCCCTCCGGGACCGGGTAGCCGGCCGGATCAGCCCTCCTGGTCCACTGCGGCGCGGGGCGGGCGGGGGGGCCTGCGGGCTAGCCGGCGCTGCGGGGCCTGCGGCCGATGAGCCCGGGGAGTGAGGCGACCGTCGTGCGCGGGGGCTGCCGGAGATCGCGGTCCGGGTGCAGGACGGTACGGAACGCGGCCCAGACGAGTGCGCCGAGTGCGAAGCCGTAGCAGGAGACGAGCCCGTGGCCGTTCTCCTGCGCGAACCACATCGCCAGCCCGAGCACCGGTACGCCGAGCGCGAGCAGCCGGTTGTCGCGAACGGCCTTGCCGCGGCTCGCACCCTCGTCGTCGATGTCCCGCTCACCGGCCTGGCCGGCCGCCTTGCCGGCGTCCTCTTCGGCGCCGCCGCGCAGCAGCAGGGCCGCGGCCAGCGTCGCGCCCAGGAAGTAGGTCGCGCCGGAGCTGCCGGCGAAGTTACGGGGGTCGGTGCTGTGGGAGGTCTGGCCCCACAGCTTGTCGATCTGCTCCGGCAGCAGGATGCCCGCGGCGAACAGGCAGAGCGTGAGCGGCGCACCCCAGAACCAGTCGGCGAAGGCCGCGACGGCGGCGAGGGTCGCGATGTTCCAGGCCGCCCCGCCGACCCCGCCGTTCTGCATGAAGACCGAGGTGACCACGCGCCACCAGCCCGACTTCGACGGGTCCGCGTCGAGCGCGCCCATCGCCCCCGACCAGCAGAGCTGGAGGGCCACCCCGGCGAGTGCGAGCCCGGTCAGGCCGACGGCCGCCCAGGGGATTCGCCGCCGGCCCAGTGTGCTCTGGCCGACCAGGGCCAGACCGCCTTTGAACATCAGCACCATCAGTGCCGCCGTGGTCACGTTGAACAGAAGGATGTCCATCGTCACCGCCCCCCTCCAGGCCATGTGATTTTCCGATCATGACAGTAGCGTGGCCGGGAGGTTTTTCAAACAGTGTTTGAACGGTGGGGGGCGTCGCTAGACTGCCGCCGTGAAACTGACCGCAGATCGGATCATCGACGCGGGAATGGCGGTGTTCGCCCAGACCGGCTACCACGGCTTCTCGGTACGCCAGGTCGCGGACCGGCTCGACGTACACGCCGGCAGCCTTTACTACCACGTGCCCGACAAGGCCGCCCTGCTCCGGCTGATGGCCGACCGCGTGGTCCGGCAGGCGTACGAGGCCGGCAGCGCCGCCCTGGCCGTCCTGCCCGCGCAGGCCGGCTGGGCGGCACGGGTCACGGCGCAGGCCGTCGCCCTGCGGCAGAGCATCCGGCAGCACCCCGGCGGGGCGCTCATGCTCGCGGGCAGCCCGAAGACGCTCAGTTCCGCCGCTCTGTCCCTGATGGAACGGCTGCTCGCCACCCTCGCCGAGGCCGGCGTGCCCCCGGAGCACTGCGGCACCGCCGCCGACACCGTGCTCAGCCACGTGACCGGCTACGTACTCCAGGAACAGAGTGACCCGCCCGCGGGACGGGTCACCGCCGAGGACGTCGCCGCCCTGCACCGGGACTTCCCCTGGACGGTGGCCGCCGCGGTCGCTCACGGACCGGACGAGAAGTTCACCCGCAGCCTGGACCTGCTCTGCGCCGGCATCGCGACGCTGATCCGGCCGACGCCCGAAGAACCGGACAGAAGAGCCGACTGATCACCCCACCACAGACGCCACGTCCGCGGCATGCACGTTCCGCACGGCACCATGCCGGCGCCTCGGACGACTCCTACGGGCGACCCGGCTTCGGTCGCAGCCGACCACCCTCCCGCGGCCGTGGGCACCCCGTGCCGGACTGACCTGTATCCCACCAATTCCGCCTTGGTCGCCATCCGCCCTTGGCACTCCCGCTGCCGCGGGCCGAAGGTGACGGCATGACCAAGACGCTCGCCTTCGTGCTCTATCCCGGCATCACCCCCCTCGACCTGGTGGGGCCGCTCCAGGTGCTGTCGGCGCTGGCGCAGATCGACCCGTCGTTCGAGGTGGTCGTCGTCGGCCAGGACCTCACCACCCTCGACACCGACACCCCGCTGAGGCTGGCGCCGAGCCACACCTTCGACCAGGTCACCGAGCCCTACGCACTGATCGTGCCCGGCGGGACCGTGCCGACCCTCGCCGCTCTGGCCGATGAGCCGCTGCTGAGCTGGATCCGCAAGGCCGCGCGGACGGCCGAGGTCGTCGGCTCGGTGTGCACCGGCTCCCTGATCCTCGGCGCAGCCGGCCTGCTCGACGGTCGTCGGGCCACCACGCACTGGGGCTTCCGCCACCTGCTCACCAAGTTCGGCGCGACGCCCGTGGCCGAACGCTGGGTCGAGGCCGGCCCCGTCCTCACCGCCGCCGGCGTGTCGGCCGGCATCGACATGGCACTCGAACTGGTCGGCCGTCTCGCGGGCGAGCAGGTTGCCCGCACGGTGCAGCTCCTCATCGAGTACGACCCGCAGCCACCCCTCGGCGGCATCGACTGGCACTCCGCCGACCTCGACTTCTTCAAGCCCCATGCCCAGGCCATGCTCGAATCGGCCCTGGCGGACCATCCTGCGCTCCTGGCCCGCCTGACGACCTGATCCGGGGCCGGCACAGGACCGCGTCCCGTTCACCCGATTCGCCGTACCGGCACACGGCGCGTGGGCCCGAACCGGCCGTCTCGGCAGTGGGAGGAAGCTTTTCCGGCCAGTACCGGCAGGTAGCGGTATGTGAGAGGGGTGTCCGAGGGCATGATCGCGGTCGTGATCCGCGAAGACATGCCCCGCTGTTTGAGGTGGGAGATCCAGATGCACGAACCCTTCAGCCGCGTATGGATCTGCAAAGGCTACGGCCGCTCCACCACCAGTGCGGACCCTGACGAGCTGGGCCGCACCGTCCTCGCCGCGTATCTCGCCGATCGGCCCACCCGAGGTGAAACGTTCCGCGCCGTCGTCCACACCGACAACGGCAGCCAGTCCGTGGTCACCCCCGGCCAACTCGGCGGTCCGGACTGGAAGGTGGACCCCGTCGTACGCCAGGCGTTGCCGGGCTACCTCCGTGACGTCCTCGCCTGACCGCGGCCGAGGCGCGGCTGCATCCCCGTCGGATGAGGCGGACGCGGTGATCCTGTCGTATCGCGCCTTGCGGCCCATATCCCCGGATCGCGCTCGGAAATGACGGGTGAGCCCCCTGGGGTCTTCCGGGCGCATGTGATGGTTTCGTGGGGGTAGTGGGTCGTGGTCGTCCTGGCTGGACGACTTTCCGACCAGGGGGCACCTCCTTGAAGACATCAACACGCAACAAAGGTAGGAGACTTGGCGTCGTCTGCGCCGCCGCCGTCACCCTGCTGACCTTCACCGGTTCACCACAGGCGGCGGCACCCGTGCCGGGACGTGCCGCCACCGCCGCCGAGTTGACGGACGCGACGCTCGGCTACCGAGCCGACAGCCGTGCGGACAGCCTCGTCGTGGGGGCCACGGCAGCCCCGCCGTACAAGAAGCTGTGGTCCCGGGACTTCGGGACGGTCGTCTCGGCGCCCGTCGCGGTCGGCGACAAGGTGTACGCCGTCGTCAACGCGGACGACGGCACCGAGGGCGGCCCACGGATGATGCTCGTCGGGGTCCAGGCCGCCACCGGCAAGGACCTGTGGCCGGCCGTCTCCCTGGAGCAGAACGAGCCCCAGGCCGGGGTCTCGTACGGGGGTGGCCTGCTCTACACGCAGACGGCACGCGGCACCATCGCCGCGTGGGACCCGGCCACCGGCCGGCGGAAGTGGTCGGTGACGCTCGACTCGGCCACCATGCAGTATCCGCCCGTCTGGTACGGCGGCCTGCTCTACCTGCAGGACGGCCGCGGCACGGCGCTGGCGCTGCGTGCCGACACCGGTGCCCGGGTGTGGAAGGCGGCGCTGTCCGAGTACTCGGCGGCCCCGACCGTCGTGGACGCCTCCGGGGTGTGGATCGGCTTCGACGGCGTGGCCTGGCACCATCTCGACCTCAAGACCGGCGCCGAACTGCACCGCTTCGAGGTCCCCGACGTCTCGGGCGCCTACGGCAACCCCGTCGTGCTGGGCGCCGGTGCGGCCTGGATGCGCAGCAGCGACAGCGACGACGAGACGGTCACGGCCTACGACCGGAAGACGGGTGCGGCCGTGCGCAAGCTCCCCGCGGACGCGACCCCGGTCTTCGGCCCGGGACGCGTGTACGTCGCGTACCGCGGCACGGTCAGGGCGCTCAGCACCAGCACGTACAAGGCGGCCTGGACGTACACCAGTTCCGTGGACGTGGCCACCGTCCGCCTCGTGGCCAATGGCTATGTGTACGTGGACGACGCCGACGGGCGCCTCGTCGTGCTCGACCAGGCGACCGGAAAGGTCGCGTGGTCGTACCGGCGCTATCCCGCGCCGCCGCCCATGTCGTACATCCTCCCGGAGGAGGACTGGCGCGGTTCCGTCGTCCCCGGTATCGCCACTGCCAGGGCCCGGCTCTTCGTACCCGGCGCCGAAGGCACCCTGATCGCCTTCGGCAAGGGATAGGAGGGCGCGGCCACCCGCTTACCGTCGCAGTGGCCCCGGCCTCCGGGCCGGGGCCACTCTTCGTTCACCGCGCTGTTGCCCGGCGATGACATGCGGCACGCAGTTGTTGCAGGGGTGCGTACAACGGGCGGGACCGGCGGCCGGTCTTACTGGACGTACGCAGGCATCGGGCCCGCGGCGCACAGGAAACGGGGAAGAACGATGACGGGTATGAAGCGCGTGGCGCAGGCTACGGCGGCCGTCGGTGTGAGTGCGGTCGCCTTCCTGGCGCTCGCACCGCAGGCATCGGCGGCACCCGCTGCCGCGAAGGCCGCCTACAACGGCGCCTGCGGTACCGGCTACAAGGTAGTCAACTCGACACCGGTCGGCGACACCGGCACGGCCTACCTCACCTACAGCTCGGCCACCGGTGAGAACTGCGCGGTCGCCGTCCGGCACGTCACGGGTGACGCGGTCCCCATGGAGCTGTTCATCCGGCGCAGCGACAGCGAGATCTACGACGACTACGACGGTGGCGACTTCCGTTCCTACGTCGGCCCGGTCCACGTCCGCGCCGCCGGTTCCTGCGTGGACTGGTGGGGCAGCATCGACGGCGTGCGCTTCGGCAGGTACGCCACCAACTGCGGCTGATCCCGCGCCGTTCGCGCCGCTGTCGGACGGCAGTGCCGACCCGGGTCCCAAGCCCCTGCCGGATGTGTGCCGCCATCGGCGGTACTGAGCGGGTGTGGGCCGGCACATGTCGTCGCCGGCGGAGCGCGGTGGCACATGTCGTCGCCGGTGTGAGTACAGCGGTCCATGTCTCTCGTCGGACCGGCTCTTCGTCGACGGTCCCCTTCAGCGGGCCGAGCGCCAAGATCGATTGTCAGTGGTGCGTGAGACGGTAGGAACATCGAGTCGCAGAGACGAGGGGGAGCCGTCATGTCCGGCAGCCAGAACTACATCAATCACGTCGCTCTTGTGCTGGATGCGAGTTCGTCCATGTCACACCTGAGCCGCAAGGTCATCGAGGTCGCCGACCAGCAGATCGCCTACCTCGCCCGCCGGTCGGGGGAACTGGACCAGGAGACCCGCGTCACCGTGTACGTCTTCGCGGACACGGTGGAGTGCGTCATCTATGACAAGGACGTGCTGCGCATGCCGTCGCTGAAGCAGTTGTACCGTCCCGGGGGAATGACGGCCCTGCTGGCGGCCACGCTGAAGTCGCAGCGGGAGCTGGCGCAGACGGCGCAACTGTACGGCGACCACAGCTTCCTGACGTTCGTGCTCACGGACGGGCAGGAGAACGCGAGCCACCGCTGCCCGGACGCACCCGCCCGTGATCCGCGGGAACTGGTCGAGGCCGTGGCCGGGATGATCGAGACGCAGCAGGACAACTGGACGCTTGCCGTCCTCGTGCCGGACCAGATGGGCAAGCGCGAGGCCATGCGGTGTGGCTTCCCGAAGGACAACATCGCCGTCTGGGACGCCACGAGCACCCAGGGCCTGGAGGAGGCCGGGCAGGTCATCCGAGCGGCCACCGAGAAGTTCATGGTGGGCCGCAGCCAGGGCATCCGGGGATCGCGGGCGGTGTTCTCCACGGGCGCGGAAGCCGTCAACAAGGACACCATCAAGGCGGCCGGCCTCGCCCCGGCGGACCCGTCGCAGTACCAGCTGATCAAGGTGACGCGCGACACAGCGATCCGGGAGTGGGTCGTCGAGTCCGGGCACACCTACCGCACCGGCGGCGCGTTCTACCAGCTGAGCAAGTCGGAGAAGATCCAGGCCCGCAAGCAGATAGCGGTGCTGGAGAAGGCCACGGACCGGGTCTACACCGGACCCGAGGCCCGAACCCTGCTCGGCCTGCCGGACGCGGAGGTCCGCGTCAAGCCGGACCACAACGACGACTTCACCATCTTCGTGCAGAGCACCAGCGTGAACCGCAAGCTCGTGGCGGACACACGGCTCCTGCTCATGCTCTGACGCAGGTGTCCTCGCACACGAGCGACTGCGGCGCGACCGTGCGGGGGCCGTGGGGGCGTGACCGCGACGGGCGGCAGGCATGCCGAAGGGGCCGACGACGGCCGGCCCCTTCGTTTGGTAGCGGGGACAGGATTTGAACCTGCGACCTCTGGGTTATGAGCCCAGCGAGCTACCGAGCTGCTCCACCCCGCGTCGGTGAACACCACTCTACACGACCGCGGAGGCGGTTCCGTCTCCTGACTCGACTACGGCAGGAGCGCCCAGCGTGAAGCTGCTCAACCTAAAGCTAGAGTTGAGGTTGAGGGATGGCCGGTCGGGATGCGCGGTGCGGTCCCCTGTCGGCGAGCGGCGACCACGGGGGCGGGGCGGGTCCGCCGGTGTGGCGGGGCGGGTCCCGCCGAAGCGCGGCAGGGCAGGTCCCGCCGCAGTGCGGCAGGGCGGGTCCCGCCGGATGCGGGTGGAGCGAGACCTTTGGGCGCGGGTGGAGCGAGACCGTCCGGCGCGGGTGGGGCGGGGGCGTTCAGGTGCGGGTGGGTGCCGGTCGCGGCTCGGGACGGAGCCGTGCCGCGCGACGGGGCAGCAGCACAGGGGTCGCCAGCAGCAGCATCCCGGCCAGCCCGATGGCCGTGCGCAGGCCGAGCAGGCCGCCGAGCACCCCCCAGACGGCCGTCAGAAGCGCGGTCGAGGCTTTGGTGGTGACCGACCAGGCGGAGAGGGTGCGCGCGACCCGGCCGGACGTGGTGCGCTGGAGGCGGTAGGTGGCGTAGACGGGGTTGAACACACCGCAGCAGAAGATGAGCCCGAACTCCACGCCCGTCACCAGCACCAGCCCCGCCGTGCCCGGCTTCACGAAGGCCAGGCCGACGGGCCACAGAGCGCGCAGCGTTCCGGTGACGGCGAGGACCTGGTGATCGCCGAACCGGGTGACCAGCGGCCGCGCCAGCCGTGACCCGAGCAGTCCGCCGACCGAGGGTGCGGCGAACGCGAGGCCGTACTGCCAGGGTGCGAACCCCAGCCGGCCGAGCATCAGCACGGCCAGCAGCGGCTGGGCGGCCATCAGCAGGCCGTTGAACAGGACGGTGTTGAAGAACAGGGGCCGTAGCGCCGTGTCGGCGAGGATGTAGCGCCAGCCGTCGAGCAGATCCCCGGCCCGCATGCGTGCGGCCTGCCGACGCTCGGGCGGCGGCTCGTGCCCACCGCTCGCGCGGATGCCCAGGGCCGACAGCAGGTAGCTGGCCGCGTCGGCCGCCACTGTCGCCGCCGGGCCGAGCAGGGCGGTCGCAGCCCCGCCCAGGGGCGGTCCGATGATCGTGGTCGTCCAGGTCGTGGACTCCAGCCGGGCGCCCGCGACGAGCAGGTCCCCGGCCGGCAGCAGCGTCTTGAGGTAGGCACCGGAGGCGGCCCGGAAGGTGATGTCGGCTGCCGCGACGACGACCGAGACCAGAAGGAGCTGGAGGAAGGTGAGTGCGCCGAGGGTGAACGCGGCCGGGATCGTCAGCAGTGCCGCGCACCGCACCAGGTCCATCGTGATCAGTACCGGTCGCTTGCGGCGGAACTCCACCCACGGGCCGAGCGGCACCGCCGCGACCGCGCCCACCGCGGCTCCCGCCGAGGAGAGCGCGGCGACCTGGGCCGGTCCGGCGTGCAGTACCCGGATGGCTATCACCTCGAACGCGCCGAAGGCGAGCCAGGTGCCCAGCGCGCTGGTCCCGTAGGCTCCCCACAGCCACCCGAAGCGCCGTCCCAGCCGCCGCCCGCTCCCCATACCGGCGCCCGCCTCTCGCTGCTGTCCGCACAACCGTTGCGCGACCAGAAGCATCCAAGCGAGGCTTGCGACCAGGTATCAAACAACCAGCTGCCCATCGGCCACAACCGAAGGTTGTAGCCGTAGGGTGTGGGTGTGGACTTCGACGCCGTCCGTACCTTCGTCGCCGCCGCCGACGCGGGGCAGTTCCAGGAAGCCGCCGCCGAGCTGGCCGTCACCCAGCAGGCCGTCTCCAAACGCATCGCCGCGCTGGAGCGCAGCCTGGGAGTGAGGCTGTTCACCCGCACCCCGCGCGGCGCCGAACTGACCATCGACGGGCAGGCGTTCCTGCCGCACGCCCGCGAGCTGCTGCGCGTCGCCGAGCGCGCGGCCGCTTCCGTGCGGACCGGCCGCCGCCCGCTGCGCGTCGACGTGATCGCCTCCCGCGGCGCGGCATCGGGCCTGATGCGCGGCTTCCACCGCGCGTATCCGGAGACCGATCTCGACGTGGTGATGCTGTTCGGGATCGAGACGGCCGTCGACGCCATCCGCTCCGGCACGATCGACGCGTCCTTCCGTGCCGTCACCGCACCCGGCCGCCCGCTCCCCGAGGACATCGAACACGTCCGGGTGCTCGACGAACCGCTCCAGCTCCTCACCGGCCCCGCGCACGCGCTGGCGGGCGCCCGGTCGGTCAGCGTCGCGCAGCTCGCCGGACACCGGATCTGGATGCCGGGCATCGTCCCCGGCACCGAGTGGGCCGCCTACTACGAGGATCTCGTCCGTGAATTCGGGCTCACCATCGAGGCGACCGGCCCCAACTTCGGCTCCGACGCGCTTCTCGACACCATCGCCGACACCCCCGGCCTGGCCACCTTCATGGGCGGCGACACACGCCTCGTCTGGCCCGCCGGTCACGACCTGCGCCGTATCCCGGTGACCGACCCCACACCGGTCTACCCCCACTCGCTCCTGTGGCACCGGGACAACCCTCATCCGGCGCTGACCACCCTGCGGGCGCACCTGGCCGTGACGACGCCCCGCCACGGTGCCCCCGGGACCTGGGCACCGGACTGGGTGGCCGCGCGCTGAACCGCGCCGGCGTCGCTCGCCACCTCTCTGGGCGAGTTCCGAACCCGGACCACTCCCCCGGTGCGGGCGACCGCCGCACGCGGGAGCGCGCCGCCGGCACCGCGCCGGGGGCTGTGCCGGCACGGGTGCCGACCGGGATGCGGGCCTCTCGACGTCACGGGGAGGTGTCGGTGGGCTTTTCTCATCGCTCGGTGGTGCCGGGTCCGGTGGTCGGCAGGTACCGGGGGGCGCGCCAGGCGTGGAGGCGCCTCTCCACCGCCGCCCCCAGGGACAGCAGTGCCGCGTCCTGGTGGCCGCCGGCCGTCAGGAGCAGTCCTACGGGGAGTCCGCCCGTGGTCCCGGCCGGGACGGAGAGCGACGGGTAGCCGGCGACGGCCGCCGGTGTGGAGGAGGGGATCACGTCGTTGTCGCCGCGTGCGCAGTCGGTCGTCCAGGCGGGCGGATTGGTCGGTGCGGCGATCGCGTCCAGGTGGTGGGCGGCCATCGTCTCGTCGATCGAGCGCCGCGACAGCTCTCGCAGCTCCGCCCGCTTCGCGCGGTACCCGGGGTCGGTGGTGGGCGGGGCGGCGAGGGCCTGCTCGAAGAGTTCCTGTCCCGCGAAGCAGGTCCGCTCCGCGGGATGGGCGCGATCGAAGGCGATGAGGTCGGCCAGGTCGCGCGGTCCGTGGCGGGTGGCGAGGTAGGCGTCGATGTCCCGGTGGAACTCGGTCAGCAGCGCGGGGAACTCCAGCTCGGCGAGCCGGTCCTGGTAGGGCGGCGTCACCTCCACGACCTGGGCGCCCGCGGCACGCAGCCGGTGTGCCGCGCGGGTCATCACGTCGTCCACCGCCTGTCCCAGGGACGGCAGCCGCCACAGGCCGATCCGTTTGCCCCGCAGACTCCCGACCCCGGCCGCTGCTACGGCCGCTCGGCCGCCGAAACCGTCCGAGCCGGTCAGTCGTCGGGCAGCGTCCCTCGCGGACCGGGGACCGGCGACAGCCGCCGCTCCGGCGCTCAGGGGCCGCCCGGCGACAGCCGGCGCTCCGGCGCTCAGGGGCCGCCCGGCGATGGCCGCCAGTGTGAGCGCGACGTCGGTGACGTTGCGGGCCATGGGTCCCGCCGTGTCCTGCTCCGCGGAGATCGGCACCACGCCCTTGGCGCTGACCAGGCCGAGAGTCGGCTTCAGGCCCACCACGCCGTTCATGCCCGCCGGGCACACGATCGAGCCGTCGGTCTCGGTGCCGATCGCGACCTGCGCCAGGGAGGCGGCCAGTGCGGCGCCCGAACCAGCCGACGAACCGCACGGGTTTCGGTCGAGGACGTAGGGGTTGTGTGTCTGCCCACCCACCGCCGACCACCCCGACGTGGGCTTCTGCGCGCGGAAGTTCGCCCACTCGGACAGGTTCGTCTTGCCCAGGATCACCGCGCCCGCCCGCCGCAGGCGTGCCACCAGGACGGCGTCGGAGTGCGGGGGGTTGCCCGCGAGGGCGAGTGAGCCCGCCGTGGACGACAGGCCCCGTGTCTCGACGTTGTCCTTGACGAGGACAGGGATGCCGTCGAGCGGTCCACGGACGGATCCGCTGCGGTGCCGTGCGTCGCTCGCGGCGGCCTGGCGCTGGGCCGAGGGATCGGTACGCAGGACGGCGTGGATCTTCGGGTCGAGAGTCTTGATCCGTTTCAGGTAGGCGCGGGTGAGCTCCGACGGGGTGAGCACGCCGGCCGCCATACGGGCCTGGAGCTGTGGAATGGTCACGGTGTCGAGGCGAAGGGGGCCGAAGTCGTGCGCCGGTGTCCCCCGTGTGCTCCCGATGGCGCGGGCGGTGTCCGGGGTTACCGCGGCCCGCGCGGGCTGGAGCGGGGACACCGCGCACAGTGTCCCGGCGAGGACGGCGGCGGTCAGGACCGCCGCCCTTCCCCTGCGGGACACTCTCCTGCGGCCTGCCGTGTCGTGTGATGCCCGAGTCCGATGTGCCGTCGACTGTCGCATGGCGACAGCCGACTACACCCGGCACGCCGGCACAAGAGTGCCTCCGGGCGCGGTGCCTTACCGCCAGGTCCTGGTGATGAACGGTCAGGACGCGGTGATGTGCCGTCAGGGCGTGGCGTCGAGCCGTCAGGGCTCGGCGATGTGCCGTCAAGGCGTGGCGTCGAGCCGTCAGGCTCGGTGATGGGCTGTCAGGGCTCGGCGACGTGGATGATCGTCCGGCCGGCGGTCCTCCGCTCGGGGCTGAACGCCACCACGGCCTCGGAGAGCGGCCGTACCTCCCCGATCCGCACCGCGAGTCGCCCGTCCCTGAGGCGCTGAGCGAGGTCGGTGAGTCGTGCGCGGTCGGGTTCGACGACGAAGAACACGGCTCTCGCGTCGCGCGGCCGTACGGTGGGCGGGTGGGCGATGGTGACGAGCGTGCCGCCTGCTCGTACGAGGGCTGCCGACCGGGCGAGGACGTCGCCACCGATCACGTCGAACACCACGTCGACCTCACCCGCGTCATCGAGCGGATCGGCCGTGAGATCCAGGAAGGCGTGCGCGCCCAGAGCGAGGACGACGTCCCGGTCGGCCGCCCGTCCGGTGCCGGTCACGCGGGCACCGGCCGCCTGTGCGAGCTGCACCGCGATGGAACCCACGCTGCCCGCGGCCCCGTGGACGAGGATGCTCTGACCAGCGGTGATGTGTGCGTGATCGAACAGGCCCTGCCAGGCGGTCAGACCGGGGACCGGTAGCGCGGCCGCCGCCGTGTGGTCGACGTCGGCGGGCAGAGGGGCGAGGTTGCGGGCCTCGACGGCGACGTACTCGGCCAGCGATCCGTCGCGGGTCCAGTCGGTCAGTCCGAAGACGCGCTGTCCGACGGTGAGGCCGGTGGTGCCGTAACCGAGTTCCGCCACGACGCCCGAGACCTCGTGCCCGGGCACGCTCGGGGCGCGATCGCGGCCGGCGCGGTCCGTCCAGGTCGCGGGCCAGTCAAGCTCACCGCGGGTGAATCCCGCGGCGTGGACGCGCACGACGACGTCGTTCTCGGCCGCATGGGGGTGGGGCAGGTCCGTCAGGGTGAGCCCGCCGACGCCGGCGTCTCGGTCCTGGGCGGTGATGGCTCGCATGGTGTCCTCGTGTGTGTCCTCGTGCGTGTCCTCAGGCGTTTCCTCGTGTGTGTCCTCGCGCGGTGCTTCTCGTGGGGTGCTTCTCGTGGGGTG
>NZ_WWJT01000692.1 GCF_009865385.1 Streptomyces sp. SID486 | reverse complement strand
GCCGCCCGGGCGGGCCCCGCGTGCGCGGCACCGGCCGGCGCCGCCACGGCGAGGAGGGCGGCTGCGGCGGCACCGGCGCAGATCGGACGGATACGCGGTCTCGCGCGGTACGGCACGGCGCCCCCACTTAAGTAGCCGATTAAATGTACTTAACTGCGCGCTTAACCTAGGGCCGCTGCCGCCAACCGGCAAGAGTCGTGCGGGCGTTGATGTGAGTCCGGCCGTCCCCGCGGGGCCGGCCGTCCGGGCGCCGGGGCGCTACGGCCGGGGGGACGCGGCGGTGGCGCCCTTCCGGGACGCGCTGTGGGACAGCCACGCGGACCAGGTCAGGTTCCAGTCGCCGTAGCCGTTTCCGGCCTCGACCGTGTCCTTGGAGCCGGTGACGCGGATGACGTCGCCGGGGATGACGCGCCGGTAGAACCGTTCGGCCGTGCCGTCGGTGGCGAGACCGACGCAGCCGTGGGTGACGTTGGACCGGCCGGCATAGGTGTCCGCGTTGGGGTTCTGGTGGACGTAGGTGCCGGAGGTGGTGATGTGCACGGCCCAGGCGTAGTAACCACGGTAGGCGTCGCCGAGGTCGACGGTCCGCGAGTCCATGTAGACCTGGGGCTGTTTGTCCAGCACCACCATGGTCCCGTTCCAGGTGTCCAGGCCGGGCCGGCCGGCGGTCACCGGGATGCGGGTGGTGGGCTCGCCGTCCTCCTCGACGGTCATCGTGTGGCTGCCGACGTCGACGGTCGCCGTGAGGGAGCGGCCGATGCCGAAGTGCCGTACGGCGTGGGTGCCGACGCGCAGGGTGACACGGGTACCGGGCTTCCAGTACGCCGGCGGCCGGTAGTCGACGCGCTGTCCGTCGGACAGGTCGCGGTCCTTGACCCAGCTCCAGGCGCCGGTGACGGACGGTTCGGTGCCGACGGTGAGCCAGTGCTCGATCGCGGCCCGCTGGGACTCCGGGACCGGGTGCGGGAAGGTGACGGATATCGGCATGCCGACACCGACGGTGGCGCCCTCGCCGACGTTGACGCGGGCGCCCGCGAGCGCGGCCGGCTCGGGGACGGCGGGCGCGGTCCGGCTGGGCGCGGCACTGGGCCGGTGCGCGCCCCGGGCAGCCGTACCGGTGCGCTCGGTGGCGGCCGACGGGGTGCCGCCGGTGCAGCCGGCCGCCGCGAGGACGATGGCGCAGGCGGCGAGGGCGGCGGCGACGGAGCGCTGACGGCGGCGCGGACGGCGGCCGGTCGAGACGGGCGTGAACACGGATTTTCCCCCTGGGTCGTGTGCGGTCATCGTCTCTACGCACCGCACGGGGCCCGGGTTGCATCCGGGCCCGGGGAAATCCGCAGGGGCCGACGACGGGGGCCGGCGGCCCCGGCCGCCCCGTAGGATCGCCTCTCCGGAACGGGGGACACGGGGGGACCGGATGACGGAGGAGGAGTTCGACGCCTTCTACACGGCTGCCTTCCCGCGGCTGGTGGGGCAGTTGTACGCCTTCACCGGTGATCACGCCGAGGCACAGGACGTGGTGCAGGAGGCGTTCGTCCGGGCCTGGGACAGGCGGACGGCGTTCGACGCGGCCGAGGCGCCGGAGGCGTGGATCCGCACGGTCGCCACCCGGCTGGCGGTCAGCCGCTTCCGGCGGGCCCGGCGCTGGCTGGAACTCGTCCGCGCGGACACGCCGCCGGACCAGACCCCGGGCCCGGGGCCCGAGCATGTCGCCCTGGTCGCCGCCCTGCGCGAACTGCCGGCGGCCCAGCGGCTGGCCGTGGTGCTGTACCACGTGTGCGACCTGAGCGTCGATCAGATCGCCAGGGAGACCGGCCGTGACCGCCAGTGATACCAGTTGGCCGGTTCATATCAAGGACGGCGTGAGGAGCTGACGTGACGACCCCGCCCGACGACCGCTCCTTCCGTCGTGAAATGGCCACCGCCTACCGTTCCGGCTGGCACTTCATCGACCTCGTCACCGCCATCCCCCACAGCGGTGACTCCCTGATGGTGACCGTGTTCGGTGAGCCGGTCGTCGTCACGCGGGACGAGGACGGCGACGTGCGGGCGTACCGATGCCTGCGCAAGCCGCGTGGCGCGCCGCAGCCGGTGCGATGCGCCATCCGGTACGGAATGATCTTTGTGAACCTTGACCAGCGGGACCACCGGCTGTGCGAGCCGGCGGAGTCCGACCTGACGACCATCTCGGCCACCCCCCGCAGTGCCTGACGCGATTCCCCCGTCGTAACACATCGCTCAGGCGCTTCCCCCCGCAGCGGCGTCACCGTGACCTGAACACGGTGACGCCGCTGCAGTTTCGGGGGGACATCTCCCGGTACGGGCCCACTGTCACGGTGGCTGAAACTCTTCACCCGTGCCCCAGTGCCCGGTCGACCTCGATCTCGATCACCACGCGTGCCGGATTGATACGCGGTGTCCGTTCGTAGCGTTCGGCGTAGCGCCGTTCCGCGTCCGCCACCCGTTCCGGCTCCGTCCGCACCCGCGCGCGTCCCTCCAGCGTGGCCCAGCGCCGGCCGGCCACCTGGCACACCGCGACCCGGGCGCCCTCGGGTCCGGCCGCGCGCACGTTCCTGGCCTTGGTGCTGGTTCCGCTGGTGATCACCCGGGCCAGCCGGGTCTCGGCGTCGTACGTCACCCCCACCGGCACCACGTGCGGGCTGCCGTCCGGGCGCAGGGTCGTCAGGGTGCACACGTGCCGTTCGCGCCAGAAGGCGAGGTACGGCTCGTCGGGGGAAGTCGGGTCCACGGAGTGCCTCGTCATGGGCGCAACCTAGCCCCGGAGCGCCCCGGAAAGCACTCCCCCTGCCGCCTTGAGTGGAATAGACTCAACTTTGTGTACGCTGGTTAAGTCAGCAGTGGAGCGCGGTCGAGGAGGAGAACGGACAACGTGGACGCCGAGCTGACCAACAGGAGCCGGGACGCGATCAACGCGGCGAGCAATCGTGCCCTCACCGAAGGGCACCCGGACCTCACCCCCGCCCACCTGCTGCTGGCTCTGCTCCAGGGGCAGGAGAACGAGAACATCACCGATCTGCTCGCCGCCGTCGACGCCGACCAGGCGGCCGTGCGCGCGGGCGCGGAGCGGATCCTGGGCTCGCTGCCCAGCGTGGCCGGATCCACCGTGGCGCCGCCGCAGCCCAACCGTGAGCTGCTGGCCGTGATCGCGGACGCCGGGGAGCGCGCGAAGGACCTCGGGGACGAGTACCTGTCCACCGAGCACCTGCTGATCGGCCTCGCCGCGAAGGGCGGCGCGGCCGGTGACCTGCTCAAGGAGCAGGGCGCCGAGGCGAAGAAGCTGCTGGAGGCCTTCAGGAAGGCCAGGGGAGGACGCCGCGTGACCACCGCCGACCCCGAGGGTCAGTACAAGGCCCTGGAGAAGTTCGGCACCGACTTCACCGCCGCCGCCCGCGAGGGCCGGCTGGATCCGGTCATCGGACGGGACCAGGAGATCCGGCGGGTCGTGCAGGTGCTCAGCCGCAGGACGAAGAACAACCCCGTGCTCATCGGCGAGCCGGGCGTCGGCAAGACCGCCGTCGTGGAGGGGCTCGCCCAGCGGATCGTCAAGGGGGACGTGCCCGAGTCGTTGAAGGACAAGCGGCTGGTCGCGCTCGACCTCGGCGCGATGGTCGCCGGCGCCAAGTACCGCGGCGAGTTCGAGGAGCGGCTGAAGGCCGTCCTCGCCGAGATCAAGGACTCCGACGGGCAGATCATCACCTTCATCGACGAGCTGCACACCGTGGTGGGCGCGGGCGCCGGCGGCGACTCCGCGATGGACGCGGGCAACATGCTCAAGCCCATGCTCGCCCGCGGTGAGCTGCGCATGGTCGGCGCCACCACGCTGGACGAGTACCGGGAGCGGATCGAGAAGGACCCCGCCCTGGAGCGCCGCTTCCAGCAGGTGCTGGTCGCCGAGCCGAGCGTCGAGGACACCATCGCCATTCTGCGGGGTCTGAAGGGGCGCTACGAGGCGCACCACAAGGTGCAGATCGCCGACAGCGCGCTGGTGGCCGCCGCGACCCTGTCCGACCGCTACATCACCTCCCGCTTCCTGCCGGACAAGGCCATCGACCTGGTGGACGAGGCGGCTTCCCGGCTGCGCATGGAGATCGACTCCTCCCCGGTGGAGATCGACGAGCTCCAGCGGGCGGTGGACCGGCTGCGGATGGAGGAGCTGGCCATCGGCAAGGAGACCGATCCGGCCTCCCTCGCCCGCCTGGAGAAGCTGCGCCGCGACCTCGCGGACAAGGAGGAGGAGCTGCGTGGCCTCACCGCCCGCTGGGAGAAGGAGAAGCAGTCCCTCAACCGGGTCGGTGAGCTGAAGGAGAAGCTGGACGACCTGCGTGGCCAGGCCGAGCGGGCGCAGCGGGACGGCGACTTCGACACCGCCGCCAAGCTCCTCTACGGCGAGATCCCGCAGCTGGAGAAGGAGCTGGAGGCCGCCTCCGAGGCCGAGGAGGAGGCCGCCAAGGACACCATGGTCAAGGAGGAGGTCGGCTCCGACGACATCGCCGACGTCGTCGCCGCCTGGACCGGAATCCCGGCCGGCCGCCTGCTGGAGGGCGAGACGCAGAAGCTGCTGCGGATGGAGGACGAGATCGGCCGCCGGCTCATCGGGCAGGGCGAGGCCGTCCGGGCCGTCAGTGACGCCGTGCGGCGCTCGCGGGCCGGGATCGCCGACCCCGACCGGCCCACCGGCTCCTTCCTCTTCCTCGGCCCGACCGGTGTCGGCAAGACCGAACTGGCCAAGGCGCTCGCGGACTTCCTCTTCGACGACGAGCGGGCCATGGTCCGCATCGACATGTCGGAGTACGGCGAGAAGCACAGCGTGGCCCGGCTGGTCGGCGCACCCCCCGGCTACGTCGGCTACGAGGAGGGCGGCCAGCTGACGGAGGCGGTGCGGCGGCGCCCGTACAGCGTCGTCCTGCTGGACGAGGTGGAGAAGGCCCACCCCGAGGTCTTCGACATCCTGCTCCAGGTGCTGGACGACGGCCGCCTGACGGACGGCCAGGGCCGCACGGTCGACTTCCGCAACACCATCCTGGTGCTCACCTCCAACCTGGGCAGCCAGTTCCTGGTCGACCCGACCACCAGCGAGGCCGAGAAGAGGGAGCAGGTGCTGGAGGTCGTCCGCGCCTCTTTCAAGCCGGAGTTCCTCAACCGGCTCGACGACTTCGTGGTGTTCTCCGCGCTGACCAAGCCCGAGCTGGAGCGGATCGCGCAGCTCCAGATCGACCGCCTGGCCAAGCGGCTCGCCGAGCGGCGCCTCACCCTGGAGATCACCCAGGAGGCGCTGGCCTGGCTCGCCGAGGAGGGCCTCGACCCGGCCTACGGCGCCCGGCCGCTGCGCCGCCTCGTCCAGAGCGCCATCGGCGACCGGCTCGCCAAGGAGATCCTGTCCGGCGAGATCAAGGACGGCGACACGGTCCGCGTCGACCGTTTCGGCGAGGGACTGCTGGTCGGACCGGCGACGGGCAAGACACTGTGACGCCAAGGCGGTGGATCCTGTCAGCCGACGGCTGACAGGCCCCGTCGGGGCTTGCCACGCCCCTCCCCGCATGGGGGAGGATGGCGGCATCCGCATGAAGGGAAAAACACGGTGAGCATCGACCCGTCCTCGATTCCGAATTTCGGGGGCCAGCCCGAACCGCAGCCTCAAGGACCGGCGGGCCCCGTCCTTCCGGATCAGGACCTGGTGAAGCAGCTTCTCGACCAGATGGAGCTGAAGTACGTCGTCGACGAGGAGGGTGACCTCGCCGCGCCGTGGGAGCAGTTCCGCACCTACTTCATGTTCCGCGGTGAGGAGGAGCAGGCGATCTTCTCGGTGCGGACGTTCTACGACCGCCCCCACAAGATCGACGAGAAGCCGCAGCTGCTGGAGGCCCTCGACGACTGGAACCGCCGCACCCTGTGGCCCAAGGTGTACACCCACACCCACGACGACGGCACCGTCCGCCTCATCGGCGAGGCGCAGATGCTGATCGGCACGGGCGTCGACATCAACCACTTCGTCTCCTCCACGGTCAGCTGGGTGCGGGCCGCGATCGAGTTCGACAAGTGGCTGGTCGAGCAGCTCGGCCTGGAGGAGGAGGTCGACGGCTCCGACGAGCCCGAGGGCGGCGAGGAGTAGCGTTTTCGGCCGGTCCGGGGGCGGCGAGCCCCCGGACCGCTCCCGCGTGTGCCGTGGTCGCGGGTGAGCCCCGGGACCGCGCTCCTGCGTGTGCCGTGGTCGCGGGTGAGCCCCGGGACCACGCTCCCGCGTGTGCCGTTGCCGCGGATGAGCCTCCGCGAGCCCCTCTCACATGGCCCGCAGCCGTTCCGCCGCCTCGCGGAGCACCTCTTCCCGCTTGCAGAAGGCGAACCGCACGAACGGCGCCCCCGCCTCCCGGTCGTCGTAGAAGACCGCGTTGGGGATGGCCACCACCCCCGCCCGCTCGGGCAGGGCCCGGCAGAAGGCGAAGCCGTCCTTCTCACCCAGGGGGCGGATGTCGGTGGTGATGAAGTAGGTGCCGGCCGGCCGGAACACCTCGAAGCCCGCCGCCGTCAGCCCGTCCGCCAGGATGTCCCGGCGCTCCCGCATGCTCCGGCGGAACTCCTCGAAGTAGGAGTCGGGCAGGGCGAGCGCCTCGGCCACCGCGTACTGGAACGGGCCCGCGGAGACGTAGGTCAGGAACTGCTTCACCGCGCGGACCGCGCCGACCAGCTCCCGCGGCCCCGTCACCCAGCCGACCTTCCAGCCCGTGAACGAGAACGTCTTGCCCGCCGACCCGATGCTCACCGTGCGCTCGCGCATCCCCGGGAACGCGGCCGGCGGCAGGTGCTCGGCGCCGTCGAAGACGAGGTGCTCGTAGACCTCGTCGGTCACCACCAGCAGGTCCCGCTCGACCGCCAGCTCGGCGATCGCGGCCAGCTCCTCGCGGGTGAGGACCGTACCGGTGGGATTGTGCGGAGTGTTGATCAGCAGCAGCCGGGTGCGGTCGGTGACCGCGGCACGCAGCTCGTCCAGGTCCAGGCGGAAGCTTCCCTCGTGGGGCCGGAGGGTCACCGGCACCCGCTTGCCGCCCGCCATCGCGATGCTCGCCGCGTACGAGTCGTAGTACGGCTCCAGTGCCACCACCTCGTCGCCCGGCTCGACCAGGGCCAGCAGCGAGGCCGCGATCGCCTCCGTCGCACCCGCCGTGACCAGCACCTCCGTGTCGGGGTCACAGGCCAGGCCGTAGCGGCGCTGCTGGTGCGCGGCGATCGCGGTGCGCAGCTCGGGGATGCCGGGGCCCGGCGGGTACTGGTTGCCGCGGCCGTCGCGCAGGGCCCGGACGGCGGCCTCCCGGATCTCCTCGGGGCCGTCGGTGTCGGGGAAGCCCTGGCCCAGGTTGATCGACCCGGTGGCCACGGCGAGCGCGGACATCTCGGCGAAGATCGTCGTCCCGAACTCGGCGAGCCGGCGGTTGAGGTGAGGGCGTGCGCTGGAGGTCATGCCGGTCATCCTGCGCTCAAGCTCTGGAGTTCCTCAACACCCCTTCGCGGTGAGCGCCTGCGGTGGGATCTGCCGAGCTGTTCCTGACCAGGGGCAGAGCCGTCGGCAACCGTCATCGTCTGGGGCAGGCGGCCGTCCTCGGACGGCCGCAGAAGCCCCGATGGTGCCGGTATCACGGCCCTCGATGCCAAAGCCGCATGTCAGGAGGGCGGCAAGTCGTTGGTCCGCACTCGGTACGGGATCACGTCGAGCACCTGCCGACGGTCTCGAACCCGGCCGCGACGCTTACTGCCGACCGGCAGAAACGGTCACAGCCGCTCCCTCTCGGCAGCGCCCACATCAACGACCCGATCACGCGGCAACGCATGACCGAGCATTGAGGTGCTTGTTAAGGCAACGCCGACCTGACCGCAACCGCAGGGCGAAAATTCACCCGAATGGCGCAATGGGTGATAGCTGGGACAGCCGGAATACGCCGAACGGGGGATGCTTGACCCGTAAACCCGGCGCGCCATTCATCGTGATCGGCGAACGGGCATCTCGATATCTCTCCGCCGGGTTCAGGTAAGTCGATCGGCGCGGGGCGGCCTGAACGAGCGAGGCTTCCCCGCCTTCTGGCCATCGATGACATCCATATCGGCGGAGTGTCCGATGAATGCGAAACCCCTTGCAACAGCAGCTGCGATGATATGCGGCCTGATCATGATGGGGCCGGCAACCGTCGCCGTCGCGCAGGTTCGCGCCGTTCCGGTGCCTGGCGCCGATGAGAGAGCCCCCGTGTGCCCCTCGGCCACCGCCCCACCCGGCACCGGCTCGCAGATAAGCACCGCCGATGCTGCTGACATCGTCCGAGCCCATAATGAAGCACGCCGCGAGGCTGTCCAGAAGTACAGCCCCGGCCTCTCTGTGGTTCCTGTGAAATGGGACCCCAAGCTCGCCTGTGATGCGCAGGCTTGGGCCGACGACCCCGCCTCCAGTCAGGGCGGTGCGCTGCACCACAGCGGCCGTGGCCAAAACGGCGACGAAGGGGAGAATCTCTTCAATGCCTTCCCCGGCCCGGCGCGTCCGATGATGGCGCTGGACCCCTCGGTGAACTTCAGTTGGATTGCTGAGAAGTCCAAGTTCGACGCCGACAACAACGCACCCGTCAACGACAAGGCGGCACCTGGAACCAACCACCATGCCTGGGGTCATTACTCGCAGATGGTGTGGATGTCCCCGACATCACCCACCACGTCGATCGGGTGTGGCGTGAAGCAAGGCGTGCCCGTCTCCACCGGTACAGGGTGGATCCTGGTGTGCCGCTACCTCGCGGCAGGAAACAACGACGGACAGCAGGCGATCCCCGGCGGCGGTGGCCCGGTTCCACCGCCCAAGCCTTCTTCCCTTTCCGGCGCTGCGGTGACGATGGCGCAGCAGTCGGACA
>NZ_WWJT01000691.1 GCF_009865385.1 Streptomyces sp. SID486 | reverse complement strand
CCGACGCGGGGCTGGGCGAGCTGTTCGCCGCGCAGGCCGCCCGGACCCCGGACGCCGTGGCCGTCGTGCACGGCACCGAGGAACTGACCTACCGCGAGCTGGACGAGAGGGCGAACCGGCTCGCTCACCGGCTGATCGCGGCAGGGGTCGGTGCCGGGAGCCGGGTCGCGCTCTTCCAGGAGCGGTCGGTCGAGGCGGTCGTCAGCACCCTCGCGGTCGTCAAGGCCGGCGCGGTGTACGTCCCGCTCGACACCCGCTACCCGATGGAGCGGATCCAGCTCATCGT
>NZ_WWJT01000690.1 GCF_009865385.1 Streptomyces sp. SID486 | reverse complement strand
CACATCGTCGCCCTCGCCCTCCCCCGCTCCACCGACCTCGTCACCGCCATCCTCGCCGTCCTCAAAACCGGCGCCGCCTACCTCCCCCTCGACCCCCACTACCCACCCACCCGACTCACCCACATGATCACCGACGCCCACCCCACCCTCCTCCTCACCACCAGCGACCACCCCCACCACACCCCCGACCTCACCACCCTCCACCTCGACACCCTCGACCTCACCGACCACCCCACCCACAACCCCACCCACACCACCCACCCA
>NZ_WWJT01000689.1 GCF_009865385.1 Streptomyces sp. SID486 | reverse complement strand
GGACCGTCCGCGCCGGGCCGCCGTGTCCTCGTTCGGCATCTCCGGCACCAACGCCCACGCGATCATCGAGGAGGCACCGGCCGAGGAGGCCGTCGCCGCCCCGGAGCGGACACCGGCCCCGCTGCTGCCCCTCGTGCTCTCCGGCGCCACCCCCGAGGCACTGGCCGCCCAGGCCGCACGGCTGCGCGACGCCGCCGACCGGCCCCTGCCCGACCTGGCCCGCTCCCTGGCCACGGGCCGCGCCGCCCTCACCCACCGGGGTGCGGTCGTCGCCCGCGACCGGGACGGGCTGCTGGCCGGCCTGACCGCACTCGCCGAGGGCTCCGCCGCCGACACCGTCGTCCGGGGCCGGCCCGCCGAGGGCCGGACAGCCTTCCTCTTCACCGGACAGGGCGCCCAGCGCCCCGGCATGGGCCGCGGTCTGTACGCCGCCCACCCCGCCTTCCGCCGGGCGCTGGACGACGTCTGCCAGGCGCTCGACGCCCACCTCGACCACCCGCTGCGGGACGTGATGTGGGCCGAGCCCGGCACCGAGCAGGCCGCCCTGCTCGACCGGACCCTCTACACGCAGAGCGCCCTGTTCGCCGTGGGAACCGCCCTCTTCCGGCTCCTGGAGGCGTACGGCGTCCGCCCGGACTGGCTGGCCGGGCACTCCGTCGGCGAACTGACCGCCGCGCACGCCGCAGGCGTCTGGGACCTGGCGGACGCCGCCCGGCTGGTCGCCGCCCGCGGCCGGCTGATGCAGG
>NZ_WWJT01000688.1 GCF_009865385.1 Streptomyces sp. SID486 | reverse complement strand
TGTCGCTGGTGTGGCACGGCGATCCGGCGCGGGCGTCGTTCCTGCAGCTGACGGCGGGCTGGACGGGCCGGTTCGCCGTACTGCTGCTCGGTGTGGCGCTGATCCCCAACGCCGCGGTGTGGGCCGCGTCCTACGCGCTCGGTCCCGGCTTCGACCTCGGCGCCGGACACCTGGTCGGCCCGCTCGCCTCCCACCCCGCGCCGCTGCTGCCGCCGTTCCCGCTGCTGGCCGCGGTTCCTGACCCGGGGGCCGGTACGCCGCAGAACTGGGCGGCCGGGGTGGTGCCCGCGGTGGCCGGGGTGACGGCGGGCTGGTTCGTGGCCCGGGCGGCGGTACGGCGGCCGAAGTCCGGGCAGCCGGCGCGGGCCCGCTGGTCGGCCGCCGGGACCGCCAGGGTGGTCCTGCTGACGGCGCTGGTCTGTACGGCGGTGCTGGCGCTGCTCGCCTTCGCGGCGGGCGGCCCGCTGGGCGTGGGCGCGCTGGCCCGCCTCGGCCCGCTGTGGTGGTGGACCGGGCCGGCGGCCGGCGCCTGGACACTGGTGTTCGCGCTGCCGGCCGCCCTGGTGGGGCGGCTCTGGCG
>NZ_WWJT01000687.1 GCF_009865385.1 Streptomyces sp. SID486 | reverse complement strand
GCGCGCGCGTGCCGGTCCGGGAACGCCGACACACCCGATGCCCGCCGGTGCGGCGGCAGCGCCCCGGCCGCACCCGCCCGTACCGCCCGCCCGTACCGCCCGGCCGTCCGCCCTCCCGTGCCCGCCGGCCGTACCTGCCCTGCCGTCCCGCCCGGCCGTTCTCGCCCGTCCGTCCGCCCGGGCTAGGTCCTCCCGGTGCGTGGCGTGGAGGCGTGCCGGTCCAGGAACGCCGACACTCCCGACGCCCGCCGGTGCGGCAGCAGTACCCTCGCCGTCCCCGCCAGCATGCCCTGGATGCGCGAGGACTGGACCTGGTCCAGCAGGGACAGCACCCGCAGCCCCGCCTCCGCCGCCTCGTCGGGACGGCCCTCGCGCGCGAGGTCGTCGGCCAGCTCGGCGGTGTAGAGGGCGATGTTCCGGGTGAAGTGCGGGTCCTGCAGCCGCGCCGCCCGCCGTGCGTGCCGCGAGGCCCGCCGCCAGTCGCCCAGCGTGGACCAGCACTGCGCCTCCAGCCCCTCCAGCTCCGCCTCGCCGTAGAAGCTCATCCACTCGGGGTCGGCGTCCGAGCGGCCCCGTGCGAAGAGGGTCTGCGCGCGGACCAGTGCCTGCTCGCAGCCGGTGCGGTCGGCGAGCCCCGCCCAGCCGCCCGCCTCGCGCATCGCCAGCAGCGACATCAGCCGGTCGGAGCCGAGCGGCAGGGCGGCGCGCTGCGCGGCCTGCGCGGCCCGGACCGCCTCCCGGGGGCGGCCCGCGTCCCGGGCGAGGAACGCGGTGTTGCAGAAGGCGTGCGCCTCCAGTCCCGCGTCACCGGTCACCCGGGCGGTGGCCAGTGCCTCCGCGTAGTGCGAGCGCGCGTCGTCGAAGCGGCCGGAGTCGTGGGCCAGCCAGCCGACGGAGATGGCGAGTTCACCGGCGCCCGAGTGCAGCCGGTCGGCGGTGGTCTGACGGGTCGCGCCGGCGTCGAGCAGCGCGTAGGCGGCGCGCAGCGGAGCCGCCGCGCGCCGGTACAGGCCGTCCGCGCCGTGCCGGTCGTCGAGCAGCCGGATGCGGCGGACCGCCTCCTCCAGCGCCGCCGCCTCGGGGGTCCCGGCGCGCCGCGGCGGGCGCTCCGCCGCCGCGGCACCGGTGGTGAGCCCCAGCGGGGCCAGCGTGGCGGCGGCCACCGTGGCGCCTCCGCCGGTCATGAATGCGCGACGCAGCACGTCGCTCTCCTCGTGGTTCAGGGGGTCTTTCGCATGGGGGTCCCCCCTGTTCGAGCGGAGCCGAGAACGCGGGGGAGGTTCGTGCGGGTCCTGCCTGTCGTACGGCTCCAGGGCTCTTCGTGACTCACCGGGTACCCCGCGGGAGGCGGACGTCTCCGGTGGGTCCGCGGCCGGGCGCGCCGCCCGGCCGCGGACGGACGAGCGGGGCGCGAAGCCGAGGTCGCTGAGCGTGCGGCCGGGAAACATGTGCAGGAACACCCGTTCGTACGCGTAGTTGGGGCAGCGGATCTCGCCCGCCTCCACCCTGCCGATGTAGCGCGCGTCACAGCTCACCCGCTCACCGATCTCACGCGCCGCCCGCCGCACCAGCGCCGCGAACTCGGCCGGCGAACGCCGGGCGCGCAGCTGCCGGAAGGCCAGGTTCGGCCGGGGTGGCCGTTCGGGCTGTGACGAGGTCACGGTTGACGACGCCATGGCCGGGTCCTCTCGTGCGAACCGTCGAACCATGCCGGGACCGGGACGATTTCGGGACGAGCCGCCCGTGTGACGCCCTGGTTCCAGCGGGCATGAACGTACCTGCTGTGAAGGACCCGCCACGCGGTGTTTGCCTACAAACCGGATATCTCATGCGCGATCTGCCATGAAGTGCCATCCTTTGCGGCGCACTTGTGCCGTAGCCGTTGACGGACTCGCGCGTTGGACTCCATGGACCGCAACAGGGCTGTGTGGTGGAGGCCGGCATGGAGACCAGCCAGAGCAACGAACCGTGTACGTCGCCGTCGTCGTCCGCGTCCGCCGCGGATGACCCGGCATGCGACCTCGTGACGGTACCGGCCCGGCAAGGGCTGGAGGCGGTCGACATCCTGCGGCGCGGAGCCGCCGACGCGGTGGGGCCCGTCCTGCACGACGACGGCTGCGACACCCTCGGCTTCCTGGTGCCCGCCGGCACCGCCGCCTGCTGGGACGTGCCCGGCAGCACCTGCACCGAGACCGACGGGCGCGGGCTGCGGCTCGACCCCGCCCCACCGGTGGAGGGCTCCGACTGGCTCCTGCCGCCCGGCGAGGCCGACCTGGCCACCGACCCGATGGAGCTGCGCCGGGCCCTGGGCGAGGCGGCCCGGCTGATCGAGGCCGCCGACAGCTGCCGGTGACGCGCGCCGCCGCCGCGGCTGCGAGAATGGACCGGTGGGCAGGTCCAGAAGCGCGTCCGGGAAGAGCGGGCGGAGGTCGGCCGCCGTCGCGGCCGTCGAGGAGCCGGTCGACGGCGGGCTCGCGCAGCTCGTGCCCGACCCGGACCGGGTCCGGGCCTGGACGCTGCTGATCGACGGAGCGCCCCAGTCGCACGTCGACCTGGACGACCCGGCGTACCTCTCCTTCGAGTACCAGCGCCGCCTCGGCCATGTCATCGACCTCGTCGCCCCGCCCGGCAAGCCCGTGCACGCCGTACATCTGGGCGGCGGGGCGTTCACCCTCGCCCGGTACGTCGCCGCGACCCGCCCCCGCTCCACCCAGCAGATCGTGGAACGGGACGCCGCGTTGGTCCAGCTGGTCCGCCGTGAGCTGCCCCTGGACCCGGGCGCGCGGATCCGCGTGCGCGCGGCGGACGCGCGCGCGGGCCTGGCCAAGGTGCCGGACGGCTGGGCGGACCTGGTCGTCGCCGACGTGTTCAGCGGCGCCCGCACCCCCGCCCACCTCACCTCCACCGAGTTCCTCGACGAGGTCCGCCGGGCCCTGAAACCCTCCGGTGTCTACGCGGCCAACCTCGCCGACGGCCCACCGCTCGCCCACCTGCGGGGCCAGATCGCCACCGCCGCCGCCCGGTTCGGGGAACTCGCGCTGGTCGCCGATCCGGCCGTGCTGCGCGGCAAGCGCTTCGGCAACGCGGTCCTGGTCGCCTCCGACCAGCCGCTGCCGCTGGCCGAACTCACCCGCCGGGCCGCCTCCGACCCCCACCCCGGCCGGGTCGAACACGGCCGCGCGCTCGCCGACTTCACCGGGGGCGCGCCAGCCGTCACGGACGCGGCCGCGGTGCCCTCACCGGCCCCGCCGCCCTCGGTGTTCCGCCAGGCCCGGGCTCAGTAGGTCCCGACCCGGCCCGCGGCGGCCCGTCGTGCCAGGTGCGGAACACCGCGCCCTCGGTGTTCCGCCAGGCCCGGGCTCAGTAGGTCCCGACCCGGCCCGCGGCGGCCCGTCGTGCCAGGTGCGGAACACCGCGCCCTCGGTGTTCCGCCAGGCCCGGGCTCAGTAGGTCCCGACCTCGACCCGCGGCGGCCCGTCGTGCCAGGTGCAGAACACCGACACCCGGTCCGCGCCCCGCCCGAACTCCACCCGGATCCAGCTCTCCGTCTTCCACACCTGCATCGACCAGCCGGTGCCCGGGGTCGCGGAGACGAGGGTGGCGTCGGCGGCCCCCAGGTCGAACACCGCCCTGCCGCCGTCGGTGTCGTAGGACTTCACCCGCCCGGAAGCGGCGGCCGGGGCGGAGGCGGCGGGGGAGG
>NZ_WWJT01000686.1 GCF_009865385.1 Streptomyces sp. SID486 | reverse complement strand
GGTGCGGCGGACTCGTGCACCGGGGCGGCGTCCACGGCGGCCGGGGCCGGCGCGGGCGGGGAGCTCGCCGGGTGCGCCGCGGGCAGGGAGCTCGCCGGGTGCGTCGCGGGCGGGGCGCTGACCGGGTGCGTCGCGGGGACGGCCGGCCCCGCCGGGGCGGCGCTGGAGAGGATGTCCTGCGGGATGAGCATCAGCACGCCGGTGCCGCCGCGCGCCGACGGCCGGAACGACACCTTCAGTCCGTGCTTGCGGGCCAGCCGCCCGACCACGGCGAGCCCGAGCCGGGTGCCGGTCAGGCCGCCCAGCCCGGAGACGTCACCGGCGACCGCCCGCTCGGCCCGGCGCAGCTGCACCTCGCCCATCACCAGGCCGCTGTCCTCCACGGACACGATGACCCCGGCCGGCACCTCCTCCACGTAGACGTGGACCTCGGCGGTCGGGGGCGAGAAGTTCGCGGCGTTGTCCAGGAGTTCGGCCAGCGCGTGCATCACGCCTTCGGCCGCGTGCCCGGCGACGGCCGTCTCGCTGGCCGAGTGCACCCGCACCCGCTGGTAGCCGGCGATCCGGCCCATCGCACCGCGCAGGATCGACTCCATGGCGATCGGCCGTGCCCACCGGCGTCCCGAACGGGCTCCCGTGAGCACGGCGATGGAGTCCGCGAGCCGGCCGGCCTGGGCGGTACGGTGGTCGAGCTGGAGCAGGTCGGCCAGCACGTCCTCGTCGGTGTGCCGGTCCTCCATCGCCCGCAGGTCGGCGAGCGTGGCCGTGGCCAGGGCCTGCATGCGGGCGGCGGCGTTGGAGGTCGCGGAGACCGCGGCGGCCCGCTCCCGCCGGGCCTGCTCGGACTCGCCGGACAGCCGGGCGTTGTCCTGCCGCAGCCGGTCCAGCTCCCGGGTGTGCGCCTCCTCCAGATGAGCGCGCTCGGCCGCGGACGACTCCGTCAGCTCCGTGCGCTGACGGGACAGTTCGCCGGTCAGCCGCTGCTGCTCGCGGCGCGCCTCGTCGGTCGTACGGGCCTGCTGCTGGAGCAGCCGTCCGATCTCCTGGGTGAGGTCCTCCAGCCTGCGCCGGGCGTCGCGCGCGGCGCGCCGCGTGTGCGCGGCCGTGGCGACCGCCGCGCTGAGCACGACCGCCGCCGCGGCTCCGCCGGAGGCGAGCGCGGTACGCGCCGCGCCGGGTGCCACCGCCACGGCCGCACACACCGCGAGCGCCGAGAGCACACCGGTCACGGCGAGGGCGGAGACGAACGTACGGAGGGAAGGTCGGTCGCCGGGGTGCGTGGGCGCGGTCATCGGTCCGGTCTGGTCCTTGCGGCAGATGAGGGCAGGGTCGTACGGGCGGAAGCGTCCCACATGGTGAGACATGACTCTCGGCGGATAACTGGCGGTCACTATACGAGAGTTCGTGATCAAAACAGAAAGATTCCGTGCCGCTTCTCGCAATAGGGTGGCTATATCAGCGTGTTGACCATCAAAAAGGATGATAGGGACCTAAGGGGCCGACGGCGTGGCGCACGGTGCGCGGAGGGGCCGGCGTCCACGATGCCTTCCGTGGCTTTCGCCGGTACATGTCCCGGGCCGCCACGCCCCACCCTGTCCGCGCACCCGCCGAGGCGACGGAGGCCGAGCGCCCACATGTCCACCGCACACTGGCTCTTCGGCGACCAGCTGGGCCCCCATTTCCTCACACCGGGCGCCGACGGACCGGACCCGGACGCGACCGTGGTGATCATCGAAGCCCGCTCCGTCCTGCGCCGCCGGCGCTTCCACCGGGCGAAGGCCCACCTGGTCCTCTCCGCGATGCGGCACCGTGCCGCCGAACTCGGTGACCGCGTGCGCTACATCCGCTGCGAGACCTACCGCGAGGGACTGCTCCGCGCCGCCGGCGACGGCCCGCTGACGGTGCACCACCCCACCTCGCACGCCGCGCTGCGCTTCGTGCGCTCGCTCGGCACCGTCACCGTGCTGCCCGCCCGCGGCTACCTCACCCCGCTCGCGGACTTCCGGGCCTGGGCCGACGGCCACGGCGGGGGACACCTGCGGCAGGAGGACTTCTACCGCTGGGTCAGACGCGGCCACGACCTGCTGATGGACGGCGACACCCCCGCGGGCGGGCGGTGGAACCACGACCACGACAACCGTGAACCCCCGCCCAGGGGCACCCGGTCGCTCGGCGCCCCGGCCCCCTACCGGCCGCGCGAGGACCACATCGACGAGGAGGTACGGCACGACCTGGACCGCTGGGAACACGAGGGCCTGGTGAGCTTCGTCGGCAGGGACGGCCCACGCCGGTTCCCCGCCTCCCGGCGGGAGGCGCTGGCCGCGCTCCGCAGGTTCATCGGGTACCGGCTCGCCGGGTTCGGCCCGCACGAGGACGCGATGCTCTCGCACGACCCGGTGATGAGCCACAGCCTGCTCTCCTCGTCACTGAACCTCGGACTGCTGCACCCCGCCGAGTGCGTCGAACGCGCCGAGGACGCCTGGCGGTCGGGGCACGCACCGGTCAACAGCGTGGAGGGCTTCGTCCGCCAGATCGCCGGCTGGCGCGAGTACGTCTGGCAGCTCTACTGGTACTTCGGCGACGACTACCGCCACGCCGACGCCCTGCGCCACCGCGCGCCGCTCCCGGACTGGTTCCTCGACCTCGACGCCGACGCCGTCACCGCCCGCTGCCTGGCCACCACGCTGGCCCAGGTCCGCGACACCGGCTGGACGCACCACATCCCCCGGCTGATGCTGCTCGGCAGCTACGGCCTGCAACGCGGCTGGGACCCGCGGGCGCTGACCGACTGGTTCCACCGCTGCTTCGTCGACGGCTACGACTGGGTCATGCTGCCCAACGTCGTCGGCATGTCCCAGTACGCCGACGGCGGGCGGATGACCACCAAGCCGTACACCTCGGGCGGCGCCTACATCAACCGCATGAGCGACTTCTGCGGCGCCTGCGCCTACCGGCCCGCGGACCGGGTGGGGGAGCGGGCCTGTCCCTACACCGCCGGGTACTGGGCCTTCCTGCACCGGCACCGCTCGCGCCTGGAGCACAACCAGCGGATGGCCCAGGCCGTCCGGGGCCTGGACCGGCTCGGCGACCTCGACGAGGTGCTGCGGCAGGACCGCGAGCGCGGCCACGCCCCGCCCTGACCGCCGGTGCGCGCCGCCCGCACCCGGCCGACGGGACCGGGTACCCGGGGCC
>NZ_WWJT01000685.1 GCF_009865385.1 Streptomyces sp. SID486 | reverse complement strand
CGGCACGCGGACCCCGCCAGGCGGCGACTCGGCGCCGTCCGGCGACCGGGCGCCTGGGGCTCGGGACGTGTGAGCGGACGAGGAGGGTCAGCCGCGGAAGGGCCTTCCTTTTCGGCGGACGGAAGCGTAGGTTCCGACTACCCCGCGTCGGTGCCTTCCGAGGTGCCGGGCCCGCCCGTCCCGGGGCGGTGGGCACGCGGGGGCCAAATCTTCATCGCCGGCCCGCCGACGAGCGCCGCGAAGGCCCGTCCACGGGTCGCGGGCGCCGGTGCGGACGAGGAACGCCGGCCGGTTCGGCGGGGTACGGCCGCGATCCCACCGGTTGGGCGGTCGTACGCCGCCGACGACGCGGGAGGCCGCCCTCGTCGGCGCGGCTCACAGGGCCGGCGCGCGCCGTACTCCTCCGGCCGAGGGGGCGGACGCGCGGCTGTCGCCGCCGCAGAAGGCGGTACCGGCCGGGCCGTACCGCCCCACGGGACCGGCCGGAGCAGACATGATGGAAACCATGACGCACACCGCCCGCCGCATGTTCGAGCTCCTCGAGCCGATCTGCCTGGTCACCTACTTCGCCGACGAGTGCAACGAGGAACTGGCCGCGCTCGGCCACCGGGGCTACTGGGACGGGTACTTCGCCAGCCGCGCCGCGCCCCTGGGACGGGTACCGGCACAGGTCGTGCACGCGGCCTTCTACAGCTTCGCCGAGGGGGAGGCCGCGCGGCACATCCCGAGCGCGTGGGAGACGATCCCGCCCGAGGCGTCCGTCGCCGCGCGGGAGCGGGGCAGCGCGGCCTCCCTGCGCCGGATCCTCGGCGACGAGCTGGCCGGCTCCCCGGGCCTGGGGCGCGCCGCCGACCTGACGACCAAGGCCGCGACGAACGCGCCCACGGAAGGCCGGGTGATGTACGCCGGGATGCGCACCCTTCCGGTCCCGAGCGACCCCGTCGCCCGCCTGTGGCATTCCGCGACCATGCTGCGCGAGCACCGGGGTGACGGGCACGTCGCCGCTCTCGTCGGCGCGCGCGTCGGCGGTACGGAGGCCCACGTCCTCGATGCGCTGGCGAAGGGCATCCACCCGCCGGAGTCGTTCGGGCGCCTCCACCACCTGCCGAAGGAGCGGCTGGCCGCGGTGATGGACGGCTTGCGCGAGCGCGGGCTCGTCGACGCCGACGGCGGGTTCACCGAGGCCGGCCGCGAGACCAAACAGCGCATCGAAGCCCTGACCGACGAGCTCGCCGCCCCGCCGTACGACGCCCTGACCCCCGCCGAGCTCGACGAACTGGTGACCGAGCTCGAACCCGTCACCGCGAAGCTGGTGGCCGCGGGGTCACGATGACGAGTTCCCCGGCGGCGCGGGGGCGGCGGTCAGGAGGTGGCTCGTGGCCCACCGCACGGTGTCCGTGACCGCCCTGCGGCACCGACCGGCCCGGGGGCCGAAGCGGCGAGTCAGGCGGTGTCCGTCCCGGTGAGCGCCAGCCGCCAGTCGTTGCACCGGATGGCGTTCCCCGGCGGGTACTCGAACTCGTACTCCCCCAGCAGTTCGAAACCCGCTTTCCGGCACACCGTGTTGGACGCGGCATGGTGCACGGAGGGGAAGGCGTGCAGCCACGGCAGGGAGCCGTCCGCGGCGGCGCGCCGGGCGCACAGGCGCACCGCCTCCGCGGCGAAGCCCCGGCCCTGGTACTCGGGGAGGATGCCGTAGCCCGTCTCGTGGACCGGCTCCCCGCGCCACTCCCGCGTCCAGTACCCGACCGAGCCCACGATCCGGTCGTCCAGCAGGGCCAGGAACATCTGCCCGTCGGTGAGGCGGAGATAGCGCTCGTGGCGGCGCCGAAGCTGCTCGGCGGTCTCCGGGCCGCCGAGGTGTTCGGTCATCTCCGAGGTGTTCTGCCGGTGCAGGAGATCAAGTCCCTGACCGGACCATGGCGCGAGGCTGAGGGATGTCATCCGCCCAAGGTAGTGCGGGGGACCGACAGTCCGCCGTGGTCGTGCCGCGCCGCTCAGCCGCGGGCCGCTCCCGCGCGCAGGCCGTCCATCACGAGATCGAGGAGCCGTGCCGCACGTGGCCGCCAGTCCTGGCCGGGTTCGAGCTGCCAGAGGCCCGCGATCGCGAGGAGGAAGTCGTCGCCGGTGATCCCGGGCCGGATGGTGCCGGCCTCCTCGTTGGCCCGGAGCAGGAGTTCGGCGGCGGCGGTCACCGGCGTGGGGGAGGGCTTCGCCGGGCCGCCCGGCGTGCCGGTGGCCTGACGGATGGCGTCCGCCAGCCCGGCCTTGGTCATGGCGAACTCGGCGAGCCGGTCCATCCAGGCGCGCAGGGCCTCGTCGGGCGCCCGGGTCTCGATCAGGTGGGTCGCGCTGTCCGCCACCTGCCGCATCTCGTGGCGGTAGATCTCCAGGACGAGTGACTCCCGGTTGGGGAAGTTGCGGTAGAACGTGCCCTGCCCGACACCGGCCTTCCTGGCGATCACGCTGAGCGGGGCGTTCGCGCAGCGCGACAGTTCGGCCAGCGCCACTTCCAGAATGCGCTCGCGGTTGCGCTGCGCGTCCGAGCGCCGTGGTGAGTCCTGCTGCTGCGGCACTCGGCCTCCTCCGTAGGGGGTCGTCACCGGCCCCCACCCTTGCTAAGCGGACAACTGTCCGCTACGTTGGAACGGTAGCGGACAGTTGTCCGTTCACTCCCACCATAGCCACTGACGAGGGCCCACGGCAGCCGCCGGCCGCCGCCTTCGGGCCCAGCATCCCGCACTTCGCTTCGCCCGCGCGGCACACCCCCTACCGGCCGTTCCCCGCACCGCGCGCCACCCAGCTCCCACCGGTCGTCCTGGAAACGCGAAAGAAGCAGCTCATGGCCTCACCGACGTCCAGTGTCATCACCTTGAGGATCAACGGGGAGAACCACACACTGCCCGTCGACCACCGCACCACCCTGCTCGACGCACTGCGCGAACGTCTCGACCTCACCGGCAGCAAGAAAGGCTGTGACCAGGGCCAGTGCGGAGCGTGTACCGTCCTGCTCGACGGCCGCCGGGCTGTCGCCTGCCTGCAGCTGGCGGTGGCGGCCGAAGGCCGCGAGATCACCACCATCGAGGGTGTGGCGGACGGGGACCGCCTGCACCCCGTGCAGCAGTCCTTCCTCGATCTGGACGGCTACCAGTGCGGCTACTGCACCCCCGGACAGATCTGCTCGGCGATCGCGGTCATCGAGGAACACGCGGCGGGCTGGCCCAGCGCCGTCACCCGCGACGTACGCCCCGAGGCCGGACCGCCACCACTGAGCGCCGACGAGATCCGCGAGCGGATGAGCGGCAACCTCTGCCGCTGCGG
>NZ_WWJT01000684.1 GCF_009865385.1 Streptomyces sp. SID486 | reverse complement strand
GCGGCGGCGCTCGGCGAGCACCGTCGGCAGCAGGCGGGCCGCCAGGTCGATCATCCGGTTCAGGTGCCGGGGCGCCGGCGGCTGGTACGGGTAGTCCACCGCCTCCGCGATGTCCTCGGCGTGCACCCAGCACTCGAAGGCGCGGTCCAGCATCGCGTCGTGCAGCGGCAGCGCGAAGTCGCCGTACGGCACCCCGAGTCCGCCCGCGTGGCCGCCGGTGAAGGACACCGTCCGCACCAGGCTGTGGCTCTGCTCCCGCCACGGTCCGCGCACCGAGTGGAGCGAGCCGGGGGCGGCCCCGCCCGCAGCGTGGGGGACCGGCGGGAAGTGCGGGGCCCGCCAGACCGCCTCCGTGCGGCCGGCCGGCCCCCGGACACCCGGCTCCGCCGCCCCGGTGACCTCGGCCAGCGGGTCCGCCAGGCCGAGCGCGGCGGCGATCAGCCCGTCCACGGCCAGCAGGTGTGCGATCACCCCGGCGACCGTCGTGGGACGGCTCGTCGGGGTGTCGGCCTCGAACCAGCGCAGCCGTACCGGCGCGTGCCACTCCGCGTCCCCGAAGTCCTGCAGCAGCGCGTCCAGCCGGGCGGTCTCGGCGTCGTACGGCGCCGCCCAGTCGGGCACGGGGATGCGCGGCGGCCGGCGGCTCAGGCAGCTGCCCAGCACCCGGGTCCGCAGGGCGGGGTCCAGGTCCAGGCTCTCCGGCTGGTGCAGCAGGCCGACCGCCTCGCGCAGCCGCCGGGCCTCGTCGGCGCAGCTCCCGCAGTCGCCCAGGTGTTCCTCCACGGCCGCCGTCTCCGCGGCCGAGCACGCGGCCAGCGCCCAGGCGCCGAGCAGCGACTTCAGGACGTCGTGCGACAGGTCGAGCGGCACGGGTGCGGGGTCCCCCAGGTCGGCGCGGTCGGGCAGCGGACGCCCGCTGTCCTCCACCGAGGCGCGGGGCGTGGGTATGCGGGCCGGGCCCGACCCGGGGCCGCCGGCGTCGCCGGGGGAGTCCCCCGCGCCGGTGCCGCCGCCACCGGTGCCGTGGTCGCCGTGTGCCTCGTACCAGCCGGCGCCGTTCACACCGCACCCCGGTAACCGGGCGGTGTGCCCGTGTCGTGGGCGGTGGAGAGAAGTTGGAGGCCGAGGCGTAGCCGGCGGCGGGCCTCGTCCTCGGTGACGCCGAGGTCGACCGCGGTCTGGCGGTAGTCACGGCGCTGGAAATAGGCCGAGTCCAGGGCGGCGCGCAGCGGGGCGGGCATGGAGTGGACGATGAAGTCGGCGCGGGCGGCGACCGAGGCGCGGCGGACCGTGCTCTCTAGCTGCTCGGGCCGTGGCTCCTCCCGTTCCTCCCGGTCCCGCAGCCGCTGTACGGCGACCCGGTGGGTGACCGCGGCGATCCAGGAGCGCAGCGGGCCCTGCCGGGGGTCGTACGTCTCGGGGTGCTCCCAGACGTGGGCGAAGACCTCGCGGGTCGCGGCGTCGGCGGCCGCCTCGTCGCCGAGGACGCGGTGGGCGAGGCTGTGCACGAGCGAGGCGAACCGGTCGTACAGCTCGCCGAGGGCGGCGGCCTCACCGCGGGCGAGCCGCTGCTGCATCTTGCGGTCCCAGCGCGGCGGTGCGTCCTTCCTCACCATGCGGTCCCCTCCCCTCGCCGTGTCCGGCCCGTCCAGCCTGTCGGTCCTGTCTTCTCGAATGTAGTCGGCACGTCAGACAGCGCACGCCCCTTTGTGTCAATGTGCGCCCCCGGGAGCGTCGCAGGTGATAGTGCCCTCTTCACACAACCTTCACGCGAGACGCGCACATCCTTGATCGAACACGATCGATAGTGACCGAAACAAGCCCCTTGTCGATCGCCGACCGTTTGCCGCGTCACGTTTCAGGGAACGGCCGCTGGGCAGCCGCGCGGAAAGTAACGTAGGAACTGCTTCCGTTTCCGGGCGGTTCCGCGAGATCCGGCGAGCGGAGGGGCGTGGCCGTGGCATTCAATGTGACCGGCGTCGAAGAAGGCGAGTGGGCCGTGCTCCGGGTGTCCGGGGAACTGGACCTGATGACCTCGCCGGTGCTGCGCCAGCGCGTGCACGACGTCGTCGCCGAGGGGAGCCACAGCCTCGTCGTGGACCTCTCCGACGTGTTCTTCTGCGATTCCAGCGGGGTGGGCGTCCTCATCGCCGCCCGCCGGCTGATCCGCTCCTGCCAGGGCCGGCTGCGGCTGATCCTGCCGGACCGCGGTGCCGAGGACGGCTCCCACGTCAACCGCGTCCTCGGCGCGCTCGGCGTCCGGCGGCTCTTCGACGTCCACCCCGACCTGGACTCCGCGACCACGGACGAGGCCGGGCCGCTCTCCGCCTGAAGAACCTCCGCACGGTCGGCCCCGACGGCCCCGACAGCTCCGACAGCCCGCACGGCCCCGACAGCCCGACGGCCCGACAGCCCGGACATCCTGGACGACCCGGTCAGCCCCGAGAGCCGGCGCACCTCCGTACGAACGGCCGACACGCCCCCGCCCGAGCCACACTGTTGTCCCGGAATTCCCCCGGTCCTGGCACATTCGCCGGGTTTCCGCCGCCCGGCGGCCACCCGCGTCGTACGCTCCCAGCCAGGCCGGCCCACCGACCGGCACGACCCTCACGTACGAGCCTCACGTAAGGCGGTCCGAACAGACATGGTCAGCACCGAGTACGAGCGCCGGATCGCGGCCCGGTTCGCCACCTTCGACCAGGACGGCAACGGCTACATCGACCGCGGGGACTTCAACGCCGCGGCCAAGGCGCTGCTCGCCGAGTTCGCCGTACCCGCCCGCTCGGACAAGGGGCAGGCGCTGTACTCGGGCGCGGAGGCGTTCTGGCAGGGCATGGCCGGCATCGCCGACCGGGACGGCGACCAGCGCATCACCCGGGAGGAGTTCGTCACCGGCGCGGTCAAGCGGCTGCGGGACAACCCCGACCGTTTCGCCGAGATCGCCCGCCCCTTCCTGCACGCGGCCCTGGCGGTGGCCGACACGGACGACGACGGCCGCGTCGACATCGCCGACACCGCGCGCGTGCTGCGGGTCCTGCGGGTGCCGGAGGACATCGCCGGAGCGACCGCGGCCGCCCTCGACACCGACGGCGACGGCAGGATCGGCGAACCGGACATCGTCCCGGCGTTCGCGCGGTACTTCACGGTGGCCGAGTAGCGCGGGCCGCCCCCGCGGACGGCACCCGGTCCGGTTCAGCCGTCGTCCGCGCAGGGCGGCGCGAAGGACTCCCGGAGCTTGTACTTCAGCACCTTGCGCAGGGTGTCGTTGCGGGGCAGGGCGTCCACCACCTCCAGCCGTTCCGGCAGCTTGTGCACGGACAGCCCCTCCGCCCGGAGGAAGGAGACGACCTCCGGCAGGGTCAGGACGGCCGCTCCCGGCGGCCGTTCGACCACGGCGCAGACGAGTTCGCCGCGTTCGGCGTCCGGGAGGCCGATCACGGCCGAGTCGGCCACCGCCGGGTGCCCGGCCAGCAGGTCCTCGATCTCCTTGGCGGAGATGTTCTCGCCCTTGCGGATGATCACGTCCTTCAGCCGCCCGGTGAGGACCAGATGGCCGGAGTCCGTCACGTGCCCCAGGTCGCCGGTGCGCAGGAAGCCGTCGGCGTCGAAGGCCGCGGCCGTCTGGGCGGGGTCCAGATAGCCCTGGCAGACGGCCTCGCCGCGCAGCCGTATCTCGCCGTCGACGACCCGGACCGACATGCCCGCCGGCGGGCGGCCCTCGGTCGTGGCCAGGTTCTCGGCGGTGTCCCACGGATCCCCCATCGTGATCATCGGGACCTCGGTCATGCCGTAGCCGTGGGTGAGCTGGACGCCCATCTCGCGGACCACGGCGTGGTACAGCCCGGGAGGCTTGGGGGCGCCGCCGCCCGCGAGCAGGCGCAGGGTCGGGATCACCTTCTCGCCGGGCCGTCTGCGCTGCTCGGCCAGGAACAGGGAGTAGAAGGCCGTGGAGCCGCCGGCCACCGTCACCCCGTGCCGCCGGTACTCCGCCAGCGCGCCGGGGAGCGCGAAGTGCTCGAACATCACCGCCGGGAAGCCGTAGAGCAGGAGCATCACCGTGTAGTCGGGGCCGGCTATGTGGGCGTAGGGGAAGGCCATCGAGCCCACGTCGTCCGCCGACAGCCGCAGCGCGTGCGCGAGGCAGGCGCCGCCCGCGATCAGGGAGCGGTCCGTGTGCAGCACCCCCTTGGGGTCGGAGGTGGTGCCCGAGGTCCAGTAGATCCAGCGCACCGAGCCGCCCTCGGCGGGCGGCGGGGGCAGCACGGACGGGTCGCCGTCGGGCAGGGCGCCGTACGCCTCGAACACGCCCTTGGCGCCCAGGCGCCGGGCCATCTGCGTGTGGTCGTGGCCGCGCCAGACGCCGGGCACGGCGAAGAACTCCGCCTTCGACTCGCGCAGGGCGAAGCCGACCTCCCGGTCCCGGTAGAAGGGGATGACCGGGGACTGCACGGCACCCAGGCGGGCCAGCGCGAAGGACAGCACGGCGGTCTCGATCCGGGTGGGCAGCTGCCAGGCGACCACCGTGCCGGGGCGTACGCCCATGCCGTACAGGCCGGCCGCGACCCGTTCGGCCCGCGACCGCAGTCCGCCGAAGGTCAGCCGGCGGCCGTCCTGGAGGAGGACCGGGCGGTCGGGGGTGACGGCCGCGCGGCGGACGACCAGCTCCCACAGCGTGCGGGCGGAACTCAGGCTGTGCGGGGTCTCGTTCACGGATGCCCCCTGCTTGGCTGACGACTCGTCAGGTGACATGCTATCTGACGGGCCATCAGATACGCAGGCCCCAGTCGAGTACCGTCCGGCGGAGGGGACCCATGGCGACCGAACTGCCCCGCATCATCAGCGTCGACGACCACGTGATCGAGCCCGCCCACCTCTTCGAGACGTGGCTGCCCGCCAAGTACCGCGACCGCGGCCCCAGGCCGCTGACCGCCGGGATCGGGGAACTGGCCTACGTCGGGGGCAAGTACCAGATCACCATGGACCCCCAGGGCCAGCCCACCGACTGGTGGATCTACGAGGACCTGAAGTTCCCGTACAAGCGCAACATCGCCGCCGTGGGCTTCGACCGGGACGAGATGACCCTGGAGGGCATCACCCGGGAGCAGATGCGGCGCGGCTGCTGGGACCCCAGGGCCCGGCTGGCGGACATGGACCTCAACCACGTCGAGGCCAGCCTCTGCTTCCCGACCTTCCCCCGCTTCTGCGGGCAGACCTTCGCCGAGGCCCACGACAAGGAGGTCGCCCTCGCCTGCGTGCGCGCCTACAACGACTGGATGGTGGAGGAGTGGTGCGGCGACAGCGGCGGCCGGCTGATCCCGCTGTGCCTGATCCCGCTGTGGGACGTGGAGCTGGCCGTCGCCGAGATCCGGCGCAACGCCGCGCGCGGGGTGCGGGCCGTCACCTTCTCGGAGATCCCCACGTACCTCGGGCTGCCCTCCATCCACTCCGGTCACTGGGACCCGTTCTTCGCCGTCTGCCAGGAGACCGGCACGGTCGTCAACATGCACATCGGCAGCAGCTCCCAGATGCCCGCCGCCTCCCCGGACGCGCCGCCCGCCGTCCAGGCGTCGCTGAGCTTCAACAACGCGATGGCCTCGATGATGGACTACCTCTTCAGCGGGGTCCTCGTGAAGTTCCCGCGGCTGAAGCTCGCCTACTCCGAGGGGCAGATGGGCTGGATCCCGTACGCCCTGGAGCGCGCCGACGACGTGTGGGAGGAGCACCGCGCCTGGGGCGGGGTCAGGGACCTGGTCCCCGAGCCGCCGTCGACGTACTACTACCGGCAGATCTTCTGCTGCTTCTTCCGCGACAAGCACGGCGTCGCGTCCCTCGACGTCGTCGGCCGCGACAACGCCACCTTCGAGACCGACTACCCGCACGTCGACTCGACCTTCCCGCACACCAAGGAGGTCGCCCTCGACCACGTGAAGGGACTGGACGACGAGACCGTCCACAAGCTGATGCGGGGCAACGCCATCCGCATGCTGGGCCTGGACCTCGACCGCTGATGGACCTCTGCGACACGCCCGAGGAGGCGGAGTTCCGGGCCCGCCTCGGCGAGTGGCTCGCCGAGGTGCTGCCCACCCTGCCCGCCAGACCGGCCCCGGACGACTGGCCGGGCCGCCGCGCCTACGACCTCGGCTGGCAGCGGATGCTCCACGACGCCGGGTACGCCGGTGTCCACTGGGACGCCTCCCCGACCCTGCGGATGGTCTTCCTGGAGGAGACCGAGAAGGCCGGCGCACCCTATGTGGGAGCCAACTTCGTCGGACTGCTGCACGCCGGCCCGACGATCGCGGCCGAGGGCACCGCCGGACAGCGGGCCCGCTGGCTGCCGCCGATCCTGCGGGGCGAACAGGTCTGGTGCCAGGGGTTCAGCGAACCGGACGCCGGCTCCGACCTCGCCTCGCTGCGCACGCGCGCGCGACGGGACGGGGACGCGTACGTGGTGACCGGGTCCAAGATCTGGACCTCGCACGCCGAGGTCGCCGACTGGTGCGAACTGCTGGTGCGCACCGACCCGGACGCACCCCGGCACCGGGGCCTGACCTGGCTGGCGCTGCGCATGGACGCCGACGGCGTCACCGTACGGCCGCTGCGCACGCTCGCCGGCTCGGCGGAGTTCGCCGAGGTGTTCCTCGACGAGGTGCGGGTGCCGGTCGCCGACCGGGTGGGGGAGGAGAACGACGGCTGGCGCGTCACCATGGTCACCCTCTCCTTCGAGCGCGGCACCGCCTTCGTCGGCGAGGTCGTCGCCTGCCGCCGGGTGCTCGGCGAACTCGCCCGGACGGCGCGGCGCAACGGCCGCTGGGACGACCCGGCACTGCGCCGCCGGCTGGGCCGGCTGGACGCGGAGTTCCGGGCGCTGTGGCGGCTGACCCAGTGGAACGTCAGCGAGGCGGAGGCGAGCGGCGGGGTGCCGGGCGTCGGCGGCTCCGTCTTCAAGCTCCGCTACTCGCACGCCCGCCAGGAGCTGTACGACGCCGCCGCCGAGGTCCTGGGCGCGGACGCCCTCGACCTGGACCGGCCCTGGGTGCTCGACCGGCTGTCCGCGCTGTCGTACACCATCGCCGCCGGTACCTCGCAGATCCAGCGCACCATCGTGGCCGAACGGATCCTCGGCCTGCCGAGGGGGAGATGACCGTGCGTTTCCGGCTCACGGACGACCAGCGGGCGCTGCGCACGGGGGTGCGGGAGCTGCTGGCGCGGCGCTTCGGACGGGAGGCGCTGCGGGCCGCCGTCGACACCCCGGGCCGGCTGGACCGGGCGCTGTGGCGGGCCCTCGGGGAGGCGGGGTTCTTCGCGCTGCGGCTGCCGGAGGCGGACGGCGGGGTCGGGCTGGGGCTGCCGGAGGCCGTGCTGGCCTTCGAGGAGGCGGGCCGGGCCCTGCTGCCCGGACCGCTCGTGGCCACGCATCTCGCGGCCGGCACCGTGCCCGGCGCGGCGGCCGGGGAGACGGTCGTGGCGGCCGTCGACGGGGAGCTGGCGGAGTGGCTGGACGCGGCGGACGTCGTCCGCGGGGACGCCTCCGGTGCCGTACCGCTGCGCTCGGTGGACCCCCTGACCCCCCTGCACCGCATCCCCGGCGCGGGCACCCGGGAGGCCCGCGCCGGGTCCGAGGGGCCGCCCGCCGGAGCCCGCGACCCCGGCCCCGATCCCGTCGCCGCGCCGCTCGGCGCCGCCGGGCAGCTCACCCCCGGCCCCGCCGCCCGGCAGCTCGCCGCCGATACCGTCGCCGGGCAGCTCGCCCCCGATCCCGTCGCCGTGCTGCTCAGTGCCGCCGAGCAGCTGGGTACGGCCGGACGGGTGTGCGAGCTGGCCGTGGAACACGCCCGGGCCCGGGAGCAGTTCGGGCGGCCGATCGGGTCCTTCCAGGCCGTCCAGCACCTGTGCGCGGATCTGCTGGTGCGGGCCGAGACCGCGCGGGCGGCCGTCTACGCCGCCGCCGTGACCGGTGATCCCGCCGACGCCGCCGCCGCGCGGCTGCTCGCCGACGAGGCCGCCGTACGCGGGGCCCGTGACTGCCTCCAGGTGCACGGCGGTATGGGCTTCACCTGGGAGGCCGATGTCCATCTGCACCTGAAACGGGCCTGGGTGCGGGCGCGGCGCACCGGGGGAGGCGCGTGCGGTGAGGAACTGCTCGCCGCCGCCCTCGCGGACTGAACCGCCGCCGGCGGCTTCGCGGACCGGGCCGCCCGCGAAGCCTTGGCCCACGATGTCGCGGATCGTGGCGGAGTGGAATCACTGAGCGTCGATACCCGGTTGTGTCCTTCACGTGACTCGTCACGGCCCGGAGTCGGGTGCCCCCTCCGGTACCTTGAGGGAGATGCGAGTGGCTGCGCGTACGAGCCGTGCCGACGGTGCCCCTGGGGCGGTGCCGATCAGCGCGTTGCGCGTCGCTGCTCGCGAGGCGGCGAGGGCCCTCGGCCCCGCCTGTTCGACTCCCCGGCACGAGCGTCGCACAGTATGCCCTACGCGTACTCCTTCGCGCGGGAATATGCCTGAAGCGCTTGTTGGGGTGACTGTACGTCAACCATGCTGTCTCGCAAGGGAGTCACAGTCCGTGATCCTTGCTCTGGCCGTTGTTCTGGCCATGCAGAGAATGGCTACGATCGTGGCCCTCGTCGTGATCGTCGCCGCGGCCGAAGCCGTGGCGCGCGGACGGCGTGGGGACATGTGTCCGCCGGTTCGGATGGTGTGAGCGGTGCAGGTGCTTCAAGTGCAGCTGGAGATCCGGCCCGACCCCGCGGAGGTGGGGCGGGCCCGGAGGTGGGCGCGCTCGCGGCTCGCCGGATCGGGGATAACGGCCGACGAGCCGCTGGCCGAGACCCTGATCCTGCTCGTGTCCGAGCTGGTGACCAACGCTGTCGTGCACACCGGCCGCCCGGCCGTGCTGCGGCTCCGCCTGCCCGCCCCGGTGGCCGAGCGCGGCGCGTCGGCCACGGTGCGGGTCGAGGTGGCCGACACCAGCACCCGCGCGCCCGTGCCCCGTTGTGCCGACGGTGACGCCACCGGCGGCCGGGGGCTCGCCCTCGTGGACTGCCTCGCCGACCGCTGGGGCTGGAGCCCCGACGGCGCCGGCAAGAGCATCTGGTGCGAACTGGACCGTTGCGCACAATCCCGGCAGAGCGCGGCCATGGCGTTCGGGAGCGGACTGTCCGCGTACCAGGATCTCGCCTTCGAAGCGGTGTAGGGGCCCCGGCCGTGATGCGCCGGGGGTGCAACCGTGCGCTGGTCGCGCACACGCGGTGCCGCAACACGTCCTCGCACCGGCGTTGACGTCCCCCGGGCACGTGATCAGGCTGGGGGGCGTCGATTCGCCGCGAGGGGACGGCGAGGGCCCGCCTGCCGCCGGCCCTTGTCGAGTGTGGGTCGCATCGGGTGGCGGCGCGTGCGTGTCCGTGGGGGGAGCCGCGCCGCCATCCGCGGGTCCGCGGCCGTTCAGAGGACCGCCACCGGTGCCACGGGGGTGCCCGTCGCCCCGACGAACGGTTCGGGCATCGCCGACAGCAGGAACGCGTACCGTCCCGTTTCTCCACAGGCTGTGGACAACTCTTCGAGATTCCAGTTCTGGCCCTGGAGCATCCCCATCTCCACCAGGTGCAGTGCGTGTACGGGCAGCCACAGATTCTCGATCTCGGGCGGAAACATCTCAAACGTGAGCGTGTCGTTCGCGACGGCCGCCACGTCACGCGCGTGGAACCACTCCGGGCAACGCACCGACAGCCCGGGTGACGGATAGCCGTAGCCGTGCTTGTCCCCGGCCAGGTACACCTGCACCTGTCCGGTGCGCACGAGCACGACGTCGCCGGCCCGCACCCGCACCCGGCCGAACTCCTCGGCCGCCGCCAGGTCCTCCGGCGTCACCGCGTGGCCCCCCGCCAGCCGGTCCACGCCGCGCGCGCGTGCCACGTCCAGCAGCACCCCGCGCGAGACGAGGTGGCGGACCTTGTCGATGCCGCCGAACGCGGCGCCGCCGTGCGCGGTGACCGTCTGCGCCGGGCGGCCGTTGTAGACCTTCCCGGAGTGCGAGACATGGGTCAGCGCGTCCCAGTGGGTGCCGGCCTGCAGCCCCATGGTCACCGCGTCGTCGCTGCACGCCACCGTGCCCGGACCGAACAGCTCCTGGTTGAGCTGCACCATCACGTGCAGCGGGTTGACCCGGCCCGGGATCATCCCCGTCTGCACACCGTCCTGGTGCAGGGGGAGGGCGAGCGGGACCCGGTGGCCCGTGCGCACCTCGGCCGCCGCCGCGCGCACCACCTCGTCCGTGACCAGGTTCAGCGTGCCGGTCTCGTCGTCGGCGCCCCACCTCCCCCAGTTGTTCACGCGCCCGGCGATCTCCTGGAACTCCTTGGGCAGTGTCATCCGGTGCCTCCCCGGGGCTTGTGCCCGCGCGTCCGACGGGCCATAAAATCTAACGGACCGTCAGAAACCGCGGGAAGGGGCCGGGCGTGGGGAACTTCTTGGCAGGCAGGGTCGTCGCCGTGACCGGGGCCGGCCGCGGGATCGGCCGGGCGGTCGCCCTGGCGGCGGCGGCCGAGGGGGCGAAGGTCGTCGTCAACGACTACGGCGTCGCCGTGGACGGGGCCTCGCCCACCAGCGAGGTCGCCGAAGCCGTCGTCAAGGAGATCGAGGCGGCCGGCGGCCGGGCCGTCGCGGTCGCCGACGACGTCTCCACCATGGCCGGCGGCCGGCGGGTCGTGGAGACGGCGGTGGAGACGTACGGCCGTATCGACGGCGTCGTGTGCGTGGCCGGCATCCTGCGGGAACGGATGCTGTTCAACATGACCGAGGAGGAGTGGGACCCGGTCGTCGCCACCCACCTCAAGGGCACCTTCACCGTCTTCCGGGCCGCCTCCGCCGTCATGCGCGAGCAGCGGTCCGGCACCCTCATCGGCTTCACCAGCGGCAACCACCAGGGCTCCGTCTCCCAGCCCAACTACAGCGCGGCGAAGGGCGGGATCATCTCGCTCGTGCGCAGCGCGGCGCTCGGCCTGCACAAGTACGGGGTGACCGCGAACGCGGTGGCGCCCGTGGCGCGGACCCGGATGTCGGCCGGCGTGCCGATGGCCCTGGCGGAGATCGGGGAGCCGGAGGACGTGGCCGCGCTGGTGGTGTACCTGCTGTCCGACCGGGCTGCCGGTCAGGACATCACCGGGCAGGTGTACACCGTCGCCGGCCCCAAGATCGCGGTGTGGGCCCAGCCCAGGGAACTGCGGTCGGCCTATGCCGAGGGCTCCTGGACCCCGGAGCGGATCGCGGAGTTCCTGCCCGGTTCGGTGGGGGTGGACCCGATGCCGATGCTGTCCCGGCTCGCGGCGATGGAAGCGGCGGCGCGGGACGGGGCCCGGCCCAACGCCCGGTAGCCCGGGGCACTCACACCGGAGGTGGTCCACCATGGATTACGGGTTCAGCGAAGAGGACGAGAAGTTCCGTGCCGAGGCCCGGTCCTGGCTGGCCGCCCACGCCGGTCCCCGGCTGGACCGGCGCGCGTGGGAACGCGCCCTCGGCGCAGCGGGCTGGATCGGGCTCGGCTGGTCGGAAGCCGGGCACGGCAACCGCACCGCCACCCTGACCCAGCAGGTCGTCTGGGCCGAGGAGTACGCCCGCTCGGGCGCACCGCCGCGCTCCGGGCACATCGGGGAGAACCTCCTCGCCCCCACCCTCGTCGCCCACGGCGACCCGGCACAGAAGCGGCGCTTCCTGCCGCCCGTCGCCGCCGGCGAGGAGCTGTGGTGCCAGGGCTACAGCGAACCGGGCGCCGGCTCGGACCTGGCCGCGGTGCGGACGGCGGCGGTACGCGAGGGGGCGCACTACCGGATCACCGGGCAGAAGATCTGGACCTCGCTCGCCCACGAGGCCGACTGGTGCTTCGTGCTGGCCCGCACCGACGCGCAGGAGCGCCGGCACCGCGGGCTGAGCTTCCTGCTCGTGCCCATGGACCAGCCCGGCCGGATCGAGGTGCGGCCCATCCGGCAGCTGACCGGCACGAGCGACTTCAACGAGGTCTTCTTCGACGGGGCACGCGCGCGCGTGGAGCACGTCGTCGGGGGCGAGGGGCAGGGCTGGCGGGTGGCGATGAGCCTGCTGGGCGTCGAGCGCGGGGTGTCGACCCTGGCCCAGCAGATCGGGTTCGCCGCCGAGCTGGCCCAGGTCGTCGAGACGGCCGTCGCGTCGGGAGCGGTGCGTGACCCGGTCCTGCGCGCCCGGCTCGTGCGGCAGTGGGCGGAACTGCGCGCCATGCGCTGGAACGCCCTGCGCACCCTCGGCGGCACCACCGACCCGGGGGCGCCCAGCGTGGCCAAGCTGCTGTGGGCGAACTGGCACCAGCGCCTGGGCGAACTGGCCGTGCAGGTCAGGGGCGCGGAGGCGGCCGTCGGTCCCGTGGACTGGTCGGTGGCCTCGCCGTACGCGACGGACGCCGACCAGCACCTGTTCCTGTTCAGCCGGGCCGACACCGTCTACGGCGGCTCGGACCAGATCCAGCGCACGATCATCGCCGAGCGGGTGCTCGGTCTGCCGGGAGAACCGAAGGGGGCCGTGTGATGCGGGGTGTGGTGTTCGACGGCAGACGGGTCCGGGTCGTCGACGACCTGGCGGTGCGGGACCCGGGGCCGGGCGAGGTACTGGTCGCGGTCGCGGCGGCCGGGCTGTGCCACAGCGATCTCTCGGTGGTGGACGGCACCATCCCGTTCCCGGTCCCGGTGGTGCTCGGGCACGAGGGTGCCGGGGTCGTGGCGGCGGTCGGCGCGGGCGTCACCCATGTCGCCCCCGGTGACCACGTCGCCCTGTCCACGCTCGCCAACTGCGGGACGTGCGCGGAGTGCGACCGGGGGCGGCCGACCATGTGCCGGCAGGCGATCGGACGGCCGGGCAGGCCGTTCACGCGGGGGGCGGAGCCGGTGTACCAGTTCGCGGCCAACTCGGCCTTCGCCGAACGTACGGTCGTCAAGGCCGTGCAGGCGGTGCGGATCCCCGAGGACATCCCGCTGACGTCCGCGGCGCTGATCGGGTGCGGGGTGCTGACCGGTGTCGGGGCGGTGCTCAACCGGGCACGGGTGGACCGCGGGGACAGCGTGGTCGTCATCGGTGCGGGCGGCATCGGGCTGAACGTCCTCCAGGGCGCGCGGCTCGCCGGCGCCCTCGCCGTCGTCGCCGTGGACGCCGATCCGGCCAAGGAGGCGCTGGCCCGGCAGTTCGGCGCGACCGACTTCCTGACGTCGGCCGAGGGCGTCCGGGGCATCCTGCCGACCGGCGCCGACCACGTCTTCGAGTGCGTCGGGCGGGTGGACCTGATCCGCCGGGCGATCGACCTGCTCGACCGGCACGGCCAGGCCGTCCTGCTCGGGGTGCCCCCGGCCACGGCCGAGGCGTCCTTCCTCGTCTCCTCCCTCTTCCTGGACAAGGCGATCCTCGGCTGCCGCTACGGCTCCGCACGCCCCCAGCGGGACGTCGCCCTGTACGCCGGGCTGTACCGGCGGGGGCGCCTGATGCTCGACGAACTGGTGTCGGCCGTCTATCCGGTCGAGGACTTCGAGAAGGCCCGGACGGACGCGGAGGCGGGCCGGGTGGCGCGGGCGGTGCTCACCTTCTGAGCCGCCGCGGCGTGGGCTGCCTCATGCAGATCACCATGCTGGTCGCGCAGAACAGCGTGCAGATGAAGGACAGGGGCGTGGCGTCCTCCTCCACCACCCTGTTCCGTGAGGATCGAGCCGACCGCCGCGTACCACTCCGCCCCAGGACGCGCTGCGCGTGCTGGAGACCGTGGCCCGGCACTCCGCCGGCCGTCGGCGCCGCACGGCCAGGTTGTCCACAGGGCGGGGAAAAGGGGTCGGCGATTGTCGGTGGCGGCCCCTACCGTCGAGGCATGAGCTACCGCGACGTCGTTTCCCGGCGGGTCCTGACCTGGGCCCTGGTGGCCGTCGGCGCCCGAATGCCGGTGGCCATGGCCCCGTTGGCCCTGGTCTTCCTGGTCCGGGAGCGCCCCGGCGGCTACACCCTGGGCGCGGCCCTCGCCGCCGCCTACGTCGTCGGCGAGATCGCGGGCGCCCCCGTGCTCGGCATGCGCCTCGACCCCGCGCGGGCCCGTCCGCAGCTGGCCGCCGGACTCGTCGCGGGAGCCGTCGGCTTCACCGGCCTCGGCGCGTTCCCCGGCGCCCCCGCCCCCGTGCTCGCCGCGTTCGCCTTCCTCGCCGGAGCCGGCCCCGCCGCGGCGCCCGGCGGGCTGCGCGCGCTGCTCACCTCCCTGGTCCCGGGGCACGCGGCGGCGCAGGCGCTGTCCGCCGAGTCCATGCTCACCTTCGCCGTCTGGGCCGTCTCCCCGGCGGCCGTCACGGGTCTCGCCCTCGGCGTCGACCCGTGCCTGCCGCTGCTGCTCGAAGCCGCCCTGATGGCGTCGTCCGCCGCGGGCCTGTGGCTCCTGCCGGCCGGCTGGGCGGCGGACGGACAGGACGCGAAGGGCGGGCGGGGCGGCCGGGACGGTGACGGCGGGCAGGGCGCGTCGAAGCTGCGCGTGCTGGCCCGCGCCTGGCCGGTGTACGTCACGGGCGCCGCCAGCCTGTCCCTGCTGGCCCTCGCCGAACTCGTCCTGCCGGCCCTGCTCGAACAGCGCGGCATCGGCGTGGGCTGGGCCGGCCCGCTGCTCACGGCGATGTCGGTGGCCTCCGCCGTCGGCGCCTTCGTGTACGGCCTGCGGAGCTGGCCGGGCCGGCTGCGCACCCGCAGCGTGGTCCTGATGGCGGGGACGTCGGCCGCGGTGGCCCTGGTCGCCCTGATACCCGCCGCGCCGGGCATGGCGGCGGCGCTGGCCATGGCCGGACTGCTCCAGTCGGGCGCGATGCTCACCCGCAACCTGTCCCTGCGCGAGGTGCTCCCGCCGCACGCCCTGGCCGCCGGCTACTCGGTCATGTACGCGGCCGTCGGCGCCGGTTACGCGACGACGGGCTCCCTCGCCGGTGTCCTGCTGCCGCACGCCGCGCCCTCGACGGCGATCCTCGCGGGCGTGGCCCTCACCCTGCTGCTGACGTCGGTCGGCTGGTGGGGCGAGATACGCGCCGGCCGGTCAGCGCGCGGCGCCGCCGGCACCGGACCGCTCGCCGCCGCCGGCCCGGAAGGTGCGGCGGTACGCGGTGGGGGTGACCCCGAGCGCCGTCTGTAGGTGCCGGCGCATCGACTGGGCCGTGCCGAAGCCCGCGTCCCGGGCCACCTGGTCCATCGACAGCCCGGTGGACTCCAGCAGCTGCCGGGCGCGTTCGATGCGCTGCTGGGTCAGCCACTGGCCGGGGCTGATGCCGGTCTCCTCGCGGAAGCGGCGGGTGAAGGTGCGTACCGACATGGACTCCTGCGCCGCCATGTCCCGCAGCTGGACGGGTTCGTGCAGCCGGCCCAGCGCCCAGGCGCGGGCGGTGGTCGTCGTGGCCAGCTGGGGGTCGGGCACCGGGCGGTGGATGTACTGGGCCTGGCCGCCGTCGCGGTGCGGCGGTACGACGGTGCGGCGGGCGACGTCGTTGGCGGCGGCGGTGCCGAAGTCGCGGCGCACCATGTGCAGGCACAGGTCGATGCCGGCGGCCACGCCGGCCGAGGTCAGGACGTCGCCGTCGTCGATGAACAGCACGTCCGCGTCCACCCTGACCCGGGGGAACATCCGCTGGAAGCGTTCGGCGTCGGCCCAGTGCGTCGTCGCCCGGCGGCCGTCCAGCCGGCCGGCGGCGGCGAGGACGTAGACACCGGTGCAGATGGAGGCCAGCCGGGTGCCGGGGCGTACCAGGGCGAGGGCGGCGGCCAGTTCGTCGGTGAGCCGGCCCTCGTCGTACAGCGGGCCGGATTCGAACGACGCGGGGACGATCACCGTGTCCGCCGTGGCCAGCACCTCGGGCCCGTGTGTGGTGTGCACGGCGAAGTCGGCGTCCGTCTCGACCCTGCCGGGCGGCCTCGCCGAGCAGGTCACGACCTCGTACAGGTGCCGTCCCGACGCGTCCCGCGGCCGGCCGAAGATGCGGTGCGGTATGCCCAGTTCGAAGGGCAGCAGGCCGTCCAGGGCGAGGACGGCGACCCGGTGCGGCCGGAATTCCCCATCAGAGGTCATGGCCCGATCGTAGCGAAGGATGACTCCCGGGCCACTCGATGCACGGGCATGCGGAGCGGAGGCTGGGACGCGTGACTCAGAGAACCGCAGCCGCAGCCCCCGTCGAGGCCCCGCCCGGACCGCGCCACCGTGTGCATCGCGCCTGGTTCGTCGCCGCCGTCACGTTCGTCACGATCACCGGCGCGGCGGCCTTCCGCTCCCTGCCCGGCCTGTTCATCGACCCGCTGCACCAGGAGTTCGGCTGGTCGCGCGGCACGATCGGCGCGGCCGTCTCCATCAACCTCGCCCTCTACGGCCTCACCGCGCCGTTCGCCGCCGCGCTGATGGACCGTTTCGGCATACGCCGGGTGGTGGCCGCCGCGCTCACCGTGATCGCGATCGGGTCCGGCCTGACCGTGTGGATGACGGCGGCCTGGCAGCTGCTGCTGTGCTGGGGGCTGCTGGTGGGCCTCGGCACCGGTTCCATGGCGCTGGCGTTCGCCGCGACGGTCACCAACCGCTGGTTCACCGAGCGGCGCGGTCTGGTCACCGGCATCCTCACCGCGGCCTCCGCCTCCGGCCAGCTGATCTTCCTGCCGCTGCTGTCCTGGATCGTCGAACGGCACGACTGGCGTCCCGCCGCGGTCACGGTGTCGCTGACCGCGCTGGCCGTGGTGCCCTTCGTCTGGCTCCTGCTCCGTGACCACCCGGCCGACGTGGGCGTGGCGGCGTACGGGGCACGCGAGTTCACCCCCAAGCCGCCGCCGGTCACCGGGGCCGCCCGCCGCACGCTGACCGTGCTGTCCACGTCCGTCCGCACGGGCACCTTCTGGCTGCTCGCCGGCGCCTTCGCGATCTGTGGTGCCTCCACCAACGGGCTGGTGCAGACCCACTTCGTGCCCGCCGAGCACGACCACGGCATGCCGGTGACGACGGCGGCCTCGCTGCTCGCGGTGATCGGCGTGTTCGACGTCGTCGGCACGGTCGCCTCCGGCTGGTTCACCGACCGCTTCGAGCCGCGCCGCCTGCTCGCCGTCTACTACGCGCTGCGCGGCCTGTCCCTGCTCTTCCTGCCGATGCTGCTGGGGCCGGCCGTCCACCCGCCGATGCTCTTCTTCATCGTCTTCTACGGCCTCGACTGGGTGGCCACCGTGCCGCCCACCATGGCCCTGTGCCGTGAGCAGTTCGGCGAGGACAGCGCCATCGTCTTCGGCTGGGTGCTGGCCTCGCACCAGGTCGGCGCGGCCCTGGTGGCCTACCTCGGCGGGGTCGCCCGGGACGTCTTCGGCTCCTACGACGTCGTCTGGTACGCCGCCGGCACGCTGTGCGCGGCGGCGGCCCTGATGTCCCTGGTCGTCCGCCGTCCCGTCCCGGCCGCCCTGGCACCCGCCGTACCGTGACCCCGCGGCAGCTCACCGGCACGTGTGCCCCCTCGGCGGCCGGGGCCTCGGCGAGGCCCCGGCCGCCGGCGGACTCACTCGCCGGCGAGCCGGGCGAACCGCCCCTGGTGGAAGAGCAGCGGTTCCCGCGGCCCGTCCGCGCCGAGGGCGTCCACCCGCCCCACGACGACGAGATGGTCGCCCCCGGTGTGCACGGCGTGGACGGTGCAGTCGATCCAGGCGGCGGCACCGGCCAGCCGCGGTGACCCGGAGACGGGCGCCGGGTCGTACGCCACCCCCGCGAACTTGTCCGCTCCGCTCACCGCGAAGGCCCGGCACAGTCCGTCCTGGCCGGCGCTGAGCACGTTGACGCAGAAGACCCCGGCATGGGCGATGCGCGGCCAGGTCGTGGACGTCCGGCCCACCATGAAGCACACCAGGGGCGGTTCGAGCGAGAGGGAGGAGAAGGACTGGCAGGCAAACCCGGCCGGTCCCGGCTCCCCTTCGGCCCCGGGCGCGGTGATCACGGTGACGCCGCTGGCGAAGCTCCCGAGCACCCGGCGGAACTCCGCCTGCGCCACCGGTGCCCGCTCGCCCTCGCGCACGCACCGCAACTCGGGCCGTGGCAGGGCCTCGACGGGCCGTGTCCCCAGATACCGGACGGCGAAGGCCGCCGCTCCCGCATGTCCCATCATCGTTCCATTGAAGCTGACGGTTCGTCAGGTAACAAGCCCGGGCACGCGACCGGGTCGCGCACGGCCGACGCGTCATGCGTCACGCCTCATGCGCCAAGCGTCACGCGCGCCGCGCACGGCCATGCGCCATGCGCCACACGCCACGCGTCACACGCCACGCGTCACACGCCATGCGTCACGCGCACGCGCCACGCGCCACGCGCCGCGCGGGCGTCAGGCGTCAGGCGTCACCGTCCCCGGAACCGCGGCTCCCGGCGCTCCGTGAACGCCCGCAGGCCCTCCCGGGCGTCCTCGGTGGTCATGTTGATCTCCTGGGCCCAGGACTCCGCGGCGAAGGCGGACGCGCGGTCGGTGTCGAGCGAGGTGTTCACCAGGTGCTTGGTCAGGGCGAGGGCCCGCGTCGGCCCGGCGGCCAGCCGGGCCGCCCACTCCCGCGAGGTCTGCTCCAGCTCGGCGTCCGGCACGACCCGGTTGACCAGACCCAGCCGCTCCGCCTCCGCCGCCGGCACCGCGTCACCGAAGAACATCAGCTCCTTCGCCCGCCGCGGACCGGTCAGCCGGGGCAGGAGGTAGGCGCCGGCGGCGTCCGGGACCAGCCCGCGGCGGACGAACACCTCGATGAAGCGGGCCGACCGGGCGGCCAGGACCAGGTCGCAGGCGAGCGCCAGGTGCGCGCCGAGCCCGGCGGCCGTACCGTTCACGGCGGCCAGCACCGGCTTCTCGCAGTCCAGCACGGCCGCGATCAGGCGCTGGGCGCCCAGCCGCAGCACCCGGGAGACGTCCCCCGCGATCCGTTCGCCGGCCGCGGAGGCCCCGCTGAGATCGGCGCCCGCGCAGAAGCCGCGGCCGGTGCCGGTGAGGACCACCGCCCTGATCCCCGGGTCCGCGGACGCCTGCCCGAGCAGGTCGACGAGGTGGTCGCGCATCCCCGGCGTCAGGGCGTTCAGGGTCCCGGGGCGGTCCAGGGTGAGGTACGAGACGTGGTCGCGCAGTTCGTGGCGGACGTCCGTCATCGGCACACCACCAGCGCGTCGAGCGCGACCGCGCCCTGTCCCCGGGGCAGGACCATCAGCGGGTTGATGTCCAGCTCGGCGATCCGGCCGCCCAGCTCCAGCGACATGCGCTGGACCCGCAGGACCACCTCCACCAGCGCGTCCACGTCGGCCGGCGGGCGGCCCCGGACCCCGTCCAGCAGGGCCCGGCCGCGCAGCTCGCCGAGCATCGCGCGGGCCTGGTCCTCACCGAACGGCGGGACGCGGACGGCCACGTCGCGCAGCACCTCCACCAGCACCCCGCCGAGCCCGACCGTCACCGTCGGCCCGAAGAGGTCGTCGTGGCCCACGCCGACCACCATCTCCACGCCCTGTTCCACCATCTGGCACACCAGGACGCCGTCCAGCCCGACGCCCTCGTAGCGGGCGATGTCGGTCAGTTCCCGGTAGGCGTCGCGGACCTGGCTCGCCGAGGTCAGGCCGATCTTGACCAGGCCCAGTTCGGTCTTGTGGGCGATCTGCGCGCCGGACGCCTTCATCACCACCGGATAGCCCACCTGCCCGGCCGCCCGTACGGCCGCCGCCGCGCTGGTCACCAGCTGCTCGCGCGGCACCCGGATGCCGTACGCCCGCAGCAGCTGCTTGGCCGCGTGCTCGCTGAGCTGCCGGCCGGGCTGCATCAGTGCCTCGGCCTTGCGGAAGGAGGGGGAGAGGGTGCGCGGGGCCTCGTCGAAGGGGGAGCGGTAGTCGCCGACGAAGCGGTGGTGTTCCAGCCAGGCGCGGACGGCGGTCAGGCAGTTGCCGACGGTCCGGAAGGTGGCCACGCGGGAGGAGCCGAGCAGCACCTCCCGGTACGCCGCCTCGGTGCCGGCCGGCGAGCCCCACACCACGCACACCAGCTTGTCCGTCTCCTCCGCTGCCTCGACGAGGTCCCGCACGAGCCGGTCGCTGAGCGGCGGGAAGGGGCCGGTGACCGGGCAGAGGAGCACGCCGACGTCCGGGTCGGCGAGGATCGCGTCGATGATCTTCCGGCCGCGCCGGTCACCCACCGGGTGGCCGCCGTTGTCCACCGGGTTGGCGACGCTCAGGTACTCCGGTATCCACTGGTGCAGTTCGGCCTGCTTGTCCGCCGACAGCCCCGGCAGCCGCAGCCCGGCCCCGGTCGCCAGGTCGGCGACGTGCGCGCCGGTACCGCCCGAGATGGAGTACACGACCACACCGTCGGCCAGCGGCGGCCTCGCCCGTGCCAGCAGGGCGGCGGTGTCCTGGAGTTCGTCCAGCGCGTCGACGCGGATCACGCCGTACTGCCGCATGGCCGCGTCCACCACGTCGTCGGCTCCGGTGAGCTTGCCCGTGTGCGAGGCGGCCGTGCGGGCGCCGGCCTCGGTGCGGCCCACCTTCACGGCGACCACCGGCACCTTACGGCGGGCGGCGCGGTCGGCGGCCAGGAGGAAGGCGCGGCCGTCCTTGAGTCCCTCCACGTAGGCGGCGATGGCGCCGACCTCGGGCTGTTCGGCGAACCAGGAGAGGAAGTCGGCGGTCTCCAGGTCGGCCTCGTTGCCCGTGGGCGCCCAGTGCGAGAGCCGGATGCCCAGCTCCTGGAGGGCGAAGACGGGCCGGCCCTGGTGCCCCGACTGGGTGATCAGCGCGATGGCCGGTCCGGCCAGGTCCTCCCGGAACCTCTCGAAGGCGTTGAGGTTGGTGTTCGGGCCGAGCAGCCGCAGTCCCGAGCGCCGTACCGCCTCGGCCAGCCGCTCCTGCGCCTCGGCGCCGGCCGGACCGGTCTCGGCGAACCCGGCGGCGAAGGCGACCGCGAACCTCACCTTCGCCTCGCCGAGTTCCTCGATCACCGGCAGCGGGTCGGCGACCAGCAGCACGGCCAGGTCGACCTGTTCGGGCAGGGCGGCGACGGAGGCGGCGCAGGGCAGACCGAAGACGGACGGCCGGGTCGGATGCACCGGGTGCACCCGTGCCCCGACCCGCCCGGCCCAGTCGAGCAGCTGCCGGGTGATCCCGGTGCCCGGCCGCCCCTCGGTGTCGCAGGCGCCGACGACGGCGACGGAGCCGGGCCGGAAGAACCGGTCCAGGTCGGGGACGTCCGCGTGCAGCGGGCGCCCGCTGACATCGAGGTCCGCCACCCGGTCGTGCACAGCGGGGCCGGGCCGCTGCTCGCCGCAGGCGATGGCGCGGGCCCGGCGGGAGTCGGTGGTGAGAGTGCCGTGGGTCGATCCGAGCATCGTTCCGCCCGCCTCCTGTGAGACAGCCACCAGCAACTGACACCATGTCAGGTTACTGAACTGACGGATCGTCAGGAACAGCTCGGACGGGCAAAGTTACCGCCGAGTGGGAAAGCGGTGGCCCCGCGGGGGTGTGATCCCCACGGCTACCGGGTGCGGAAACCCCTCGCCACGGCCCGTGCGATCCGCCCCGCGTCGATCGCCAGCTCCCGCAGCATCCCGCTGAGCGGATCGGTGAACCCGGTGAAGTACAGGCCGGGCGCGAGCGCGGACGTACGGCCGCCGTGCGCCACCGGCCGGCCGCGCCCGTCCAGCACCCCGAGGTGGCCGACCAGTCCCTCCAGCGCGCGGGCGTACCCGGTCGCCGCGATCACCGCGTCGGGCGCGATCCGGCTGCCGTCGGCGAGGACGACCTCGCCGCCCTCGAACGCCTCCACGGCGGCCACGATCTCCACGCTGCCCCCGCGTACGGCGTCGATCAGGCCGGCGTCCTGGACGGGGATCGCGCCCTGCCGTGCCCTGCTGTACAGGCCGGTGTCCGGGCGCGGCAGCCCGTGCGCCGACAGGTCCGGTGTGCCGAGCCGCCCCACCGGCCCGGCGAGGCGGTCCACGAGCCGCACCGGCAGGCGCCGGACCAGTACGCCCGTGTACTGGGTGGCCCAGCCGAGGGTCGACCGGCGCAGGATGTGCGGCGCCGTGCGCACCGCCAGCCGCACCCGCGCGGCCCCGCCCTCCACCAGGTCCACCGCGATCTCCGCGCCCGTGTTGCCGGCCCCGACGACCAGTACGTCGCGGTCGCGGTACGGACCGGCGTGGCGGTACGCGCCGGCGTGCAGCAGCTCGCCGCCGTACTCCTCGCGGCCCGGCCAGTCGGGCAGGACCGGGGTGTGGTTGAAGCCGGTGGCGACGACCACCGCGGCGCCGGTCAGTTCCCGGCCGCCGGAGGCGTGCAGCAGCCACCCGGTGCCGTCGCCGGTCCGCTCGACGCGGTGCACCTCCACCCCGGTGACGATCTCCAGCTCGTGGTGCTCGGCGTACTTCTCCAGGTACCGCACCATGTCGTCCCGGGCCACCCAGCGGCCGAACTTCCGGGGGATGCGCAGGCCCGGCAGCGCGGACAGCCGCCGGGTGGTGTGCAGGCGCAGCCGGTCGTAGTGGCCGCGCCAGGAGGCGGCCACCCGGTCGGACCGCTCCAGGACCACGGCCCGTACGCCCCGCGCCCGCAGTGCGTGGGCGGCGGCGAGGCCGCCCGGCCCGGCGCCGATCACGTAGACCGGGCGGTCGGCGGGGGTCGCCGACAGGTGGACGGGAGAGAGACGGGAGACGGCCATGAGCGGGAGCGTAACCACCCACCCGGTTGATGGGTCTCGGTCAAGACCGGAATTGGTTGCGGATTGATCACGTGTGTACGCAAAGCGTGCGCCCGCCGTGGATCCGCGAAGGGGCCGTGGTGTCCCGGCGCCCGCCACCGCGCCGGAACCCCTGCCGTGCCCCTCGGCAGGCGGAAGTTTCTGACGTACCGTCAGATCCATGGATGCGATATGGCTGGACGGCGCTCAGTGGCTGGCGGTGCTGCGCATCGGCCTCGGCCTGTGGTGGCTGGAGAGCTGGCGGCACAAGGACAAGAAGGCATGGTTCGAGCGCGGGAGCGGCATCGCCTGGGCGGCGGACGTGGCGGCGGAACACCGGTGGACGGCCGTGCGGACCGGCTTCGAGAAGGTGGTGAGACCCCACCCGAAGCTGATGGCGTACGTCGTGGCCTACGCCGAACTGTCGCTGGGCCTCGGTCTCGTCCTCGGCTTCCTGACCCCGGTCGCGCTGGTGGCCGGGCTCCTGCTCAACGCGGTCTACCTCGTCCTCATGATCCACGACTGGGCGGAGCAGGGCCAGAACTCGATGATGGGCCTGATCTCCCTGACCGGCTTCTTCGGCATGGCCTGGCAGACCTGGTCACTGGACGCGTGGCTGGGGTGGTTCTGATGGCCACGGCACACCACGACGTCCCCGAACCCGACGCCCTCACCCGCCCCTACTGGGAGGCGGCCGCCCAGGGACGGCTGCTCGTCCGCCGCTGCGGGGCCTGCGGCCGGGCCCACCACTACCCCCGCGAGTTCTGCCCGCACTGCTGGAGCGAGGAGGTCACCTGGGAGGAGGCCGCCGGCCGGGCCACGCTCTACACCTGGTCCACGGTCCACCACAACGACCTCCCCCCGTTCACCGGCCGCACGCCCTACACGGCGGCGGTGGTCGACCTGGCGGAAGGCCCCCGGATGATGACGGAAGTGGTGGGCTGCGAGGCGGCGGACCTGGTGGCGGGGATGGCGCTGCGGGTGGCGTTCCGGGACGGGACGCCGGTCTTCGAACCGGCCGGACCGGCCGGATGAGCGGCGCCCCCCTCAGGGCCACAGCAGACCCCTGCTCCAGGCGCCCCCCTCAGGGCCACAGCAGACCCCTGCTCCAGCCGAACTCCGTGCTTCGGTACTCCAGGCGCACATGGCGCCGCTCCGGGTCACCCTGGAAGAACTCCACCGTCTCCGGGCGCAGCCGGTACAGGGTCCAGGTCGGCGACGGCTCGTCCGGGTGCTGCCGGGCCCGCTCCCAGGCCGCCTGCGACGCCTCGCGCAGCTCCGCCACCGAGGACAGCTCCTCGCTCTGCCGCCCGGTCAGCGCGGCGGCCAGCGCCCCCGTGGACCGCGCGTGCAGGTCGGCCTGGCTCTCCTCGGCCGGCGCCGAGGTGACCGGCCCGCGCACCCGCACCTGGCGTCCCAGGGCCGGCCAGTAGAAGGCGAGGGCCGCGTGCGGCCGGGCGCTCAGCGCGCGGCCCTTGCGGCTCGTGGAGTGCGTGGCGAAGGACCAGCCGTCGGCGTCGGCGCCGTGCAGCATCACGATCCGTACGTCCGGCCTGCCCTCCTCGTCCACGGTCGCCAGCGACATGGTGTGCGGCTCCGGCTGCCCCGCCGCCACGGCCTCGGCGAACCAGGTCGTGAACAGGGTCAGCGGGGTGGGGGGAGCGGTGTCCGGGTCGAACGGCCGCAGCTGTGTCGCCGCCGCGTCCCAGACCCGCAGCGACCGGAGCAGTTCGTGGAGATCCATCTGTGCCATGGGGCGAGTATCACCGCCGGCCCGGGTCTCAGTCCCGTCCCAACACCACCGTGCCCGACGAGCAGAACCAGCCTCCGGTGCCCGACGCCACCCCCAGCCGGGGCAGCCCGCCGTCCCGCGCCCGGATCTGCCGTCGCCCGGCCTCCCCGCGCAGCTGCCGCACCGCCTCCACGAGCAGGAACAGCCCGCGCATCCCCGGATGCTGGGCCGACAGGCCGCCTCCGTCGGTGTTCACCGGCAGCTCCCCGCCCCGCACCAGCAGCCGGCCCTTCTCCACGAAGGCCCCGCCCTCGCCCTTGGCACAGAAACCCAGGTCCTCCAAGGTCACCAGGGTCATGTAGGTGAAGGCGTCGTAGAGCTGCGCGAAGTCGATGTCCGCCGGGGTCACCCCGGCCCGTGCGAAGGCCAGCCGGCCGCTCACCGCCGCCGGGGAGCGGGTGAAGTCCGGCCACTCGGACATGGCGGCGTGCGAGACGTGCTCGCCGGTGCCGAGGATCCAGACCGGGCTCGTGCGGCAGTCCCGGACGAACTCCTCGGCCGCCAGCAGGACCGCCGCGCCGCCGTCCGAGCGCAGGCAGCAGTGCAGCTTGGTGAAGGGGTCGGCGATCATCGGTCCGGACAGGACGTCGTCGACCGTCACCGGGTCGCGGTACATCGCCTCCGGGTTGAGGGCCGCGTTCGCCCTCGCCTGGACCGCCACCTGCGCCAGCTGCTCCACCGTCGTGCCGTACTCGATCATGTGCCGGCGGGCCGCCATCGCGTACTTGGCGATCAGCGTGTGGCCGTAGGGCACCTCGAACTGCAGCGGGCCGCGGGCGCCGAAGGAGAGGTTCCCCGTCCTGCGGCCCGCCTTGACGTCCGCGCGTGCCGTCGAGCCGTACACCAGCAGTACGGCGTTCGCGTGGCCCGCGGCGATCGCGTCCGCCGCGTGGGCCGCCATGACCTCCCAGGCCGAGCCGCCGACCGAGGTGGAGTCCACCCAGGTGGGGCGCAGGCCCAGGTACTCGGCGACCTCCACGGGGGCCAGTGTGCCGAGGCCCGCGGAGGCCAGGCCGTCCACCCGGGCGCGGTCCAGGCCGGCGTCCGCCAGCGCGCGGCGGGCCGCCTGGGCGTGCAGGGTGTACGGCGTCGCGTCGGGCACGCGTCCGCAGTCGGAGAGGGCCACGCCGACCACGGCGACTTTCCTGCTCCCTGGCTTCATAAAACTGACGGTACATCAGATCCGCGGTGCGGCGGCAGGTGCCGGGGGGCTGGGCATCCCTTCCCGTGGTGCCTAACATGACGGTCCGTCAGATCTCGGAGGGATCAGCCATGGACACGCGACTCACCGCCGAGCAGGACGGGATCCGCCGGACCCTGCGCGAGCTGCTGCGCGAACGCTGCGGCCCGAAGGAGGTCCGCGCCGCCGTCGACGGCCCGGCCGGCTATGACCCCCTGCTGTGGTCCGACCTGGCCGGCCGGCTCGGACTGCCGGGGCTCGCGCTGCCGGAGGAGTACGGCGGGGTCGGCTGCTCGGTCACCGAGCTGGCCCTCGCCTGCGAGGAGACGGGCCGGTTCCTCGCCCCGTCGCCCCTGCTCGCCACCGCCGTCCTCGCCGCCCCGCTCGTCCTCGCCCTCGGCACCGGGGCCCAGCGCGCCGCACTGCTGCCGCGCATCGCCACCGGCTCCCTCACCGCCACGCTCGCCGTCGCCGGGCCGGCGCTCGCCACCGCCCTCGGCCTGACCCGCCCGAACAGCGGGTACAGCGCCGGGGGCGGGCGGGCCGGCGGGGTGCAGGCGCGGCGGGTGCGGGGCGAGTGGCGGCTGTACGGGGAGGCCGGACAGGTGCTGGACGGGCACAGCGCGGGGGTCCTGCTCGTCGCCGCCCACACCGGGGGGTTCGCCCGGTCGCGGACCCTGCTGTTCCTGGTGGCGGGGGACGCGGCCGGGGTGGTGCGGGTCCGGCAGACCGCGCTGGACGCCACCCGGCCGTGCGGGCGCGTACAACTGCGTGACGTGCCGGCCGAGTTGCTGGGCACGGAGGAGGCGGACGTGCCGGCCGCCCTGGCCGGGACCGGGGACGCGGTGGCCGCCGTGCTCGCCGCCGAGGCGGTGGGCGCGGCCGGCCGGGTGCTGGAGCGGACCGTGGAGTACGCCGGGCAGCGGGTCCAGTTCGGACGGCCCATCGGGTCCTTCCAGGCCGTCAAGCACCGGCTCGCGGACGTGTACGTGGGGGTGCAGACCGCCCGGTCGGCCGCCTACTACGCCGCCTGGGCGGCCGGCCGCGGGGAGCGGGCCGGCGGGCTCGCGCTCGCCCAGGCGCTGGAGGCGCTGCGATGTGCCGCCGCCGAGGGCGTCCAGCTGCACGGCGGGATCGGCTTCACCTGGGAGCACGACGCCCACCTGTACTTCAAGCGGGCGGCCGGTGACGAGCTGCTGTTCGGCCCGGTGCACCGGCTGCGCGACCGGGCCGCCGAGGCGGCGGGGCTCTTCACGGGCGGGGAGGCGGCGGTCTGATGGCGGTCCCCGTCGGCGTCCGCCTCGTGCAGAAGGTGTCGTCCACCCGGCTCTTCGCGCGGGTGGCCCCCCGGGTGATCCCGGCGCTGGACCGGGGCGTGCACCGGCTCACCGGGGGAAGGGCGCTGCTCAGCACGCGGATGCTGCCCGGTGTGATCCTCACCTCGACGGGAGCCAGGAGCGGGCTGGCGCGCCGGACCCCGCTGGCCTGCATGCCGGAGGGGGACGGCGGCGGCTGGATCCTCGTCGGCTCCAACTTCGGGCGGACCGGCCATCCCGCCTGGACCCACAACCTCCTCGCCCGTCCGGACGCCTCGATCAGCTGGAAGGGCCGGGACGTCCCCGTCACCGCCGAGCTGCTGACCGGACAGGAGCGCGCCGCCGTCTGGCAGGAGCTGGTGGCGTTCTGGCCGCCGTACGCGACGTACCAGTCCCGGGTGACTCGGGAGATCCGGCTCTTCCGGCTCACCGCGGCGCCCTGAGGGGCCCGGGCGGGGCCGCTTTCCGCCCGTCCGGCGCGGCTACAGCGTGGCCAGCCGCTCCACCAGCAGGAACGCCCCGATCCCGAGCATCGCCGCACCCGAGGTGCGGGTCACCGCCCGGGCCGCCGCGGGGCGGGCCGCGAGCAGGGCACGGGCGAGGACGCCGACGGTCAGGTAGACGGCCGCGCAGCACGCCATGTGCAGCAGGCCCAGGGTGGCCGTCTGCGCGGGCACCGGGAGGTGGGCGCCCCGGAGGGTGAGGAACTGGGGGAGCACGGAGAGGTAGAGGAGCAGGCCCTTGGGGTTGAGGCCGCTGATCGTGGCCCCCCGCAGGAACAGCCGCTCGTCGGCGGCGGCCGGCCCGGCTCCGCCCAGGTCGCCCGGACCGGCCGCACCCGGGTCCCCCGGACCGGCCGCGCTCGGGATCGCCGGGCGCCGCAGGACCCCCCAGCCCAGCCACAGCAGGTACCCCGCGCCCGCCACCGTCAGGGCCGTCAGCAGGCCGGGCGAGCCCGCCACCAGGACCGCCAGACCCGCCGTCGCCAGGACCGTGTGCAGGGCGTATCCGCTGACCAGACCCGTCACCGCGAGCGCCACCGGGCTGCCGCGCAGGGCGGTCGCGATGACGTACGCCCAGTCCGCGCCCGGTACGCACACCAGCAGCAGGTCCACGGCGAGGAAGGAGAAGAGGAGTCCTGAGTCCATGGTGGGGACATTAGGCGCGAATGGCCCGAAAGTGTTCCCGTAATTTGCTCATGATCGCGATTTCTGAGCAAGTATCTTCTTCATGGACGACGTGGACCGGAAAATCCTTGCGGAGCTTCAGCAGGACGGGCGGCTGACCGTGACCGAGCTGGCCGCCCGGGTGCGGCTCAGCGTCTCGCCCTGCCACCGGCGGCTGCGCGAGCTGGAGCGGTCCGGCGCCATCCAGGGCTACCGCGCGGTGGTGGACCCGCCGTCGCTCGGGCTGAACTTCGAGGCGCTGGTCTTCGTGTCCATGCGCCAGGAGGACCGGGACACGGTCGCCGAGTTCGAGCGTGCGGTCAGCGAGCTGGAGCATGTGCTCGACGCGCAGCGGCTGTTCGGCGAGCCGGACTACCTGCTCCGGGTGGCCACCGCCGACCTGGCCGCCTTCCAGCGGCTGTACGACGAGGGGCTCGCGACCCTGCCGGGGGTGCAGCGGCTGACGTCGACGCTGGTGATGAAGCACGTGGTGCGGGACCGGCCGCTGCCGGCATAGACGGCGGGCGGTGGCTCACCGTGTGAACCACCGCCCGACAGACAGGACTTGGACCTTCGGTAACGGGGGACGCGCCTACTTGGACGGCTTCTTGCCGGTCACTCCGAGGTGTACCAACAGCGCGAGGTTGGGCTTGAGTTCGGCCTGCTTCACGCCCCAGGAGGAGAAGCCCTTCTGGTGGGACGCCACCGCCGCGAGCATCGCGACCAGTGAACCGGCGATCGCCGCCGGGTTCACGTCCTTGTCGACGCGGCCCTTGGACTGGAGCTCCGCGATGGAGTCCGAGAGGGAGTTGTTGATCGTGTTGAGGATCTTCATCCGGATCTTGTAGAACCGTTTGTCCCCCTCGGCGGCACCCAGGTCGACCACCCGCAGGATGGCGTCGTTGCGGCGCCAGAACTCCAGGAACCCGTCAACGAGTTCCTGGGCGGTCTGCCAGCCCGACTTGCCGGTCCAGGTGCGCCCCTCGAGGAGCTCGGTCAACCCCGCGCCCTCGGCTGCCATCTGCTCGGCGATCTCCAGGACGGCGCCCTCGACGTCCGGGAAGTACTGGTAGAAGGTCGCGGGCGAAGTGCCCGCCTTCCGGGCGACATCGATGACCTTGACGTCCCGGTAGGGGGAGGAGCTGAGCATCTCGCTGAGGCAGTCGAGCAGCTTCTGCCGGGTCGCCTGCCCACGCCGGCCGGCCACGCGGCCGTCGACGGTACGCACTTGTCCTGTCATGCCGTCAGCTTACCGAGGGGTGATCGGAGCGCGATTCGGCCGACTGCAAATGGGGTGCACGGGGGGAGCGGGGGTGGTGTGCCTGGTCTGCGGGGTGCGCGCGACCCGGTTACTTTGACGGCATGGCCGAAAACAGGGCATCCGCGAACGAAGAGACATACGGGGAGGGCGTCCCCTGCTGGGTGGACGCCCGGCTGCCCGACGTCGAGGCGGGCAAGCGGTTCTACGGTGAGCTCTTCGGGTGGACCTTCGAGGAGTCGTACGGCTCCTCCGTGTGGGCCCTGCTGGACGGCGACCGCGTCGCCTCGCTCGCCCCCAAGACCGACGGCCGGATGCCCTCCGTCTGGACGGTCTCCTTCGCCACCTCCGACGCCGAGGCCCTCGGCCGGCGGATCACGGCGGCCGGCGGGCGGGTGGTCATGGCCCCCTTCCCGGTCGGCGACCTCGGCGTCGCCGCCCTGGCCACCGACCCCGAGGGCGCGGTGTTCGGCCTGTGGCAGCCCGGCACCCACCCCGGCTTCGGGCGGCGGCACGAACCGGGCTCCTTCGCCTGGGCCCAGCTGTACACCCGGGACACCGCCGCGGCCAACGTCTTCTACGGCGGCCTCTTCCACGCCGCCCTCTTCGGTGCCGGCGCCGAACCCGACTTCGGCCGCGCCGACGTCACCGAGCTGTTCCCGCCCGAGATGCCCCCGCACTTCGTCACCCACTTCCGGGTCGCGGACCTGGAGGAGGCCCTCGGGGCCGTCCAGCGGATCGGCGGTCGGGTGCAGGTGCCGCCCTTCGGGACGTCGTACGGACGAGTGGCCGTCGTCGTCGACAATCAGGGGGCGTCGTTCGCGCTGCTGCACCGGTGATATGTCACCTTTGGGGTGATTGAGCACGAGACACCCTGATTGTCAGCGGGTTCGCAACCAGCCGCCCGGCCAGGAAGAATCGGGGTGCGTGCCGCCAGGGCGGTGCGGTGGTGAGACGCTGCACTTCGGCCACGTACACACGTGGGCGGCGCGGCTCGTACGGGGAGGTGGCAGGCAAGTGGTGGATCAGCTGACACAGCACGATCCGCGGCGGATCGGGCCGTTCGAGGTGCTGGGCCGGCTGGGGGCCGGCGGCATGGGGCTGGTCTATCTCGCGCGCTCGGCGTCCGGCCGGCGCGTGGCGATCAAGACGGTGCGCACCGAACTGGCCGAGGACCAGCTCTTCCGGGTCCGATTCACCCGCGAGGTGGAGGCGGCCCGCGCGGTCTCCGGCTTCTACACCGCGGCCGTGGTCGACGCCGACCCGCGTGCCGCCGTGCCCTGGCTGGCCACCGCCTACGTCCCCGCGCCCTCGCTGGAAGAGATAGTGAACGAGTGCGGGCCGCTCCCGGCGCAGGCCGTGCGCTGGCTCGCGGCGGGCGTGGCCGAGGCGCTGCAGTCCATCCACGGCGCGGGCCTGGTCCACCGTGACCTGAAACCGTCCAACGTGCTCGTGGTCGAGGACGGCCCCCGGGTGATCGACTTCGGTATCGCCTCCGGTGTCTCGAACACCCGCCTGACGATGACGAACGTCGCCGTCGGCACCCCCGCCTACATGTCTCCCGAACAGGCCAAGGACTCCCGCAGCGTCACGGGCGCCAGTGACGTCTTCTCGCTCGGCTCCATGCTGGTCTTCGCGGCCACCGGCCACCCGCCCTTCCACGGCGCCAACCCGGTCGAGACCGTCTTCATGCTGCTGCGCGAGGGCCCGGACCTCACCGGCCTGCCCGAGGAGCTGCGACCGCTCATCGAGGTCTGCATGCAGATGGAGGCGTCCGCCCGCCCGACCCCGGCCGACCTCCAGGCCCAGCTCGCGCCCCACCTCTTCGGCTCCGGCTCCGACGACAGCGGGACCGCCTCCGCCTGGCTGCCCGAGAAGGCCGTCGGCCTGATCGAGACCCGGCGCGGCGGACGCCCCGCCGCCAAGCCGGCCCCGG
>NZ_WWJT01000683.1 GCF_009865385.1 Streptomyces sp. SID486 | reverse complement strand
GGCGGGTGCGGGTGGTGGACGGCGGGTCCGGCTCTCCGGAGGGCCGTCGCGGGCGGGGTGGGCTCGGTCCGGGCGCGGTTCAGCCTGCCGCGCGCAGCTCGGCGTACAGCTCGGGCCCGCTCCAGGTGCGCGGCGCGGCCTCCGCCTCGTGCACCAGGGCCACCAGGCGCGCGTTCGCGGGGGCGGTGCGTCCGTGGGCGGCGGCGAGCGCGACGATCTCGCCCTGGAGCGAGTCGATCTCGGTGGGCCGGCCGCGCCGGAGGTCCTCCCACATCGAGGAGCGCGCGTGGGCGTCGATCCGCAGGGTGGCCGCCGCCACCCGGCGGAACAGGGGGTCGGACAGCCCCAGCACGTAGGGGGTGACGCCGGGTGCGGCGGGACCGAGGCGGGCGGGCACGACCCCGGCGGCGCGGTAGACGGCGAGCGCCTCGCGCTGGCACAGGGCGAGACAGCGCCGGTACGCCCGCCGGCCGAGCTGCTCGCGCAACGGCAGCCCGGAGAGGGCGTTGATCGCGTTGTTGAGGTTCATCAGCAGTTTGGCGTGCTGCACTTCGGACATGTCGGTGCGGGCCTCGATGGCCAGGCCCGCCGCCCGGAAGGCGGCGCCGAGCAGGTCGTCGGGCTCCGTCATGAGCCTGCCCGGCATGCCCTGGTGCACGGTGCCCGGGCCGGACCGGACCACGTTGTAGGGCACCATCCCGGCGAGCACGGTGTGGCCGGGGAGCGCGGCGCGCAGGACGGCGGTGTTGCGCAGCCCGTTCTGGAAGCTGACCACGACGGCGCCGGGGGCGAGACGGGGGGCGAGATCCCTGGCCGCGGCCTCGGTCCCGGCGCTCTTCACGGTGACCAGCACGTAGTCGGCGCCCGCGGCGGCCTCGGGACCGTCGGCGGCCGTGAGCCGGTCCGGGGCGAGGTGGACGGACGGCCGGAAGGAGGCACTGAGGGTGAGTCCCCGCTCGCGCAGGACGTCCATGGCGGCCGGCCGGCCTATGAACGCCACGTCGTGCCCGGCGGCGGCGAGGTGGCCGCCGAGGTGACAGCCGATGCTGCCGGCGCCGAGGACGGCGAAGCGGGGCTTGGGCATATGGGTCTCCCGGGAAAGCGCAGGGGCAACGGCAGGATGAGCACGACGGGCAGGGTCAGCAGGGCGGGCAGGGCGGTCAGGGCGAGCAGGGCGAGCACGGTCAGCAGGGCGGTCAGGGCGGTCAGGGCGAGCAGGGCGAGCACGGTCAGCATGGACCAGGGCCGGGCCCGCCGACCAGGCTCTGCCTCCTGGGGTGGGCCCCAGGAACCTCGTGAGCACCCTCGCGGAGGTCACCACCGTCGAGGCGGCGGGCGTGGCGTGCGTCGAGGCGGCGGGCGTGGCGTGCGCTGTGCGTGAGAGTGTGGCGGGAGGAAGGCCGGCGGGCGGGACGGAGCACCTCATGGACTGGCGTGGGTTCGCGCAGGAGATGGCTTCCATGGCGCGGTCGCTGCTGGCACAGACCTCGGTCGCGGACACGCTGCGGAGCATCACGTCGGCGGCGACGGAGCTGGTGGAGGGGTGCGACGCGGCCGGCATCCTGGTCCTGCGCGGGCTGACGGTGGAGACACTGGCCCCGACCGACCAGGTGGTCGTCGAGAGCGACCGGCTCCAGGAACGCCTGCGCGAGGGCCCCTGTTTCGACGCCGCTCGCGGCCGGGCGGGCGAGCACGTGTTCCGCATCTTCGACTTCACGGCCGGACAGCCCCGCTGGGCCGCTTTCACCTCCGGGGCCAGGGATCTCGGGCTGGGCAGCATGATGGGGTTCCTGCTGTACACCGAGGACGAGGATCTCGGTGCGCTGAACTGCTACTCGCGCAGCCCCGGTGCGTTCACCGAGATCAGCGAGACGGCCGGCTGGCTGCTGGCCTCCCACGCGGCGGTCGCGTTCTCCAGCGCGCGCACCCACGCCCAGATGCAGCAGGCCGTCGCCACCCGACACACGATCGGTGAGGCCATGGGCATCCTCATGGGCAGCCGCGGACTCACCGAGGACCAGGCGTTCGCCGTGCTGCGCCGCTACTCGCAGGAGCGGAACGTCAAACTGCGGGAGGTCGCCCGCCAGGTGTGCGAGCGGGGAGATCTGTAGACGGCGCGGCCCCGCCGGCGCCCCCTGCCGCGGAGGGGCTCGCGCCGTGCGGGCCACCGGCTCGTCGGCCATGTGTGCGCCCGGTGTCCGCCGGGAGAACGAGCGCCGTCGCGACGGGGTCTGCGCGTGGTCGCCCTGGCCAGGTCCGTGCCGTGTCCGCGAGGCGGGGTGACCCGCACATCCGGACAAGGGGCCGAAACCCCTGGGCCTCCTGTCGTGTTTCAGTCATGGCCCGAACGCAGGTGCGACGTGCGTACGGCCACGCGCGTGGGCCCCATGAGGGACGCGGAGGCGGCGTGGCGAGCGGGGCGGCGCCTGTGCCGTCGCCGCACGCCGTCGGCCCTGCCTGCGGGAACGGCATGCCGCACCCGCGCAGCCACGGGTCGCTCCGGAAGGCGGTACGACGCACCCGGCCGGACCGCGAAACATTCGCGCAATGCCCGAGCATGATCTAAATGCCGACGGGAGTGGCAGGATATCGGCGACCGCTGCGCGCGGCCTCGGCCATCGGATTGACGCGGCCTGAACCTGGTTTTAGTGTGGCCCCTCGTGCGGCCAGCAGGTAGCTGAACGAAACGGTCTTATCACGTCCGGAGGGGCGGTCAGTATGCCCGCATTTTCGTCGCCGGCGCCTCCTACTCTTGTTCATGTACTCCGGGACAGAGCATTAGAGAATCCCCACGGCACCGCGTATGTTTTCCTCGCCGACGGTGAGGACGACGCACGAGAGATCAGTTACCGGCACCTGTACGCCGCTGCCGCCGAGGTGGCCGGCGCGCTGCGTGCGGGGCACGAGCCGGGTGAGCGGGCGCTGCTCCTCTTCCCGCCGGGCCTCGACTACGTCACCGCGTTCTTCGGATGTCTGCTCGCGGGCGTCGTGGCCGTGCCGGCCTACCCGCCGCAGGACGCGCGCGGCCTCGGCCGGCTCAACGCCATCGTCGCCGACGCGGGCGCGAGCATCGCGCTGACCACGAAGGACCTGCTGCCGCTGACCCGGTCCGCGCTGGACGCGCCGCTGGAGTGGATCGCGCCCGACGCACCCGGCACCGGCGCTGCGGGGGCGGGCGCGCCGAGCGTGCCCGGCAGCGCCGCCGATCCCGTCGCCGCGACACCGGAAGACCTCGCCTTTCTCCAGTACACCTCCGGCTCGACCCGCCTTCCGCGCGGTGTCATGCTGACCCACGCGAACCTCGTCCACAATCTGCGGGCCATCTACGAGTCGTTTGCCGGAGCCGCCCGGGACGTCATGGTCAGCTGGCTTCCTCCGTATCACGACATGGGACTTATCGGCGCCATACTGGAGCCCCTTTACGGGGGTTTTCCTGGCGTTCTGATGTCTCCTCTGCATTTCCTCCAGAAGCCCTACCGCTGGCTGAAAGCAATCTCCGTCCACGGGGGCACGATCAGCCCCTCCCCGAATTTCGGATACGAACTGTGCCTGCGAAAGATCGACGACGCCCAGCGGGCGTCGCTCGACCTGTCCTCGTGGCGTGCGGCGGTCAACGGCGCGGAGCCGGTGCGTGTGGAGACGGTCGAGCGGTTCACCGAGCGGTTCGCCCCCGCCGGCTTCGGGCCCGACGCCTTCCGCCCCAGCTACGGCCTGGCGGAGGCGACCCTGCTGGTCACCGCCGACCCGGTCGGCCACAGCGTCCGCCGGTTCCCGGTCGAGGGCGTGTCCAGGATCGCCTGCGGCACGGCCCGCGGTGACCAGTCCGTCGTCGTGGTGGACACCGCCACCCTCGCGCCGGCCGGCGCCGGGCAGGTCGGAGAGGTCTGGGTGGCCGGCCCCAGTGTCTCCCCGGGCTACTGGGGCCGCCCCACCGAGAGCACGGCGCTGTTCGGCGCCACCCTGCCGGACGGGCGCGGGCCGTATCTGCGCACCGGCGACCTCGGCGCGCAGGACGAGGAGGGGGCGCTCGCCGTCACGGGCCGGCTGAAGGACCTGCTCATCCTGCGGGGCCGCAACGTGTACCCGCACGACGTGGAGGGCGCCGCCGAGCGCAGTCACCCCGCCCTGCGGCCCGGCTGCGCGGCGGCCTTCACCGTCCCCGTGGACGGCGAGGAGCGGCTGGTCGTGGTGTGCGAGGTCGCGGACGGCGCGGACACCGAGGCCGTCGCCCTCGCCGCCCGCCGGGCGGTGCGCGAGGAGTGCGAGGCCGACGTCCACGAACTGGTCCTCATACCGCCCCGCACCATCCCCAAGACCTCCAGCGGAAAGATCCAGCGGCGCGCGACACGGGAGGCGCACCTGTCGGGTGCCCTGTCGCGGATCGGCGGCTGGCGGCCCGCGGGCGTCACGGCGCCCGGCGCCCAGGTCCCCGACCCGCCGCGGACGCCCCTGGAGACGCTGATCGCCGGTGTCTGGGCGGAGCTGCTCGGCGAGGACGAGGTCGGGATCCACGACGACTTCTTCGCCTCGGGCGCGCAGTCGCTGCTCCTCGCCCAGCTCGCCGTACGCATCGAGGCGGAGCTTCCGGTGCGCGTCACGGCCGGCGACCTCTTCCAGGCTTCGACGGTCGCGAAGCTGGCCGGGCTGCTGGAGAGCAGACCGCTCACCGTCGACGACGAACAGGTCACCGGCCTGATCGCGCGGAGCGACAACAGCTGAACAGCGCACACACGCCTTCGACGAGGGCTCACCGTTCCCGACGCACGCTGATCCCGGCAGGGGAGCACATGGATACCACGGACGTGGTGGAAACGCTGGACAAACTGGTGGCCGACTCGACCGACCACCACTACAGCCCCTACACGCGCTTCGACTGGGTCGACGAACTCGCCGAGGAGCAGTGGTGGATGACACCCGACCTGCTCACCGTGGCGGGCACGCGACACGCTCAGGAGCTGGACGACAAGACGCTGATGCGGCTGAGCAAGTGGGAGAGCATCAACTTCTTCAGCCTCAACATCCACGGCATACGCGAGCTGCTCATCGAGGTGACCCGGCGCATCCACACCCGGGGCTTCGAGCTGCCCTCGGAGTTCTTCCACCGCTTCCTGGGCGAGGAGAACGGGCACATGTGGTTCTTCGCGCAGTTCTGTCTGCGCTACGGCGGCAAGATCTACCCGGACAAGTCGCTCCCGGTCGCCACGGCCGAGGAGGACGCCGCCGTCGCCAGCTTCCTCGTCTTCGCCCGCATCCTCGTCTTCGAGGAGCTGGTCGACCACTTCAACATCCGGATGGGCCGCGACACGCTGCTGCACCCCCTGATCCGGGAGGTCAACCAGGTCCACCACGACGACGAGTGGCGGCACATCATCATGGGCCGCAAGCTCACCGGACTCCTGTACGAACCCCTGCGGGCCCGCGGTGACCGGGAGCTGCGCGAGCGCCTCGACCTCTACCTGCGGCGGTACATCACCGCGAGCGTGCAGTCGCTGTACAACCCGGCGGTGTACCGGGACGCGGGGATCGGCGAGGCGTTCGCCTTCCGCGAGGACCTGCTGAGCGACCCCGCCCGGATCGCCTACCACGAGACGTTCTTCAAACGCATCACCCGGTTCCTGGTGAGCCAGGAGATCATCAGCGAATCCCCGTTCCAGGGGGCTGCGGCCTGATGGGATCTGACGTGATCGAGCAGGTGCGGTCGTGGCTGCTGGCGCGCAATCCGGAGGTCACCACCGTCGGCTGGGACGAGGACCTCATCGACAGCCGTCTCATCGACTCCCTGGACTTCCCCCAGCTGCTGCTCCTGCTGGAGGAACTGGCGGGCCGGGAACTGGAACTGACCGCGGAGAACGTCGTCGCGTTCCGGACCCTGCGCGGCATACGCGACACGGTTCTGGCGGGCTCCCCCGGCGCGGACGCGGTGAGCCATGAGTGACCTCTACACGGCGCGCGGCGGACTCGTCTTTCTCGGCCCGGAACTCGTCCGCCTCATGGACCTGCTGGACGCGCGCTTCCAGGACTGGGCCGGCCAGTGCGGCGCCGCCCCGATGCTGTTCCCCACGGTCATCGGCACCGCGGACCTGGCCGCCATCGACTACTTCGAGAACTTCCCCCAACTGGCCTTGATGACAGCCCCGTTGAAGCTCCCGGCGCAGGAGGTGGAGGACGGCGGGGCGCTGCCCGCCGACCGGCTGGGCGAGAGCCGGTACGGGCTGGTCTCCGCGGCCTGCTACAACGTCTACCTGCACCACCGCTCCGCCACCCTCACCGCACCCCGCCTGGTCACCACCGTCGCCAAGTGCTTCCGCAACGAGGACCACTACGACGGGCTGCGCCGGCTGCACGGGTTCACCATGCGGGAGATCGTGTGCCTGGGGCCCCGGGAGGCCGTCCTCGACCATCTGGCCGCCTTCCGGTCCAAGGTGGTGGAGTTCGCCGCCCGGCTGGGACTGGCACTGGCGGTCCAGCCGGCGTCGGACCCCTTCTTCGAGAAGGGCGGCGGACGCGCCCTGCTGGCGCAGCTCTTCCCGGTCAAGGAGGAGTTCGTGCACGCGGGCGAACTGGCCATCGGATCGCTGAACTTCCACCGCAACTTCTTCGGAGAGCGCTGCGGCATCTCGCTGGCCGACGGCCGGGCCGCCTACACGGGATGTGTCGCCTTCGGTCTGGAGCGGTGGATCGCGGCCCTGCTGGAGACGCACTCGAACATCGACGACATCCTGCAGCGGGTGGCGGAGGCGGCTTCGTGAGTGACCTGCTGGGGCGCCTGGCGGAGCTGTCCGGGCCGGAGCGCGCACGCGTCATGGCCCAGCTGCGGCGGCGCTCGGCCGCGGCCGCCGGCCGGACCGCCGACCCCTCCGCCGTCAGTGACGCGCAGCACCGGCTGTGGCTGCTGCAGCGCCTGGCCCCCGGCAGCCCGGCCCAGCACCTGTGTGCCGCCCTGCACCTGACGGGACCGCTCGACGTCGAGGTGCTGCGCGCCGCCCTCACCGGGATCACCGCACGGCACGAGTCGCTGCGCACCGCCTTCCACGAGCGCGACGGCCGCCCCGTCCGGCACGTCGTCACGGCCCGGCCGGCCGAACTCACCGTCGTGGACCTGCGCGACCTGCCGGCGCCGGAGCGGGAGCACCGGGCGCGCGCCCTGCACGCGGAACACGGCAGGCGCCCGTTCGAGCTGGACCGGGCCCCGCTGGTCCGCTTCGCGCTCTACCGGCTGGACGCCGAGCGGCACGTCCTGACCGTCGTCGCGCACCATCTCGTCTGCGACGGCCGCTCGATGGGCGTCTTCACCGCGGAACTCGGCGCGCTCTACGAGGCGCTCCGCCACGGGGGGCCGTCCCCGCTGCCGCCGCCGCCCGTCCCCGAGGCCGCCGGAGGGCACCCCGGCCGGGCGGACCACGAGCGGTCGGCCGCCTACTGGCGCGCCGAGCTGTCCGGCACCCTCCCGGTCCTCGAACTCCCCACCGACCGGCCGCGTCCCGCGCGGGAGTCCGCCCAGGGCGCCCGCCACGGTTTCCGGTTCCCCGCCGCCCTGCACCAGGAGCTGCGCGTGGCGGCCGGACGCGACCGGGCCACCGTGTACGGCCTCCTGCTCGCAGCGTACGCCGTCACGCTGCACCGGATCACCGGCGCCCTGGACATCGTCGTCGGCGCTCCGGTGGACGAACGCCGGGGCGCCGGTGAGGAGGGGCTGATCGGTCTGTTCGTGAACACCCTGCCGCTGCGGTTACGGCTGCGCCCCGGCGGGACGTTCGCCCAGACGGCCCGGCACGCGGCTGAGGTGCTCAGCGGTGCGCTGGCGCACGACATGCCGTTCGGGGACATCGTGCGGGAGACGAATCCGCCCCGGCCGGCGGGCCGTACGGTGCTCCGCCAGACCGCGTTCTCGCTCCAGCCCGCCGTCACCGAAGGCCGGCGGGCGGGCCGGCTGACCGTCACACCGGCCGCTCCGGACGACTTCGACCTCGGTGTCTCGCCGCTCGATCTCAGCCTGCACCTGCGCGAGCAGGACGGCGAGCTGCTCGGCTGCTTCGAGTACCGTACCGACCTGTTCGACGCCGGCACCGTCTCCCGGTGGGCCGATCAGTTCCAGGACGTGGTGCGCCGGGCCGTGCACACGCCGGAAGCGATCGCCGTGACGGGCGGGCGGGCACCGGAGACCAACCTGACGGATAGTCAACTAGCGCTCTGGTTCGGCAAGAAGACGTCCGGGGACGTACGGCTGTACTACGAGAACGTCACCGCTCTCTACACCATCACGGCCGCCCTCGACCACGACCGCTTCCAGCGTGCCTTCCAGCGCCTGGTGGACCACAGCGACGCACTGCGCAGCACCTTCCACGAGGTCGACGGCGTCCCGCTGCGGCGGGTGACCGAGAGCGTGCCCGCACCGGTGCCCCTGGTGGACCTCACCGGCGAACCCGACCCGCGCGAGGCCGCCCTGCGCTGGGCACGACGGCGCAGCGCGCGCGGGCTCGACCCCGAACGCCGTGTCTTCGACTCCGCCCTGCTCCGACTGGGCGGCACCGCGTACGCCTGGTACCTCGACGTCGATCACCTGGTGTCCGACGCCTGGTCGATGTCCCTGTTCCTGCGCACCCTGTCCGAGTACTACGACCTCGACCGGCAGGGAATCCTCGACACCGCCACGCCCCTGCCGCCGTTCCAGCGGTACGTCGACCACGAGCGGGCGTCGCACGGCTCCGGCCGCCGCGACCGGGCCGAACGGCACTGGCGCAGAACGCTGGCCGAACCCGTCGAGCGGCTGGCGTTCTACGGCCGGGAGGACGACGTGGCCGGCACGACCCGCACCGCCCGGCTCACGCTCGACCTCGGCGCCGAACGCAGCGCACGCATCGCCGGGTTCGCCCGCGCGGAGGGCCACGCCTCGGCCGCCGTCACCTTCGCCGCCGCCCTCTTCGCCTACCTCCACCGCATCGGCGGCGGCGAACTCCTGCGGATCGGAACGCCGTTCGCGAACCGGCCGGCGGAGTTCCGCGGCACGGCCGGCCTGTTCATGAACGTCCTCCCGCTGCAGGTGCGGGTCACCGGCGACACCCCGCTGCGGCTCCTCGCCCGGGAGACGCAGCGGGCCTTCCTCGAAGCGGCCCGCCACCAGGACCACGTGCCCCGGCACCGCGGCGGCGCCCGCCTCTACGACGTCTACCTCAACTACCAGAACGCGGTCTTCGAGGGCTTCGCCGGCACGGTCGGCTTCGACCTCCTCGACACCGGCCACTCCCCCGACCGGCTCACCCTCCAGGTGCGTGAACTGCGCCCGGACGCCACCGCCCCGCCCCGCTTCGTGCTCGACTTCGACTTCAACACCGCCTGCTTCGACGACATCCGGCGCGAACGCACGGCGGACCACTACCTCGCCCTGCTCGACGCCCTGCTGACCGGCCCCGACGAGGCGGTCTCGGCCCCGCGGATGCTGTCCGACGACGAACTGAAGCAGCTCGACTCCTGGAACGACACCGCCCGGCCCTACGACCTCGGGACACCGCTGCACGCGCACATCGAGCGACAGGCGCGCCGTACCCCCGGCTCGACCGCCCTCGTCTTCGAGGACCGCGCGCTCACGTACGCGGAGCTGGACTCGGCGGCCGGCCGGCTGGCCCGGCGGATCCGCCGGACCGTCGGGGACGACCGCTGGACACCCGGTACGACGGTGGCCGTGCACGTGGAGCGCTCCCTGGAGCTGGTCGTCAGCCTGCTCGCGGTCCTCAAGGCGGGCGGGGCCTACCTCCCGGTCGACCCGGCCGCGCCCGCCGAGCGCACGGCGTTCATGCTGACCGACGCCGGTGCCCGGCTGGTGCTCACCGGCGGCTCCCCGGACGACGTCCCCGGCGACGTCCCGGCCCTGCGGGTCGGCGCCGGCGACCTGGCGCGGACGGAACCGGGGGACGCGGGCCCCGAGGCCGTGGTGGATCCCGGCCAGCCGGCCTACCTCATCTACACCTCCGGATCCACGGGCACCCCCAAGTGCGCCGTGCTCACCCACCGGGGCATCTGCAACCGCCTGCTGTGGATGCAGGAGGCGTACACCCTCACCGCGGCCGACACGGTCCTGCAGAAGACGCCGTACACGTTCGACGTGTCCGTGTGGGAGTTCTTCTGGCCGCTGATGAACGGCGCGCGCCTGGTCGTCGCCCGCCCGGGCGGCCACCAGGACCCCGGCTACCTGGCCGAGGTGATCCGCCGCGAGTCGGTGACGACCGTGCACTTCGTGCCGTCCATGCTGCGGGTCTTCCTCGCCGACCCGGCGGCGTCCTCCTGCGGTTCCCTCCGGCGCGTGATCGCCAGCGGCGAGGCGCTGCCGCCGGACCTCGTGGGGCGGTTCTTCGAGGTCTTCCCGCCGCCCGGCGTCCGGTTGCACAACCTGTACGGCCCCACCGAGGCATCCGTCGACGTGTCGGCGTGGCAGTGCGGCCCCGAGGACGCCGCCGGCCCCGTGCCCATCGGCCGCCCGGTCGCCAACACCACGCTGGACGTGCTCGACGACCGGCTGGCCCCGCTGCCCCCCGGCATCCCCGGGGAACTGCACATCGGCGGCGTGCAGCTCGCGGCCGGCTACCGGGGCCGCGAAGAACTGACCGCGCGGCGGTTCGTGCCCGACCCCCGCCGGCCCGGCGGCCGGCTGTACCGCACCGGCGACCTGGTGCGCCAGAGGCCGGACGGTGCGCTGGAGTTCATCGGCCGCGCCGACGGCCAGGTCAAACTGCGCGGCTACCGCGTCGAACTCGGCGAGATCGAGACCCGGCTGGCCGCCCACCCGTCCGTACAGGCCGCCGCGGTGCGCCTGGCGGACGACCGCCTGGTGGCGTACGTCGTACCGGTGGCCGGCGGTGGGCCGCCCGAGCCGCGGGAGCTGCGCGCCTTCCTGGAACGCACCCTGCCGGACTACATGGTGCCGCCCGTCTTCGTACCGCTGTCCGCCCTGCCCGTGACCGCCAACGGCAAGCTCGACCGCGCGGCGCTGCCCGCGCCCGGTCCGGCCCGGGCCACCGGCGCCCCGGACCGCACGGCCCGGACCGGTCTCCAGCGCACAGTCGCCGGCCTGTGGGCCGAACTCCTCGGGCGCGAGGCGGACACGATCGGGCTCGACGACGACTTCTTCGAACTGGGCGGCCACTCCCTGCTCGCGGCGCGCCTCATGGCGGCGGTGGCCCGGCGTTTCGGGGTGCGGCTGCCCCTCACCGCGCTGTTCGAGGCACCCACGGTGGCCCGCTTCGCCGAGCTGGTCTCGGCCGGTTCCGAGCACTCGCTGATCCTGTCGCTCCGCGCCCCGGTCACGCCCGCGCCGCTCTTCCTGCTGCACCCCGCGGGCGGGGACGTGATGGCGTACCGGCAGCTGGTCACGCTGCTGCCCGCGGGGCGGGAGGTGCTGGGCGTCCGGTCCCGTGCGCTGTCCGGCGAGGCCGAGGCCGACAGCCTCGCCGCGATGGCCGCCCGGTACGTCGACGTCGTCCGGGAACGCCGGCCGAACGGGCCGTACCACCTCGCGGGCTGGTCCATGGGCGGCGCCCTGGCGGTCGAGGTGGCCGCCGGCCTGGAGGCCGCGGGTGAGCGGGTCGCGCTGGTCGCGCTGCTCGACTCCGCCGTCCCCGGGAGCGGCGAACCCGACCCGCTGCTCGCGCCGGCCGTCGCCCTGGCCGATGCCCTGCCCCGGCTCGACGTCACCGCCGAGAACACCGCGGCGCTGCGCGACCGGCTGCGCGGACTGCCGTTGCCGGAACGCCTGAAGCTGCTGGTCTCCTGGGCGGAGGAGCGCGGCGCGCGGGTGCTGCCCTCCGAGGCCCTGCTGCGGCAGGCGGAACTGGCCGAGCGGCACGAGCGCCTGGTGCTGGCCCATCGGCCGTCGGTCGTCGACGCCCCGCTCACGCTCTGGTGGGCCCGCGACCGGCTGCGCGCACAGCGCACCTCCTGGGCACGGCAGACCCGGGGCGGTGTCCGCGAGGAGGCGACGCTCCCCGGCAACCACTTCACCCTGCTGCGCCCGCCCCACGTCGCCGAGGTCGCACAGCGGCTGGCGGCGGCCCTGGCCACATCCGAGCGAACCGTCCCCGTAGACCGACAAGGAAGTGAACATCCGTGACCTCTGCGCAAGCCAATCAGGGGACCGCTTCACCGGACACACCCGCCCCGTCCTCGGGCACGCCACCCCTCGCGGTCGCGGCCGGGGTGCTCACCGTCTTCCTGTGGGCTTCCGCGTTCATCGGTATCCGCGCGGCCGGCAAGGACCTCGATCCCGGAGCCCTCACGCTGGCGCGGCTGTTCATCGGTGCCGTGCTGCTGGGTGCCGTCGTGCTGGTCCGGAAGGTCCCGCTGCCGCCCCGCTCCGACCTGCCCCGGCTCTTCCTGTGCGGCCTGCTGTGGTTCGGCATCTACAACGTCGCGCTCAACGCCGCCGAGCAGCGCATCGACGCGGGCACCACCTCCATGATCATCAGTCTGGGTCCGGTGCTGATCGCCGTGCTGGCCGGCTTCCTGCTCAAGGAGGGCTTCCCGCGCCCGCTGGTCGTCGGCGGCATCGTCGCCCTGGCCGGTGTGGTGCTGATCGGCTTGGCGACCTCCAGCAAGGGTCTGGATGCCGGCACGGGCAGCGCGCTGGCCCTGCTGGCCGCCGCGGCCTACGCGGGCGGCGTGGTCACCGAGAAGCCGCTGCTGGCCAACAGTTCGGCGCTCGTGATCACCTGGCTGGCCTGTGTCGTCGGCGCGGTGCTCTGCCTGCCGTTCCTGCCCCAGCTGATCGGCAACCTGTCGCACGCGAGCGGCGAGGCGATCGGCTGGACGCTGTACCTCGGGGTCTTCCCCACCTCGGTCGCCTTCACCACCTGGGGGTACGCGCTGGCCCGCTCCACCGCGGGGAAGATGGGCGCGCTCACCTACCTCTCCCCCCCGATCGCGGTGACCCTCGCCTGGCTGATCCTGGACGAGACACCGCCGTGGCTGGCGGTGGTCGGCGGCGCGCTGTCACTCGCCGGTGTCGTCTACAGCCAGCGCAAGAAGTGAGGAACCCGTGACGACGGCCCCGACCGTCGCGGTCGCGCCCACCGAGCGTCTGCTGGCCCTGCCGGGTGCGGACACCTCGGTCCTGACCGGCGCCGAGCGCCGCCGTCTCGCCGCCGCGCGCACCGGGCGGGCGCGGGCGGACTTCCTCGCCGCGCGCCTCCTGGCCCGGATGTGCGTGGCATGGCGGACCGGCGGGCCGGCCCGGGACGTCGTACTGGTGCAGCGGTGCCCGGTCTGCGCGGGTCCGCACGGCCGGCCGCACGTCAGGGGCGCCCGGTGCGCGGTCAGCTTCTCCTACGCGGACGGGGTGGTGGCGGCCTCGGCCGCCGATCACCCCGTCGGCATCGACATCGAGCGGCTGTCCGGCCCGGCCGCCCGCACCGGCACACCGGGCAACCGCGGGCTCCAGCACTTCCTGACCCGCGCGGAGATCGACCGCGTCCGCGGCTCCCCCGCTCCGCGCCCGGCGCTGCTGCGCCTCTGGGTCCGCAAGGAGGCGCTGGTCAAGGTCACCGCGCGGGGCCTGCCCGCGATGGCGGACGTGGACCTCTCGCACCTGCCGCCGCACCCCGCGGGCCGGGACCGCCCCCACCGGATCGGCCGGCATCTCCTCTACGACCTGACCGACGCGCCGTCCGACGTGGTCGGCGCGGTCGCCGTCACCGCTCCCGGTCCTCCGGCCGGCCCCGGTTCCACGGCCGCCTCCGGCATGCAGTCGCTCACCCTCGACGACCTGATCGACACCCTCGCATCCCAGGGAGAAGAACCATGACCGAGGTACAGTCCCAGCCCGAGAGCGTCGTACCGGACGCCCTGACCACCGTGCTGCTCGGGCACAACGCCTTCCAGTTCACCCGCGCCGGGGTGGAACTCGGCCTGTTCGACCTGCTGGAGCGCGCACCCGGCACGTCGCGGGAGCGGATCGGCACCGAACTGGGCCTCGCCGAGCGCTCCCTGGACATCCTGCTGCTCGGTGTCACCTCGCTGCGACTGGTCGAGCGCACCGAGGAGGGGTACTCCAACGCCCCCTCGGTCTCCGCCCTGTTCACCGGCGGCCACTGGGAACTCGTCAAGGCGGTCATCGGGTTCGAGGCGTACGTGACCTACCCGGGCCTCGTCGACTTCACCGAGTCGCTGCGCGCCAACAGCAACATCGGCCTGCGCCGGTATCCGGGCGACGGTCCCACCGTCTACCACCGGCTCAGTGAGGACCCGGAACTGCTGAAGGTCTTCTACCACTTCATGGGCACCTGGTCGGCCGTCGCCAGCAAGCACCTGATCAAGTACGGCGACTTCAGCTCCTCCCGGCGCATCCTCGACGTCGGCGGCGGGGACGCGACGATGGCCCTCGCGGTGGCCCGTGCGCATCCGGACGTCGAGGTCACGGTCCTGGAGATACCGAAGGTGGTCGAACTCGCCCGCAAGCGGGTCGAAGAGGCGGGGCTCAGTGACCGCGTGAAGGTCGTCGAGGGCGACATCTTCGCCGGTGACTACCCCGAGGGACACGACACGGTGATGTTCGTGCACCAGCTGCAGATCTGGCCGCAGGACCGCATCCGGGTGCTGCTGGGCCACGCGCACGCCGTGCTGCCCGACAGCGGCCGGGTGCTGATCCTGAACTCCATGTCCGAGGACGACTACGACGGCCCCCTCATGGCCGCCCTGGCCAGCCCCTTCTTCGCGGCGGTCGCGGGAGAGGGCGGGATGCTCTACTCGTGGGAGGGCTACGAGAAGTCGCTGAAGGAGGTCGGGTTCGACCTGGTGCGGCGCACCCGCTGCACCGAGGCCATCACCCCGCACGGCATCATCACGGCGGTCAAGTGACCTCGCGGGAGCCCGGACCCGGCCTCGTGGAGGACCTCGTACGGCTGCGCGAGGACCTCCACCGGGAGCCGGAACTCGGGCTGGACCTCCCGCGGACCCAGGCCAAGGTGCTCGCGGCGCTCGACGGACTGCCGCTGGAGATCACGACGGGCACCGGACTGTCCTCGGTCACCGCGGTACTGCGCGGCGGGGGCACGGACGCGGCCCCCGGCGACCGGCCCGTCGTGCTGCTGCGCGCCGACATGGACGCGCTGCCGCTGACGGAGACGAGCGGAGTGCCCTACGCCTCCGAGACCGAGGGCCGGATGCACGCCTGCGGGCACGATCTGCACACGGCCATGCTGGTCGGCGCGGCCCGGCTGCTCGCGCGGGAGCGGGCCGGGCTGCGCGGTGACGTGGTCCTCATGTTCCAGCCGGGCGAGGAGGGGCATCACGGTGCGCGGCTGATGATCGAGGAAGGGGTGCTGGACGCCGCCGGCCGGCGCCCGGACGCGGCCTACGCGATCCACGTGGCGTCCTCGATGCTGCCCGCCGGATGGCTGCTGACCCGCAAGGGTCCGCTGCTGGCCGGAGGTGACGTCCTGAACGTGACCGTCCGGGGCCGGGGCGGGCACGACTCCCAGCCGCACCTGCTCAAGGACCCGGTTCCCGCCGCGTGCGAGATGACGCTGGCCCTGCAGACGTTCGCGAGCCGGGGCTTCGATCCCTTCGACCCGGTGCTGCTGTCGGTCGGCAGCATCCACGCCGGTACGTCGGCCAACGTCATCCCGGACGAGGCGGAGTTGAAGATCGGAGTCCGGACCTTCGGTCCGGCCGCCAAGGCGAAGGTCCTCGACGGGGTGACCCGGGTGCTGGAAGGCGTCGCCGCGGCCCACGGGGTGACGGTGACGGTGGACCACGCCATGGACTACCCGGTCACGGTCGTGGACCCGGCCGAGGCGGACTTCGCGGCCGGCACGGTCGAGCGGCTGCTGGGGCCGGGCAGGCTCATCTGGTCACCGAACGCGCTGAGCCCCTCGGAGGACTTCTCCTTCGTCCTCGGGCAGGTGCCCGGGGCGATGCTCTTCCTCGGTGCCTGCCCACCCGACCGCGACCCGGCGAAGGCCAGCTTCAACCACAGCCCCGACGCGGTCTTCGGTCACGAGGTGCTCGGGGACGGTGCCCGGCTGCTCGCCGCCCTGGCCGAGGAACGGCTGGCCGCGGCCGGCTGACCCCGGCCACGGCCACGGCCACGGCCACGGCGCTGGACCGCCGGCACGGCTCGGGGCGCGGATCAGTCCCGCGCCCCGAGCCGTGAGCGCAGTTCCCGGTTCTCCTCCTCCAGTTCCGCGATCCGCCCGTACACCCGCTCCAGGGCGCCCGCGAGTTCGGCCTCGGAGAACCGCGGGGTGATGTGCTTCGCGCAGTTCCAGGCGAAGCCCTCCACGCGCACGACGAGCAGCGATTCCGCCTGTCCCTCGGTACGCGCGTCCGCCGACCGCCCGTGCAGCCGCGCGAATTCACCCGGGTCGCGGATCTCGGCCCGGCCGAGGACCTTCAGCCGGGTGCGGTGCGCGTAATCCATGAAGAACAGCGACACCCGGTCGTTTCCCCGGAGGTTTCCGGCCGTGATGTACTGACGGTTGCCCCGCACGTCGAGCAGGGCCAGCGTCTCCTCGTCCAGGACGTGCACGAATCCCGGCGGCCCGCCCCGGAACTGGATGTACGGCCAGCCCGTCGCACTCACGGTGGCTAGGTAGAACCCGTCGCGGGCACCGATGAACGCGGCCTCGGTGGCGCCCATGCGGTCGGTACACCCCGGATCTCCGGCGAGCAGCCGCTCCATGGCGGAGGCGCTCCCCCGCTCTTCCTGGACACGCCGGACGTCCTGCGTGAAGGCCACCTGGGCGTAACGGCTCATGCGGCGCCGCCTCCATTTCCGAGCAATCCGAGAAAACAGCAGGGCGAGCGGAAGACGCAGCGGAGAACACCCTAGTTCAGAAGTCCGTCAGGTCTCCATGCGTTCGGTGAACACCACCCGGGTGTCCACCGAGGTCCGGCGGCCCGCCCGCAGCCCGCCCCCGCGCGCAGTGCCGCGGACCGGCCGGGGCGGCTGCGCGCTACGCACTACGCGGACAACCGCCGTCCCACCCTCAACTCCTCGACCAGTTCACTCATCCGTTGCGACGGGGAGATGCTCAGCTCGCGTTCGAGGAGGTCCTTGTAGTTCCGGTAGCACCGGAAGGCGCTCGCCACGTTTCCCTCCGCCAGGTGCACTTCCATGACGATGCGGTGGGCGGTCTCGCGTACGGGGTCGATGCCCACGGCCGCCAGGGCCACCTGGAGCGCGGGGACGAACCGCTGCGCCGCCTGGAGCTGCTGGGCCAGCGTCTCCAGGGCGTGGAGGCGGAGTTGGTCCCACCGTTCCCGCTCCAGGACGAGCCAGTCCTCGGGCCACTCCGGCAGGAGCTCCTGGCGCAGGTCGTCGATCAGCCCTGCTTCGGCCCCCGCAGGGGGGCCGAGCCTTGCGGTCACGTCGTCGGCGGCCTTGCTCACCTCGTACAGGTCGACCCGGACGGTCGGTGACAGGCGCAGACTCTGGCCGGTCACCTCGACGACCGCCGCGGGGCAGGCGCGCCGGGCGTGGCACAAGGCGGACCGAAGGTTGCCGGCCGCTCTGCACGGGGTGCAGTCGGGCCACAAGTGCTCGGCAGCCCAGGCCCGCTGCGCGCCGTCGTTCTGCAGAGCGAGAAAAGCCAAGAGGCGCTGGGCTCCCAGCGGCAGGGAGAGCCCCGAGCCGTTATGTGAAAGTTCGAATGACTTCAGCAGCTGAAGTCGTGCGTCGCTTCCAAACACTCCACCACTGTGCCGTCAGCATGGGACGGCCGCATGTGCAGCGGGAATCGGCCGGCACCGGATGCGGAAGGGATCCGCGCAGGTCACATCTCTCCCGATCCGCGCTTTTCGGTCGGAAAACGCGCCGGAAACGCCCGGGGAACGCAATTCGAACGGCCCGCACAACACCTGATGAGCCGGTTCGGACACGACTTGTGTGCCCGAACATACTATTCCCCGTTCAATAACACTGACAATCCCGGTCACGGGTCTGCTCTCCCCTCCGCCCACGGAGATTTTCCGGCCCCCTCGAGGACCTGCGCCGAGCTGCGAGGTCCACGGGACCGGCAGCCCCCGGCCACGCCGCCTCGACGCGGCCTTGACGTCCGCTCAACGAGCCGGCAACGGCGTGGTGCGACGGTCGGAGACGGAAGGTGCTCCGGAAGTGAGGCCGCGACCAGAACGGCGGCTTCTCTTCCTCCGCTCTCCCCCTTGTTCCCCTGCATGCCCGCGCGGCCTCAGCCGGCGGCGGAGAAGTGGATCCGATGAAAGTTCGCTCGGTGCTCGACGGTCTCGCCTCCGAGGAGGAACTGCTCGGCGACGACCGGGTCTGCGTCGCGGTGCTGGACGGACCGGTGGACCTTCGCCACCCGTGCTTCACGGACGGGCGTCTGACGAGGATCAGCACGCTCGTGCAGGAAGAGGCCGGACCGGGGCTCATGTCGCTGCACGGCAGCCACGTCGCCAGTCTCCTGTTCGGCCGGCCGGGCAGTCCGGTGACCGGCATGGTGCCGCGCTGCCGCGGTCTGCTCCTGCCGATCTTCCGGGACACCGCCGAAGGGCGCGTCCCCCAGCTGGACCTGGCCCGTGCGATCGAGCAGGCCGTGGAGCACGGTGCGCATGTCATCAACATCAGCGGCGGCCAGCGCACGGCCGACGGACAGTCCGAGGGCATGCTCGAACGGGCGCTCCAGCTGTGTGACGACAGGGGTGTCCTGGTGGTGGCGGCCGTCGGCAACGACGGGTGCGACTGCCTCCAGGTACCGGCGGCGGCCCCGTCCGTGCTCGCCGTCGGCGCGGCAGGCACCGACGGGGAGCCTCTGGAGACGAACAACTGGGGGGCGGGGTACCGCAGAAATGGCGTCATCGCCCCAGGTCAGGACATCGTGGGTGCGGCCCCGGGCGGAGGCGTCAGGACGCTGACCGGGAGCAGCTTCGCCACCCCGGCGGTGTCCGGCACGGCCGCCCTGCTGATAGCCGCTCAGCTACGCCGAGGGCGTGAGCCCGATCCCCGGGAGGCGGGGCGGATCATCCTGGCCACCGCACAAGCCCCCGCCTGCGCCCCGGAGGACGCACCCCGCTGCCGCCGCTTTCTGGTCGGCCGGCTGGACGCGCCACGGGCGTACGAGCGGATCACCGGCGGCGGCGGTGCTCCGTCCGGAGTGCCGGACGACGCGCCGGAGACGGGCGTGGCGCCGACACAGGAACCGGCCCCTGCCCACCGACAGGACGGCCCGGGTGAAGACGACATACGCGAGGGAGCTCACGCCATGGAAACGAACCACCCGAACTCGGTCTCACCGCAGGACGGCAGCCTGCCGGCCCACGACGCGGGCCCCGGCATCGGTACACCTCCCCAGCTGGTGCCGGAAGGCGAGGCGGCGCACTCGTCCGTCGCCCCCGCCTGCGGATGTGGCGGCGACGGTGCGGGGCCGGAGGCGGAGGCGGCCGACGCGGCGCAGAGTCCGCGTGCTCCGCAGGCCGCGGCCGTCACCGGAGACGGTGGCGGCTGGAGCACGGCCGCCGGTCAGCCGCCGCTGCGCGAACCGGGCGGCGGTGTCCCCCACCCGCCCGGCGCCGGGGTGGCCGCCGCCTGCGCGCCGGCACCCGTGAGTGCCCCGCCGCCCTTGGTGTACGCCATCGGGAGGATCAACTTCGACTTCGGGACCGAGGCACGCCGCGACAGCTTCCGTCAGCAGATGGGGTTCACCACGCTCCCCCAGCCGGACAGTGAGGGCCGGCCCGTCTACCGGGAGGCGAACCCGTACGACCCGCGTCAGATGCGCGACTACCTCTCCGTCAACCCCTGGGCTTCGGACAAGCTCATCTGGACCCTGGAGATCGACCGCACCCCGATCTACGCGCTTGAGGCCGAGCCGGCCTTCGGGATGGACTGGGGCGGGCCGGTCGAGCCGCCCCCGGACCGGCGCCCCGGCGACACCCCGGGCCTCACCGACAGTTACTACCCGCCCGTGTCCCGGGTGTACAAGATGTTCCGCGACGCGGTCTGGGGGCAGGTCGGCGAGCAGCCCCTGCAGAACCCGGGGGCGGCGGACCAGCCGCAGGGCATGGCCGCCGCGCAACGGCAGGGCCGCGGGGACACCGGGGCCGAGCAGCCCCGGGACTACATCTCCCGGGTATCGGTCCCCGGTGTGCTGACCGGGGACACCGTCAGGCTGTTCTCCGGTCAGCTCGTGCCCAAGGTCCGGGTCGACGCGCGGGGGGTGCATCTCTGGAACGAGACGGCGCTGGTCGACGCCGTGCTCCAGGCGATCACCAAGCATGACGCCGAGAACCCGGAGCTGAGCGTCCACGAGGCAGACGTGCGGATGACCGTCCGCGCGTTCCTCGACAAGGTCTACTACCAGTTCCGCAACCTGGGGCAGACCTCCGCCGACCGTGCCCTCAACTACGCCGGGACCAACGCGTACAACGTCGGCAACGAGATCGCGGAGGGGCTCCTGTCGTCCTCGTACGTGCCCGCGCCCCCCGAGGCCCGGAGCCACCTGTACACGCTGGACACCATCACCGTCAGGAAGAGCGCCTTCGAGCGCATGGGATCGGACTGCCAGGACGTGATCGTCAGTTTCATCGACCCGGAGAACGACCGGCGCGCCCGCGTCTCGTACCTGTTCCCCGTCGACGTCAACGAACCGACGCCGATCACGCTCGGACCGCCCCACCGCTTCCTCGGTGACTTCTGAACGGCTCCACAACCGACCCGCTGGAAGTGAGGTCCGCCATGACATCGGAGAAACCGGCCACGACACTGCCGCTCCAGGCGCCACCGGTAGTGCGCTCGGAGGGAGGAGTTCCCGCCGTGCACGGACCGGGCCAGGGCGTGGACGCTGCCGGTAAGTGCAGCCAACTGACCGGCGCCGCACGCCAGATGTGTCTCGCCTCGCGCGGTGTCTTCATCTGACGGAAGGGGCGAGACACCCTTCCGCACCTCGGAAAGGAGAGAACGGTGTTCGAACGCAACGAGCAGACCGAGCAGGTCGGGGGCCACCGGCCACCCGCCTCGCCGGCGATGCCGCAGCAGGCCCCGCCGGTCGACCGCACCCGCACCACGCCGCTCACCCCGGAGCACGGCTCCGGCGTCGAGGCGGCCGGGCTCCTGCGGATGATCCTGGGCATCTGAGGTCCCCGCAGTGATCCGACGGATGAGACGGCCGGTGGGACAGCCCCACCGGGAAGGAAAGGACGACGACCATGTTCGAACGCACCGAGACCGACGAGCGGGACAGGGGCACCGGTCTGCCCCTGTCGCCGGCGATGCCGCAGCAGGCCCCGCCGGTCGACCGTACGCGCACCACGGCACCCGAGCCCGAGGACGGCTCCGGCGTCGCGGCCAGCTTCAATCTGGGCGGCTTCCTCAAGGACGTACTGCTCTGACACCGCCTTTCAGACCGCGCCGGTACGTCCGGGCCCGCTCCGGGCACCGGCGCGGTACCCCCGAGGGTCCCCTGCGGACACGGGGACGGAGAGGTGACCGCAATGGCACTCAATCTGCCGGTCCAGGGCGTGATCTACCGCCGGAGGCAGCCGGAGCCGTTCCTGGTGCGCACGGCGTTCGAGGACGACGACGGCACGCCGAGCGTGATGGAGCACGAGATAGGCGGTGCGCACGGGCACGATCCCAGGGATCCGGGCCCCTGGTTCTGCGCCCCCGCCATGGGTTTCGGCTGCGACACCGCGGCAGGCGCCGACCCGGCCGGCGCACCGGACATCCTCTGAGGAGGAGAGATGAACGACCACTCCGTACGAGAACTGCCACGCCAGGTACCGGCCCTGCTGGCCCTGCCGCGACAGGTGCCCGCAGTCGACCGCGTGTCGGTCCCGTCGCGGCACGACGACACAGCCGGAGTCGAGGCCGACTTCCTGCCGCTGCTCGCCGGGCTGCTGGGACGGCTGATCGTGTGAGGCAGTGCGCGTCCCCGGTGCCCGCCCACGCTCCCGTGGCCGGGCACCGGGCCCGGCAGGACGGCTCGGCCGGGCAGCGCACCGGAGGACGAAGGGAAGAACGATGGCTTTCGCAGGAATCGACCGGCTCGCTTATCCCGGCAACGCGTTCATGGCAGGGCTGATGACGAACACCAACCTGCTGTGGACCGGCTTCTACCTCGCGCCGGCACCGTCGCAGGGGAACACCAGCTGGATGGCCCACCTGGCAGACCTGCGGGCCATGGGCCCCGGCTGGGGGGTCGCACCGGTCTTCGTGGGACAGCAGCATCCGAACGGGCCGGGCTCCCACACACTCACGGCCGAGCAGGGCAGAAAGGACGCCGTGAGTGCGGCACAGCTCGCGGATCAGGCCGGTTTCGCGTCGGGGGACGAGGCGGACCTGCCCGGGTACCCGAGGATCTACCTGGACATCGAAATAGGCGGGACGTTGCCGTCGAACTTCGTCTCCTACGTGAACGCCTGGTGTGAGGTGATCCGTTCGGACCAGACGGCCTACCTGCCGGCGGTCTACTGCTCCTTCAAGGACACCGCGGCCCAACTCCTCGCAAGTAACGACGACTTGATCGTATGGGTCTTCAACATCAACCAGTTTCTTCACCATCACGACCAGGCTCTGCCGGATCCCGCCACATTCCTCGTCCCGGAACCCACGGAGTCCGGGTTCGCCGGGGCCACGGCCTGGCAGTGGATCCAGGGCTTCGCCTCGGTCACCACGACGCTTCCCGACGGAAGCGCGAAGACCGTGAACAACTGGGACCTCGACTCGTCGGACGCACCGGACCCCTCCCACCCCGCCAGGACGTGGGACGACGGGACGGGTACCTGGGGCGTGTGACGCCCCCCGGCGTCACCCGTGCTGTGACAGGTCGATCGCACGGTCGACCTCGGCGGGCCGGAGCACGCGGAGGATGCCTTCGAGCAGGTAGTAGTCGGCGTAGGGCAGGGAGATCTCGATGCCGTCCTCGGCCGGGCGGTTGCGGGTGCAGCGGGCCACGACCGCCTCGGCCCGGGTCGACTTCCGCGTGAGGCAGGTGTCCGCCAGCGCGGTGAGCAGACGCAGTGCCACCTCGCGGTAGGTACGGTGGCCCGTCGCCGCGTACAGGTCGAGCAGTCCGCACGCCATGACGGCCCCGGCGGAGGCGTCCTTGACGTCGTGCGGCTGTTGCGGCGCACGGTAGTCCCAGACCGGCACGTGGTCCGGGCTCAGCGCCCCGATGGCGAAGTCGGCGAGTCTGCGCGCGGTGTCCCGGAAGCCCGTCTCACCGGTCCTGCGGTACATCGTGGTGAACCCGTAGATCCCCCATGCCTGACCCCGCGACCAGCACGAGGCGGGGCTGTAGCCCTGCACCGTGCCCGGACCGATCGCCGCGCCGGTGTCGGGGTCGAAGTCGAAGACGTGCGGGGTGGAGCCGTCCGGGCGGGGGAAGACGCGCTGGGCGGTCCTCGCGTGCTCCACGGCGATGTCCAGATACCTGCCGTCGCCGGTCTGCCGGCCGGCGAAGGCCAGCAGATCGAGGTTCATCATGGTGTCCATGATCACGCGGCCGGCGTCGGCGGTGTCCGTCAGCGCTCCCCATGCCCGGATGAACTTTCCGCGCGGGTTGTAGCGCCGCGTCAGGGAGTCCGCCGCCCGGATCGCTCCGGTCCGCCATTCGTCGTCGCCGGTCAGGCGCCAGGCGGTGACCCAGGAGGGGTAGAAGAGGAAGCCGAGGTCGTGCGTGCTCGTGTCGTACTGGCGCGGAGCCAGGTTCCGGGCCGACTCGACCGCCCAGGTGCGGAAGGCGTCGTCTCCGCTGTGCAGCCATGCCATCCACAGCGTCCCGGGCCAGAAACCGCCCACCCAGTCGCCGTTGCGCGAGTACGTCCATTTCTCGAACTTGGTGCCGACCGGGAAACCCGTCACGCCGGGGGCGACGGCACGGACCTTCTCCACGGCGTAGTCCGCCGCCTCGCGGAGCGTCCGCAGGGTCCCTGCCGTGTCGTGCCGGTCCGCAGCCGCCGCGGCCGGTGCCGCGGACGCGCCCACAGCCGCCGCACCGGCCGCCGTGGCCAGCAACATCCGTCGGGAAACACTCATGCTCGGCCTCCAACTCCGCTGTTCACGAGAGAAGTTGGCCGAGCTTTGCACACCATCATCGATCGTGTACACCCACATGGGCACAGTTCATCGATGTGAACGGCGGGGGCGGGTGATCTTCCCCTCTCCCCGTCCGGACGGCAGGATGAGGGGGTCGCGCTACGAAGGGGAGACATGACCGGTCAGTGGGTGAGGCTCGAACTCGACGTCGCCGCGTTCGACGCCTCCGCGTACGAGACGTATGTCGACCGGTGTCGCGCGGCGGGCATCCGCCTGACGACCCTCGCCGAACTGGGCGACACACCGGAGCACCGGCGCGCCCTGTACGAACTGAACAAGGAGTGCTCGGCCGACATCCCCGAACGCGGCGCCTTCTACTCGTTCGAGGAGTACGCCGAACGGCGGTTCGCCGCCGCCGGCTACGACCCGCGCGGTGTCGTGATCGCCCTCGACGGCGACACCTGGATCGGCATGGCGGCGACCTCCGTCCACGAGGGCTTCGTGTTCAACGAGATGACCGGCGTGCGGGCCGCCTACCGCGGCCGCGGCATCTCGATCGCCATGAAGACCCTGGGACTGCGCTTCGCGAGGGAGTGCGGGGCGGCCCGGGTCCGGACCTTCCACCACCCGGCGAACGCGAACGCGATAGCCATGAACCGCAGGATGGGATTCGTGGACGAGGGCCTGCTCGACGCCAGGGGCACACAGCCCGCGCCCCGGTAGCGGCCGAGCCGCACGTCGTGTGCTCCAGGGGCGCGCGTGCGGGGGCCGCCCGCACGCGGGTTGACCCGGTCGGACTCGGCCGGGCCGGGGGGAAACCGGTCGAAGGGCTGGGCGGACGCTGCTAGTTTGCGGTCGTGGATCTCTTCTCCCACTCGTGGGCGGCTCTGCGTACGGCGGTGGCCGGGCTCGCCGACGAGGACTTCGCGCGGCCGTCCGGCTGTACCGGCTGGCTCGTCCGGGACCTGGTGTGCCATCTGGTCGTCGACGCCCAGGACGTGCTGATCACCCTGGCGACGCCCACCACGGCGGAGCCGACCCGCGACGCGGTGACCTACTGGGCCGTCTCGGACACACCGCCGTCCGGCGACGACCCGCTGGACGCGCTGACGGTCCGGCTGGCCGCCGCGTACGAGGAACCGCGGCTGCTGAAGTTCCACCTGGACGACGTCGGTTCCGCCGCGGGGCGCGCGGCCGGCCTGGCCGACCCCGAACAGCGGGTCGCCACGCAGGACATGGTCCTCACGGTGCGCGACTACCTCTCCGCCTACGTGCTGGAGTGGACCCTGCACCATCTGGACCTGACCGCACACCTCCCGGGAGCCCCGCCGCCTCCCGCCGAGGGGCTCGCCCGCTCGCGCGCGATGCTGGAGCGGATCGCCGGGACGGCCTTCCCCGCGTCCTGGTCCGACCGGCAGGCGCTGCGGATCGGCACGGGACGCCGTGCCCCCACCGAGGCCGAGCGGTCTGAACTGGGCCCGTCGGCCGCACGGCTCCCGCTCGTCCTGGGGTAGCGCGGACGCGGGCCGCCGGTCCACGGAGGCCGACGGCACCAAACGGCACGCGGCCGGCCGCCGCGCGGCGCCACCGGGCGCGCTTGACCTTGCCCCTGGGGACAAGGTTTAGCGTGAGGCCGAGGTGAGCGACATGAAGATCAGTGAACTGGCGCGCCACGCGGACGTGACGGCCAAGGCGGTGCGGTACTACGAATCGCTCGGGTTGATCACGCCCGAGCGGCTCCCGAACGGATACCGGAGCTACACGCAGGACGACCTGCGTCTCGTGCGGGAGATCCGTACGCTCCACCGGCTGGGGATCCCCGTCGAGCGCACGCGGCCCTTCCTGGAGTGCCTGACGGCCGGCCGGGCGCACGCCGACGACTGCCCGGCCTCGCTGGCGGGTTACCGCGCGGCCATCGACGAACTGACCGAGCGCATCGAGGCGCTGACCGCCCGCCGCGCCACGCTGATCACCCACCTGACCGCGGCGGCCCACCGGGGCAGCACGGTGGCACCGCCCGGACCGTCCGCTACGGACGGCGGGGACCATCTCACGCTGCCCGCCGGCCTGCCTGTCCCCGAGGACGACGGCGCCACGGACCGGCTGGCCGGCACGCCGGTGCCGCACCTCGCCCTCGCGGCCACCTCGGGCAAGGAGGTCCGGCTCGCGGAACTCGGACCGCGACGGACCGTCCTCTACGTCTATCCGCTCACCGGCCGCCCCGGCACCGACCTGCCGGAGGGCTGGAACTCCATCCCCGGCGCCCGCGGTTGCACCACCGAGGCCTGCGGCTTCCGCGACCACTTCCAGGAGCTGCTCGACGCCGGGGCCGGACGGGTGTACGGGGTGTCCAGCCAGGACACCGGATACCAGCGGGAGGTCGTGGAGCGGCTGCGGCTGCCATTCGACATGCTCTCGGACCCGGCGCTCGGCCTGGCGGACGCCCTGCGGCTGCCGACGTTCGAGGCCGGCGGGGCAAGGCTGTTCAAGCGGCTGACACTCGTCGTACGCGACGGGGTGATCGAGCATGTCTTCTATCCCGTCTTCCCGCCGGACGCACATGCCGAGCAGGTCCTGACGTGGCTGCGCGACAACCCCGTGGGAAGCTCCGTGTGACACATGTGCGCCGTCTCCCGTGGCGTTCGGTCGGCCGTTCCCACCCCGCGAACGGTGAAAACAGGTCGACCCGCCCGTATCATCCAGGTGTCGCACCGTCAGGAGCGGAGGGAAAGATGCCGGAAAGCGCTGGACCCGTCACCGAATTGGCCTCTCAATACGTGAGCCAGGTGACGAACGACCTCGATCGCAACCTCAAGGAACAGGAACGCATCACGGCCGAAATCGCGTCCCTGCAAGAACAGTTGACCGCACTGCAGCACGACCACTCCATCCTGCTGAACATGCGGCAGGCACTCGGCATCGCGGCACCGGCCGGCAGCACGGTCGTACCTTCGCCCCGGAAGAAGAGCGGCGGCACCCGGCGCACCGAGGACGGGAAGCAGACGGCCGGAAAGGCGGCGGCGAGGAAACCGTCGTCGCCGAAGGCCGCCGCGGCGAAGGAGTCGACGGTACCGAAGACGGCCGCGGCCAAGAGCTCGACGGCGCCGAAGACGGCCGCGGCCAAGGGCTCGACGGCGCCGAGGCCGGCTTCCGAGCCCGGGCAGCCCACGCTCATCGAACTCGTCCGCCGGCATCTCGCCGAGCAGAGCGAGCCGCGCTCCGCGGCCGAGGTCACCGAAGCGCTGGGCCAGGAGCATCCCGACCGCGGGGTGCAGACCAAGGTCGTCCGCACGACCCTGGAGAACCTCGTCGCCCGCAACCTCGCCCACCGCAGCAAGCAGGGCTCGTCCGTCTTCTACACCGTGCCGGCGGAAGCCTCGCGCGAGAAGCCGGAGGGCTCCGGCGCCGCCGAGTGACACCGGCCGCCTCTCGCACGCGCCGGTGGGCCGTCGTGACGTCAGCCCGGTGACCGGGTGCCCGGTACCGGGCGACGACGTGCTTCGGGTGGCTGCCCCGCCGGGCGGCGAGGCCGACACCGTTGCGGGCTGCCCCGCCGGGCGGCGAGGCCGACACCGTTGCGGGCTGCCCCGCCGGGCGGCGAGGGCGACGCCGTTGCGCGAGGCGGTCGTTCAGTCGGCGAAGCTGGCGAAGTAGGCGGCGGCCATGTCCTCGTCGCCGTGACCCTGCGCGGCGGCCCGCTCCAGCCGCTCAGCGCTCGCGGCTGCCACGTCCAGGCGGACCCCGTGCTCCTCGGCCGCCCGGACGATGAGCCGGGCGTCCTTGACGGCGGTGACCACGGCGAACTGCGGCGGGGTCAGCCGGTCGTCGAGGATGAGCCGGGACTTGGCATGCAGGTATCCCATGTCGAGCGGGCCGCCGGCGATGGCGTCGAAGAAGCCCTGCGGGTCCACGCCGAGTGCCTGCGCCAGGGCCAGGACCTCACCGACAGCGGCCGTGGCCGCGATGACCCAGCTGTTGGCGACCAGCTTCAGCCGGGTCGCGGAGCCGGCCGCGCCGTCCTCCCCGGTCCACACGGTACGGGCGCCGACCGCGTCGAACACCGGGGTCACGGCGGCGCGGTGCTCGCTCGGCCCCGCGGCGAGGACGAGGAGTTGCCCGTCCTCGGCGGGCTGCCGGGTGCCCAGCACCGGCACGTCGAAGAAGACCAGGCCGTGCTCGCGGGCGAAGGCGGCGAGTTCGCCGACGGCCTCGATGCCGGCGGTGGTGGACTGCACCCAGGCGGCGCCGGGAGCCAGCGCGGGGGCGGCCTCGCGCATGACGTCCAGGGCTGCCGGTCCGTCGTAGAGCATGGTCAGGACGACATCGGCGCCCTCGACCGCCTCGGCGGGGGTGCCGGCGACGTGCGCGCCGTCGGCGGCGAGCGGTTCGGCCTTGGCGCGGGTGCGGTTCCAGGCGCGGACGGTGTGTCCGGCGCGTACGAGGTTACGGGCCATCGCGGCGCCCATGATGCCGGTGCCCAGGACACTTACGGTGAGCTTCTCGGTCATGACCTCAACTTCCTGAAGACTGTGGGGCGTGGGCGGTCCGGGCGCGCGGGCCGGCCGGTCCGCGCCCCTCGGTGAGGATGCGGACCCGGGCCACCGGACCGATCTTCTCCCGGCCGGAGGTGCGGTGGTGCGCCGGGCCGCTCCCGCGGCGCGCCGCCCTGCCCTGCGCCCGGGGGCCG